>CAXXTG010000281.1:0-91422 GCA_963666855.2 Vicinamibacterales bacterium
GCCGAGGCGGTGGATGGTCAGGGCGGACCGACGGCGCGGCGATCGGCTCGGAGAACCGGCCTCCGGCACCTCGACCCACACCTCGGGGAAGCCCCACGCCTCGTACAGGCCCAGCTTGCCGCGCCGCACGTCCGTCGAGTAGTCAACCTCGAGCACGACGTCGGGCAAATGGTCGGTGCCGACCTCGACGGCGGCCCCGCGCGGCTCGGTCTCGGCGGGACGCAGGTAGACGATCTGGTCCGCCTGCAGAATGCGCCGCCGCTCGCCGCGGGCGTTGCGCACCAGCAGGTCCGCCGTCCCCAGGGTCGTGATGGGCGACCCCCGCCCCGCGGCGATCAGCTCCACCAAGCGGGCCAGCCGCTGGCCGGGGCCCTCGTGGTAGACGGTGGTCGGCTCGCGCACCATCCACGCCGTCTCGGTGTCACCGTCCCAGTACTCGATGCGGCCGTCGAAGTCGGCGATGGCGTCGCGGGTGATGCGCACGGCGCGGCAGCCGGGGAACTCCGGCTCGGGCTCGGCCGCGCTACGCTCGGGGGTCGCGGCGAATGGTGAAGGAAACATGTTCCATCCTACACCGGTTGGTTGGCATGGGACGAATGCAGAGTTCCGGGCACCGGACGAGACGATGGCGACTCGATTCGACCGGCTCCGGAGACCGGGCGCGGGCTCGGCGCCCCCGCGCGCACCGACCGGACGCACCAGGGCGTACCGCGGTCCGGGAGCTCGTCGAGCGCGGCATCGAGAGCCCGGAGGACGACCGGGAGCCGCGCGTGCGCTGACACGGAGGGCGGGCGGTGCCCCGTCGGATCCCGCCCCGAAGGGCGCGGCGGCGCGGAGCGCGAGGCGGCGTGGGCCGGCGGGGACGCCGCCGACGCCGTCGTCATCCCCGAGGCCGGTCGCGCGGCTTTGAGCGGGCGAGGAAGTCCGCGCCGTCGCGGCAGGCGAGTGCGGCGTCGATGAGTTCGTTCGGCGATGCGTCCGCAACCTCATCGGCGAGGCCCCGCGGAACGGCGATGCCGCGTGAGCGAAGGATCTGAAGGACCGCGTCCATCGTCGCCTCCCGCCGCTGCCCGCGTAGCCACGGGTGATCGTCGGGGGCGGTGCCCTCGGCGTCGCCGAGGGCGCGGCCGACGCGGGTCAGCACCGCGCTCGTCGCCTCGGACAGCCGCGGCTCGTTCAGGGCGGCGTGGATCTGGGCCGCCGTCCAGCCCGGGAACGCCGCGCTCGCCGCCGCCGGGCGGTAGCCGTCCGCGCCGAGGCGGTGGATGGTCAGGCCGGACCGACGGCGCGGCGAGCGGTTCGGAGACTCGGCCTCCGGCACCTCGACCCACACCTCGGGGAAGCCCCACGCTTCGTACAGGCCCAGCTTGCCGCGCCGCACGTCCGTCGAGTAGTCGACCTCGAGTACGACGTCGGGCAAATGGTCGGTGCCGACCTCGACGGCGGCGCCGCGCGGCTCGGTCTCGGCGGGGCGCAGGTAGACGATCTGGTCCGCCTGCAGAATGCGCTGCCGCTCGCCGCGGGCGTTGCGCACCAGCAGGTCCGCCGTTCCCAGGGTCGTGATGGGCGACCCCCGCCCCGCCGCGATCAGCTCCACCAGGCGGGCCAGCCGCTGGCCGGGGCCTTCGTGGTAGACGGTGGTCGGCTCGCGCACCATCCACGCCGTCTCGGTGTCGCCGTTCCAGTATTCGATGCGGCCATCGAAGTCGGCGATGGCGTCGCGGGTGATGCGCACGGCGCGGCAGCCGGGGAACTCCGGCTCGGGCTCGGCCTCGCTACGCTCGGGCACCGCGACGGACGAAGCGGACGGCGAAGGGAGCATGTCCCATCCTACACCGGTTGGGTGGCATGGACACCGGCCGCTCGGCTTCCCGCGCGCACCGACCCGACGCGCCAAGGATTACTGCCGTCCGGGAACTGGTCTAGCCGGCATCGAGAGCCCGGAGGACGTCGCACCTCGTGTCGCTTGGGTTCGAACTGGTTCCGAACGGGAACCGGCGCGGCCGGCCCTTCCGAATGGTCTAGCGCCGGCTCGACCGGGCGAGGAAGTCCGCGTAGTCGCGGCAGGCGAGGGCGGCGGCGACGAGATCGCCCTGCGAAGCGTCTGCCGGGAACCCGTCGATGCGCGCCGGGACGTCCAGCCCGCGGGCGCGGAGGATCTGCACGACGGCGTCCTGCGCGGCCTGCCGGGCCGCCCGGGTCGCCGCCTCGCGGCGTTGCGCGCGCAGCCAGGGGTCGTCGTCGGGGACGGTGCCTTCGGCGTCGCCGAGGGCGCGTCCGACCCGGGTCAGCACCGCGCTCGTCTCCGCCGACAGCCTGGCTTCGTTCAGGGCGGCGTGAATCTCGGTCGCCGTCCAGCCCGGGAAGGCGACGCTCGCGGTCACCGGATGGAAGCGGCCCGCCTGGGCGCGGTGGATGGTCAGGCCCGACCGGCGCCCCCGCGGCCGGCTCGGGGACGGGGCGTCGGGCACTTCGACCCACACCTCGGGAAAGCCCCACGCTTCGTACAGCCCCAGCTTGCCGCGCCGCACGTCCGTCGAATGGTCGACCTCGAGCACCACATCGGGAAGATGATCCGCGCCCACCTCGACGGCGGCGCCCCGCGGCTTGGTCCCGGCGGGATGCAGATAGACGATCTGGTCCGCCTGCATAATGCGCTGACGCTCGCCGCGGGCGTTGCGCACCAGCAGGTCGGCGGCGCCGAGGGTGGTGATCGGCGCCCCGCGTCCCGCGGCGATCAGCGCCGCCAGTTGCGCCAGCCGCTGGCCGGGGCCCTCGTGGTAGACGGTGGTCGGTTCGCACACCTTCCACGCGGTCTCGGTCTCCCCGTCCCAGTACTCGATGCGGTCCTCGAAGTCGGCGATGGCGTCGCGGGTGATGCGTATCGGGCGGCAGCCCGGGAACTCGGGCTCGGGCGGGTCGCCGTCGGACGCGCGCGTGGCGCCGGGTACCGAGACCGAGGCGGATATGGAATGCGGGAAGGACATGCCGCCATCTTACCACTCGCGTAGAGCTCGGTCAGTCCGCGGCGGCCGGCCGCCGGCGCCGGCCGGAAGCCGCACCTCGTAGTCTTCGCGCAGTGCGCGGTACGCGGCCCGACGCCGTTCGCGCCGACGCTCCCGGCGCAGATCTGCGACGACCCGGTCGCGAAGCTCGTCGAGCGCGGGCGCGCGGGATGCCGAGCGGCCGCGCACCCGCACCAGATGCATGCCGTAGGTCGACTCGACCGGCCCGCTCCAGCCGCCGGCCGGGAGCGCGGACACCGCGTCGGCGAAGGCGGTCCCGAACAGCCCCGCGATCTCGGCGTCGGTTCTGTCCGCGAAGGTGCGCGCGAGCATGAAGGGGTCGCCGAGCCGCCTCCAGCCGCCGTCGTCGCCCAGGCGGCCCAGCAGCTCGGCCGCGTCGCCGGCCGGATCGGTCCGGCGATCCGCCGACAGGAACACGTGGTCGAACGTCGCCCGCGTCGGCCGCCGGTAACGTTCGGCGTGCCGCGCGTAGTACTCCTCGATCTCGGCCGCCGGGATCGGCGCGCCGCCGGCGTCCTCCAGCAGGAACGTCAGCTTCTGGGCCAGCCGCCGCCGCACGATGGCGTCCTCGCGGTCGAGCCCCAGCCGCCGCGCCTCGCGGTAGAGGATCTCCTCGTCCACGGCGTCTTCGATCAGCGCCCGCAGCTCGGAACCGGTCGGCGGCCGGCCCCACTGCGCCGTCCAGCGGGCGTGGAGCCGCCCGACCTGAGCCTCGGTCACCTCGACGACGCGGTCCGTCTCCCCGCCGGTCTCCACCCAGCGATCGAGGGCGAAGACGCCGGCCGCGAGCAGGAGGAAGATGACGAGCGGGTCGCGGAGCCGCCTCGACGGGCGGCCGGCCCGCGCCGCGCCCGTGTCCGCGGCGCGGGCCGGACGATCGGAGGCGGCGTCTCGTCGCATGAGGTCCGGGTTTCGATATGCCTCCATTCTCGCACGCGGCACCCGGGCGGCGTTGTCCCCGCGCATCCGGCGACGCGGCCCTTTCGGCCGTGCGGTGCGTGTCCGTGCGTACCGTGCGTACCCGCGCAGGATTGGCGTACACTGTGTGAGGGGAGGTTGCCTCCACTTCGGCCCCGCTCTGTGCCGTCCCCGGAATCGGTGCGGCGCGGGGCGTTCAGCGCGGGCTGACGGGCGCGTCCGCCGGCCCGGTCCGCACCGGGCGCGACGTCCGGTTCGTCGTGCCGAGCGCCGAGCCATGAAGATCCTGGTCGCCAACCGAGGTGAAATCGCGGTCCGCATCCTGCGGGCCTGCCGCGAGATGGGGGTCCCGTCGGTCGCCGTGTACTCCGAGTGCGACCGGACCGCGCCCCACGTCCGCCATGCCGACGAGGCGGCGGCCATCGGGCCGAGCCCGGCCGCCGAGAGCTATCTCGACATCGAACGGGTGCTCGCGGCGGCGGCCGGGACCGGCGCGACGGCGGTGCATCCGGGCTACGGATTCCTCGCCGAGAACGCGGCGTTCGCCCGCGCCTGCCGGTCGGCGGGGCTGACGTTCATCGGGCCCGACGCCGGCGTCATCGAGACCATGGGCGGCAAGACGGCGGCGCGGCGGGCGGCCATCGCCGCGGGGGTCCCGGTGGTGCCCGGCACCGAGACGCTGCCCGACACCCTGTCCGAGGCCGAGTTGCGCGCGCGGGCCGACGAGGTCGGCTATCCGCTGTTCATCAAGGCGGTGGCCGGCGGCGGGGGGCGGGGGATGCGCCGCGTCTCGGGCCCCGACGGGGTGGCGGCGGGGGTCGAGAGCGCGCGGTCCGAGGCGGGGGCCGCCTTCGGCGAGTCGGCCGTCTACTTCGAGCGGCTGATCGAGCGCGCGCGCCACGTCGAGGTCCAGGTGCTGGGCGACGGGCACGGCACGGTGGTGCCGTTCGTGGAGCGTGAATGCTCGATCCAGCGGCGGCACCAGAAGGTCATCGAAGAGTCGCCGTCGGTCGCCGGTCACCGGGCCGATCCGGACGGCGCTGGCCGACGCCGCGGCGGCCCTGTGCGCGGCCGTCCGCTACGTCAACGCCGGCACCCTCGAGTTCCTGCTCGACGAGGACGGCCGGTTCTACTTCCTCGAGATGAACACGCGGCTCCAGGTCGAGCATCCGGTCACGGAGATGGTGACCGGGGTCGACCTGGTGCACTGGCAGATCCGGATCGCGCGCGGCGAGCGTCTGACCCTCGACCCGCGGCGCGCCCTGACCCCGCAGGGGCACGCGATCGAGGCGCGGGTCTACGCCGAGGACCCCGACGCCGGGTTCCTGCCCGCGCCGGGCCGCATCACGTTCCTGCGCAGCCCGTCGGGCCCGGGCGTGCGGGACGACAGCGGCGTCGAGGCGGGGTTCACGGTGCCCGTCCACTACGACTCGATGATCTCCAAGGTCGTCGCGTGGGCGCCGGACCGCGCCGCCGCCGCCGCCCGCCTGCGCCGCGCCCTCGGCGAGTACGAGATCGGCGGCATCATCACCGCAATCCCCGCCCTGCTGTGGATCCTCGAACAGGACGCGTTCGCGGCCGGCGACTTCGACACCGCCTTCCTCGACCGGGCCCTCGCGGAGCGCCGCGGGCGGTCGTTCTCGGAGCTGCCGGACGGGGACGTCGACGCGGCGGTCATGGGGGCGGCGCTGCTGGGCTATCTGGCCGGCGCGGCCCGGCCGGGGGGCGGGGAATCGGCGGGACCGACGCCGTGGCGCCGGGCCGCCCGGCTCGAGGGGCTGCGCCGATGACCGTGAAGGACCGCGGCCCGATGCGGTTGGAGGTGGACGTTGCCGGCCGGCCGCGGGTCGTGACCGTCGAGCCGGTCGGGATCGACGGCGCGGGCGCGCGGCTGGCCCTGCACTGGGACGACGCGACGCGCGAGGTCGACGTGTCGGCGGTCGGTCCGGGACGCCTGTCGATGATCCTGCGGGGACCGGGCGGGGCGAGCCGGGCGGTGCGCGGCGACGAGACCGCCCCCGGCGAGTGGGTCGTGGGCATCGGCGGGCGGCAGGTCCGCGCCCGGGTGACGGACGGGCGCCGCCGCCGCCGCGCCGCCGCCGCGCAAGCCGGCGGCGACCACGCGGTGGCGGCGCCGATGCCCGGCCGGGTCGTCCGCGTGCTCGTGGCCCGGGGAGACCGGGTCGCGGCGGGGCAGGGGCTCGCGGTGGTCGAGGCGATGAAGATGGAGAACGAGGTCGCGGCGCCGGCCGACGGGGTGGTGGCCGACGTGCGGGCGGTTCCCGGCGACTCGGTCGAGGCCGGCGGCGTGCTGGTCACCCTGACCGCGGAGGGGGCGGGGTGACCAGCTTGAACCTGGGAGGCCCGCCGACCCCCGCGCGTCCCCTCAGGCGGGAGGCCGAGCCGCCGGGCGACGGTTCCGGCGCCGGACGCCCGGGCCTGCCACCGGGGGGGGCCGCGCGGGAGGCGGAACCCCCCGGCGGCGGCTTGGGGGGCGGCGCCCCGGCGCCGCCGGCCGCCGATTCGCCGCGCGGCCCGGATGCCGGTCCGAAGGTCCGGGGGGGGCCGGATCCGCCGCCGGGGATCCCGGCTCGCGCGCTCCCGTCCGGGTGGACCCGATGGTGGTCCAGCCGGTACGTGCACCGGGGGGTCGCGGGGGTCGCCGTCGTCGTCGCGGTCGCCCTCGTCGGGTTGGTGACCATCGATCTCGGCCCGGCCGTGCGGGCCCGCGCCGAGGGGGCGCTGGGCGGCTATCTCGAACGCGAGGTCAGCATCGGCCGGGTCGGCATCCACCTGCTGCGCGGCCGGTTCGTGGTCGAGGACCTGGCCATCGGGGGGTTGAACCCCGGCGACCGGCCCTTCCTCACCGCGGGAGAGATAACCCTGTCGGTGGTGTGGTCGGCGTTGCTGCACGGCGAGTTCCTCGCCGACTCGGTGTACATGCGCGATTGGCGGATGCTCGCCGAGTCGTTTCCTGACGGCCGCCAGAGCTTCCCCGCCTTCGTGCGCCAGGCGGGTGGGGAGCCCGCGGCGGACGCGGCGGACGCGCCCGCGGCGGACGCGCCGGACGTGCCCGCCGCGGATCCGGCGGCTCCGGACCCCGTCGAGCCTGACGCGGAGGCGGGGCGGCGGTTCGTCACCACCCTGCAGTACCTGAACGCGTCCCGCGGCGAGTTCCGCTTCGAGGACCACGGGTCGAACTGGAGCGTCGACCTGCCGGACATGGACTTCACCATCACCAAGGTCCTCGACTACCGCGGCCACGCCGCCTCGGCGGGCGGGGTGCTGCGGATCGGCGACTTCGAGCCGATGTGGATCGGTCTGGACACCGACTTCCTGATCGACGGCGCCGACGTCGAGCTGACCCGGATCGACCTGCTGACCGACGGCGCGACGACGCGCCTCGAGGGGCGCGTCGACCTGTCGAACTTCCCCGAGATGTCCTACACGCTCGAATCGGACATCGACCTCGCCCGCATGCGCGAGATCTTCTTCGCCGACGACGGCTTCACCGCCGCGGGCTTCTCGCGCTTCAGCGGCACGTTCCACAAGTTCGAGGGGGGCCACGACCTCCGGGGATCGTTCACGAGCGCGGACGCGGGCATCGACCGGCTCCGCTTCCCGGACCTGACCGGCGACCTGAGATGGCGGCACGACCTGTTCGAGGTCCGGAACGCCGCGGCCGCGCCCTACGGCGGGGAGGCCGCCTTCGACTTCACGATGGCGCCCCTCGGGGCGGACGAGCCGGGGCGGGCGGGGTTCGACGTCCGCTACTCGGGCATCGGGCTCGCGCCGCTCGCGCGGGCCCTCGAGGTGCGCGGCATGCAGCCGGCGGGCCGGGCCGCGGGCCGGAACCGCCTCGAGTGGCCGATCGGCCGCTTCGCGGACTTCGCCGGCGGGGGCGCGGTCCGGATCGAGCCTCCGGCGGGGGTGCGGCTCGCCGGTCCCGAGCCCGACCCCGGCGCGGCGGCCGGGGTGGCCGGACGGCGGGACGATCCGCCCGATCTGACGACGCGCCGGTTCCCCCTCGGCGGGCGGGTCGAGTACCGGGCGACGGGCGGCGGGCTGGAGTTGGAGGGAGGCCGCCTGGCCACGCCGTCGACCCACATCGCGTTCGGGGGGCGCACCGCGTGGGGGGCCGACACCCGGGTCACCTTCGACGTGGCCAGCGCGAACTGGCAGGAGAGCGACCGGCTGATGGCCGCGGTGATGACCGCGGCGGGGGCCCCGACCAGCCCGTTCGCGGTCGACGGCTACGGCACGCTGGACGGCGTGCTCCTCGGGGACCTGGCGTCGCCGCGCGTCGAGGCGACGTTCGCCGGCGAGGACGTGCGGGCCTGGAACGTGGAGTGGGGCGCGGGCCGCGGCGAGTTCGTGGTGGAGGACTCGTACCTGGACGTCATCGGCGGCGACTTCCGCCGCGGCGGCGCCGCGCTCGGCATCGACGGGCGGTTCTCGCTGAGCCGGCCCCGCCGCGACGGCGGCGAGGAGATGAACGCCGTCGTGAAGCTCGAGTCGTTCCCCGCCGCGGGCATCCGCGCCGCGTTCGGGCTCACCGAGGGCTATCTGATCGAGGGGCCGGCCACCGGCGAGATGCGGCTCTACGGGCCCTATCGGCGGCTGTTCGGGGTGGGGCGGCTGCGGCTCGACGGGCCGACCGCCTACGGCGAGCCCTTCGACTCCGCCGCCGCCGACCTGCGCTTCGAGGGAACGGGGGTCCGGCTGAACGGGCTCGACATCCGCAAGGGCGCGGGCCGGGCGACGGGGGCCGCGTTCATCGAGTGGGACGCGTCCTACTCGTTCGACCTCGACGCCCGCGGCGTCGACATCGCCTCGCTGACGTTCGTCCCCGAGCTGCCGCGCCCGCCGTCCGGCACCATCGCGGGCACCGCGTCGGGGGTCGGGCTCCTCGACGACCCCCGCTACACGATCCGGGCCACCGTCAGCGACCTGCGCATCGGGGAAGAGGAGGTCGGACACATCACCGGCCGGCTCGACGTCCGGGACGGGGATCTGCGCCTGGACCTCGAGGGGGCGTCGTCGACCGTGGCGTTCTCCGCCGCGGGACGCGTGACCCTGTCGGGGGCGCAGGACGCCGACCTCTCGCTGCGGGTCGCGGACTGGTCGCTCGACCCCTACGTGCGCATGTTCGTCCCCGAATGGTCCCCCTATACGCGGGCGGTGCTGAGCGGCTCGCTCGACGTCGTCGGTCCGTTGCGCGACTGGGACCGCCTCGACGCGACGGCCACCATCCAGCGGATGAACGCGAGCCTGCTCGACTACGGGATCCGCAACGACGGTCCGATACGGCTGAGCCTCGACCGGCGGGTCATCGGCATCGACCGGCTGCGGCTGGCCGGCGACGGCACCGCCCTCGACCTCGCGGGGGCGGTGGACCTCGGCGCCGACGAGGTCTCGGTCGGGGTCGACGGCAACGCCAACCTCGACATCCTCCAGGGCATGTTCCAGAGTCTGCGCGGATCGGGATCGGCGGTGGTGGACGCCGAGATCGCGGGCGCCGTGCGGCGGCCGGTGCTGACGGGGGAGGCGGCGGTGCGGAACGGGCGCATCCGGCACATCGCGCTGCCGCACGCGCTGGAGGACATCGACGGCCGCATCGTCTTCGAGCGGGGCGGGGTCCGGTTCGACGAGCTGGTCGCGTCGATGGGGTCCGGTCCGGTGCGGCTCGGCGGGCGGGCCGGGATCGACGGGTTCGCGCTCGGCGAGCTGGGCATCACCGCGGCCGGCCGGGACATGCAGCTCCGGTTCCCCGAGGGGTTCCGGTCGAACGTCGACACCGATCTGGTGCTGCGCGGCCCGCCGGAGCGGCCGGTCCTGGGCGGGGTCGTCAACGTGCGGGACGCGGTGCTCGTCGGCGGGCTCGACGAGGCCGCGGTCGGGCTGCTCGGCGGTGAAGGCGCCGGCGGCGATGCGGCGGGGACGGGGCTGCCGCTGCGCTTCGACGTCCGGATCGAGGCGCCGTCCACCCTGCGGATCGACAACAGCCTCGCGCGCATCGTGTCGAGCGCCGAGCTGACCCTGCAGGGGACCTTCGATCGGCCCGTGCTGCTGGGGACGGTCGAGCTCGAGCGGGGCACGGCTTTCTTCGAGGGCAACCGGTACCGGCTGAGCCACGGCGCCATCGGGTTCGCCAACCTGAACCGGATCGAGCCGTTCGTCGACATCGAGGTCGAGACCGACGTCCGCGTGCCGGGGCAGACCTACCGGGTCATGGTCCGGGCGACGGGCACGCCGGACGAGCTGGTCCCCACCCTGTCGTCGGACCCGCCCCTGCCGGAGGTCGACATCTTCTCGCTGCTGCTCGGCGACATCCGCGACCCCCTGAGCGCCGACCTCCGGGCCGCGCGGGCGCCCGAGCTGGCCCAGCAGCAGCGGTTCCAGGCCGGCGCCGCGCGTCTGCTGACGAGCCCCCTCTCGTCGAGCGTCGGCCGCGTGGTCCAGGACTCGTTCGGGGTCGACACGTTCCAGATCACCCCGTCCCTCGGCGATCCGTCCTCCCGGCAGTCGGCCGAGCTCAACCCGACGGCCCGGATGCTCATCGGCAAGCGGATATCCGACCGGACGCACATCACGCTCTCTCGGGCGGTCAGCGGGGCCAACCGCGACCTCCTCGTCGTCCTCGAACACGACCAGAGCGACCGGCTGACGTGGATCCTGTCGCAGAACGAAGACCGCACCTACGCCCTGGACTTCCGCGTGAGGCATGCATTTTGAACCGCGCCCGCCTCGCCGGCGCGGCGGCGGCCGCGCTGGCCCTCGCCGCGCCTCCCGCCGGCGCCGCCGACCCCGCGGCGCTCGCGGGCCGGAATGTCGCCGAAGTGCGGCTGTTCCGTGACGGACGGCCCGTCGACGAGCCCGCCCTGCTCGACTTCGTCGAGACGCGCCCCGGCCGGCCGTTGTCGATGCGGCAGGTCCGCGAGAGCGTCACCCACCTGTTCAGCATCGGCGAGTTCGTCGACGTCCGCGCCACCGCCGCCGCGGGGGCGCGGGGCGTCAGCCTGCGATACGACCTGGTGCCGTTCCGCGGCGCGGGCGGGGTGGAGGTGCTCGACGCCCGCGGCCGGCCCGACGAGGAGGCGGCCGAACTCGTCCGGCGCCGCTTGGGAAGCAGGGTGGCGGCGGGCCAGGTCGCCGCCGCCACCGCGCTTCTCGAAGAGTACTACCGCGGCGCGGGCCGTTTCGCCGCCCGAATCACGCCGAGGCCGCCGTCGCCCGACGGCCGCCTCGTCATCGACGTCGACCCGGGGCCGGCCGCGCGCATCGGGGCGATCGAGGTTCGCGGGGTCGAGCCCCCCCGGCGGCCCGCCGTCCTGAATCGACTCGGCGTGCGGGAGGGGGGGGCCTACGATCCGGCCGAGCTCGACCGCCGTCTCGCCGAGTACGAGGCGGAGGTCCGGTCCCGGCGGTTCTACGCGGCGCGCTTCTCCCACGCCGCCGCGCCGAGCCCGGACGGGCTGGCGGTGTCCCTCGACCTGGACGTCCGGGCCGGTTCGCAGGTCGCCATCCGTCTCGAGGGGGATCCGGTCCCCGGCGCGCGGGTGGACGAGCTGGTCCCCATCGCCCGGGAGGGGTCGATCGACGAGGACCTGCTGGAAGATTCGGGACTGC
Source organism: Vicinamibacterales bacterium (assembly GCA_963666855.2). Lineage (GTDB taxonomy): Bacteria > Acidobacteriota > Vicinamibacteria > Vicinamibacterales > UBA8438 > JAJEEA01. Next base: position 11,574 of record CAXXTG010000281.1, read on the forward strand.
GCATCGAGAACCACCTGCGGGAGCTCGGCTACCGCGACGCGCGGGTGACCCACCGCCGGTTGGAGGAGCCGGGTCAGCTCGCGGTCGTGTTCGACGTCGCGCGGGGGGCGCGGTACGTCGTCGGCGAGGTCGCGTTCACCGGTCATCGGGCCGTGCCGTCGGCCGAGCTGGCCGATCTCTTCGACGTCGAGGCGGGGGCGTCCCTGGTCATGGACGGCGTGGAGGCGGGGGCGGCGGCGGTGCGGGCCGCCTACGAACGGCGCGGCTACCGGGGGGTGGACGTGCGGACGGAGTTCGTCGAAGGGCCTCCGCCCGGCGCCGGCGGCGAAGCGGCGGCGGTGCCCGTGAAGCTGCTGGTCCATCTCGCCGAGGGGGCGCCCACCGCGGTCGGTGCCGTCTCGTTCGAGGGGGTGACCGCGTTCACCGAGGCGGAGCTGGCGGCCGCCGTCGAGGTGCGGCCGGGCATGCCGTTCCACGCGCCGCGGGCGCGGGCCGCCGGCGCCGCGATCCTGTTGCGCTACCTCAACGAGGGGTACGAAGAAGCCGAGGTGGAGGTCGAGCCGCGGTTCGACGAGTCCGGCGCGACCGCCGACCTCGTGTTCCTCGTGCGCGAGGGGCCCCAGATCTTCGTGGACCACGTGCTGGTGGTGGGCAACCGGCAGATATCGACGGCCACCATTCGGCGCGAGCTGGCCCTGCGCCCCGGCGAGCCGCTGGGGCGGGACGAGATCGACGAGACCCGCCGCCGCCTGACCGCGCTCGGGATCTTCCGGCGCATCGAGCTCCGGCAGTTCAGCCACGGCGCCTCGGACCGCCGCGACGTCGTGGTCGTGGTCGAGGAGGCTCCGGCCACCCGCGTCGGGTACGGGGGCGGGCTCGAGGCGAGCCAGCGGCTGCGCGCCGGGGCGGGCGGGGCGGCGGCCGAGCGGATAGAGTTCGCCCCGCGCGGGTTCTTCGAAATCGGCCGGCGCAACCTGTGGGGCAAGAACCGGTCCGTCGATCTGTACACCCGGGTCAGCCTGTGGCCGCAGGGCGCTCCGGCCGAGGATGTCTCCCGCACCGATCTCGGGTTCAACGAGTACCGGTTCCTGCTGAACTTCCGCGAGCCGCGGGCCTTCGGGCAGTCGGGCGACCTCCTGGTGTCCGGGTTCGCCGAGCAGGTCATCCGGCCCAGCTTCAACCTGATCAGCCGCGGCGTGAACACCGAGCTGCGGCGCGTCATCGGGCCGAGGACGACGTGGCGGTTGGGCCATACCTACGGGGTGAACCGGATCGCGAACGAGCAGTTGCGGTCGGAGGACCGCCCCCTCGTCGACCGCCTGTTTCCGGAGGTGACGCTCTCGACCTTCTCGGCCGGTCTGGTGCGGGACACGCGGACCGATCCGCTGGAGCCGACCGGAGGCACCCTGCTGGCCGTCGACGTCGAGGCGTCGTCCCCCCGGATCGGCTCCGCCGTGGGGTTCGCCAAGACCGTCGTTCAGTGGTTCCTGTACCGGCGGTTGCCGGGCGACGTGGTCTTTGCCGGCGGCGCGCGCGTGGGGCTGGCCCGGAGCTTCACGACGACGCTCCTCCGGGCGACGACGCTGGTGTTGAACGACGACGGGGTGCCGGAGCTGCGGGAGGTCGCGACGCTGACCTTCATCCACGACCTGCCCGCGAGCGAGCGGTTCTTCGCGGGGGGGGACTCCACCGTCCGGGGGTTCGCGCTCGACCGGCTCGGCGACGAGTCGACCATCGGCGCGAACGGTTTTCCGACCGGGGGGAACGCGATGATGGTGCTGAACTCGGAGCTTCGGGTGCCGGTGTTCGGACCGCTCCAGGTGGTGGGCTTCCTCGATGCCGGCAACGTGGTCGAACGGGTGGGCAACCTGGCGCGCGTCCGCGGGGCGGCCGGCTTCGGGCTGCGCTATCGTTCGCCCATCGGCCCGATCCGGGTCGACCTCGGGTTCAAGCTGGACCGGCGGGAGTTCGCGGGCGAGCGGGAGCGGCTGACGGCCCTGCATCTCAGCATCGGACAGGCGTTCTAGGAGTCTGCGCCGTAGACTCCCAGCGGGGTCGGTCGGGCGGCGGGCGGAGGCCGCTGCGCGACCTTGCGGTCGCGTTCGGCGGTGATTGGCGGGCTGGGACGTTCCGGGAGGTTTCGTCCGCGTAGTGCGGGGGCGGCCGATGGTGCCGAGACGGCGGGTCGTGTGGCTGTGCGCGGTCGCGGGCGTCCTGGCCGGCGGCGGTTGGCCCGCGCCGGGCGCCGGCCAGCCGCCCGGGGCCGGGCAGCTCCTCGACCGCGTGCTCGCCGTGGTCGGAGGGCAGGTCATCCTGCTGTCCGACGTCCGCCTGTTCCTGGAAACGGGGCTGGTCGAGGAGCCGTCGGGGGCGGCCGATCCGGTTCCGCGCACCCTCGAGCGCCTGATCGAGCGTCGTCTGATTCTGGACGAGGCGGCCCGCTACGTCGTGGAAGACCCGATCTCGAGCGAGGTCGACGCCCGCCTGAGGCGTATCGAGCGGCGTGCCGGGGGTTCCCGTGCGCTCGACGCGGCGCTCGCGGCGGCGGGATACGCGCGGCGTGACCTCGAGCAGGTCGTGGAGGACGACCTGCGCATCGAACGCTACCTGGCGCGGCGGTTTCCGCCGCCGGCGCGCCCGGACGGGGCGTCGTCGGCGGCGCGGCGGGCGCTCATCGACGACTGGCTGGCCTCGCTTCCGGCCCGCGCGGCGGTCATCCGGGTCGCGCCGTGACCCCGGGTCATCCGGCTCCGCCCCCGACGTAGGCGATGAGCACCTCCGTCGCGTTGAAGCCCGCATGACAGGCGAACGGCGCGACCATGCTGCCGCGGACCAGGTAGAGGACGCCCCACAGGGCCCCCAGCAGGCCGGTGATGACGGCCGCGTCCCGGCCCTGCACGAGGTGGCCGAGGCCGAAGGCCGTGCTGAACACCACCAGGCCGACCGCGGCGCCGCCGAGGTGCCGCTCGAATCGGCGCAGGATGAAGGCGCGCTGCACCTCTTCCCGCAGTCCGCCGGCCACGACCGCGACCCCGCCGAAGGCGATCGCGGCCGCGGGCGTCGTGATGAGCGCTTCGAGCGGGTTCTCGGGGACGTTGCGCAGCTCGGGCGCGACCCGCGAGAGGACCGCGAACGCGACCGCGACGACCAGGAGCGCGGCGGGCACGAGGGCCAGTCCGAGCAGCAGCTCCGACCGGATCGGGCGCCGGCCCACCATCGCGGCGACGGGATGCTCGCCGTGGGCGCGCATCAGCATCCACACCAGGGCGAGGATCACCGCCGCGTCGACCAGCGACAGGGTGACGACGTAGGCGAGCGAGAGGTCGCCAGAGCCGTCGGTGGGCCCCGCCCCCAGCATCCCCAGCAAGACGACGAGGGTCAACTGGGTCGGGAATCCGGAGCAGAGAACCACCTCGCCGGCGGCCCTGACCCGCGCGCTGAACGCCGGCGGCGCCGGCCGGCCTCCGGCGCCGGGCGCGGGCTCGGGCACATGGTCGTCGGCTGCCGAGCCGGCCGCATCGTGCCCCGGCGCGTCGACGACCGGCGGCGGATCGTCCGCAGGTTCCCCGTGCGACATGACCGAAGCACTCTACCATACGCCGGCGTCTCGATTGGTTGACAATTCAGCTACATCTAGGCTATCGTCCGCGGCTAGACGCAATATGTAGTGGGTCTTGCCCGACGATGGCCGTACGCGTTCCGCAGTTCCCGCGCCTCTTTCCGCCAATGGTCCGGCGTTGGATCCTCGCGGCCGGCGGGCCGCGGGCCGGCGCGCCGCGGTCCTGACGGGCGCGCGTCCGGGGCGCGGGGCGGCCGCACGCCGTGGGCCGGCGCGTCCCCGGGGTCGCCCGGGCGGATGCAGCCCATCCGCCGACTGAAGATGCGCCGGAAGGCGGGCCGGCGCGGAAACGACGAAGACCAGGAGTTCGCCGATGCAGAGAAGCGCTGTTCAAGAACGGGAGACGGCCGCGCCGCCCCTGGAGACGGAGCCGCCCAGGACCGATCGCGCCGGCCTGGAGTTCCCGCGGTACTTCTCGCGCGCCGGGTCCGATCCGTTCGACGAGATCGAGTGGGAGTCGCGGAGCGCCGTCATCGGCAACGAGCGGGGCGAGGTGGTCTTCGAGCAGCGCGACGCCGAGGTGCCCGCGTTCTGGTCCCAGCAGGCCGCCAACATCGTGGTGTCGAAGTACTTCCGGGGCGTGCTGGGCACCTCCGGGCGCGAGCGGAGCGTCAAACAGCTCATCGGGCGGGTGGTCGACACCATCACCCGGTGGGCCGGGGACCAGCGCTACTTCGCCGCCGAGGCCGACCTGCGGGCGTTCAGCGACGACCTGAAGCACCTCCTCGTGTACCAGAAGGCGGCGTTCAACAGTCCGGTGTGGTTCAACTGCGGGTTCGAGAAGGAGCCCCAGTGCTCGGCCTGCTTCATCAACTCGGTCGACGACACGATGGAGTCGATTCTGACCCTCGCCCGGACCGAGGGGATGCTGTTCAAGTACGGGTCGGGGACGGGCACGAACCTGTCGTCGATCCGGTCGTCGAAGGAGCTGCTGGCCGGCGGGGGGACCGCCTCGGGGCCGGTCTCGTTCATGAAGGGTTACGACGCGTTCGCGGGAGTCATCAAGTCGGGCGGGAAGACCCGCCGGGCCGCCAAGATGGTGGTGCTGAACGCCGACCACCCCGACATCGTCGAGTTCATCAACTGCAAGGTGGAGGAGGAGAAGAAGGCCTGGGCGCTGATCGACGCCGGGTACGACGGGTCGTTCACCGGCACCGCGTACTCGTCGGTGTTCTTCCAGAACTCGAACAACAGCGTGCGGGTGCCCGACGACTTCATGCGCGCGGTCGTCGACGACGGGGAGTGGGAGACCCGGGCGGTGACCGACGGGAAGGTCATGTCGACCCACCGCGCCCGCGACCTGCTGCGCCTCGTCGCCGAGGGCACGCACGTGTGCGGCGACCCCGGCATGCAGTTCGACACCACCATCAACGACTGGCACACCTGCCCGAACACCGACCGCATCAAGGCCTCGAACCCCTGCTCGGAGTACATGTTCCTCGACGACTCCGCCTGCAACCTGGCGTCCCTCAACCTCATGCGGTTCCTCGACGAGGGGGGGCGGTTCGACGCCGCCGCGTTCTCGGCGGCGGTGCGGACGATGATCACCGCCCAGGAGATCATCGTGGGCAACGCGAGCTATCCGACCGAGGCGATAGCGCGCAACAGCCACGACTACCGGCCCCTCGGCCTGGGCTACGCCAACCTCGGGGCGCTGCTGATGTCGCGGGGCATTCCCTACGACAGCGACGAGGGGCGGGACTGGGCCGCCGCCGTCACCGCGTTGATGACCGGCGAGGCCTACGCCCAGTCGGCCCGCATCGCCCGCGACAACGGCGGCCCGTTCGCGGGGTTCGACGGGAACCGCGAGCCGTTCCTGCGGGTGATGCGCAAGCACCGCGACGCCCTGCGGGGCGTCAACGCCGAGCGCGTCCCCGGCGCGCTGTTCGCGGCGGCGTCCCGCGCCTGGGACGACGCGGTCGAGCTGGGCGAGGCCCACGGCTACCGCAACGCCCAGGCCACGGTGCTCGCCCCCACCGGCACGATCGGGTTCATGATGGACTGCGACACCACCGGGGTCGAGCCCGACATCGCCCTCGTCAAGTACAAGAAGCTCGTGGGCGGCGGGTTGATGAAGATCGTGAACACGACCGTCCCGATGGCCCTGCGCAACCTGGGGTACGACGGCCGGCAGGTCGACGCCATCGTGGCGCACATCGACGAGCACGAGACGATCGAGGGCGCGCCGGACCTCGATCCCGGGCACCTGCCGGTGTTCGACTGCGCGTTCAAGCCGGCCCGCGGGAGCCGGTCGATCCACCACATGGGGCACATCCGGATGATCGGGGCGGTGCAGCCGTTCATCTCCGGGGCCATCTCGAAGACGATCAACGTGCCGCCCGGCGCGACCGTCGCGGAGATCGAGCAGGCGTACCTCGACGCGTGGCGCCTCGGCACGAAGGCGGTGTCCATCTACCGGGACGGCAGCAAGCGCACGCAGCCGTTGAACACCACGCGGAAGGGGACGGCCGCCGAGTCCGCGCCCGCGGATTCGGCCGTGGCCGACGCCGTCGCGGCGGCCGGCGCGGGGCCGTCCCGGCGCCGGCTGCCGGACGAGCGCCAGGCCATCACCCACAAGTTCGACATCGCCGGGCACGAGGGGTACATCACCGTCGGGCTCTTCGAGGACGGCGGTCCCGGAGAGATATTCCTGGTCATGGCGAAGGAGGGCTCGACCATCTCCGGCTTCGCCGACGCCTTCGCCCAGGCCGTCTCCTACGCGCTGCAGTACGGCGTGCCGCTGCAGGTGCTGGTGGACAAGTTCAGCCACGTGCGGTTCGAGCCGTCGGGACGGACCCGGAACCGGGACGTGGCGATCGCCAAGTCGATCGTCGACTACATCTTCCGGTGGATGGCCACGAAGTTCCTGTCGCCGGAGGCGCAGTACCACGCCGGCGTCAACGTGCCGGCCGGCGCCGATTCGGGCGGGCCGGTCGATTCCCCGACGGCGGCCGGCGGCCCCGGCGAGGCGCGGGCGGCCCCGTCGAGCCCGGCCGCGGGTGCGGGTGGAGGGCTTGGCCGGGCCGATGGCGGGGGCGGCCGACCCGGCGCCGGCGCGGGCGCGGGCCGGGGGGCGCCGTTCGCGATCCAGAACGACCAGGACGCCCCGTCGTGCTCCACCTGCGGCGCCATCATGATCCGCAACGGAAGCTGCTACAAGTGCGTCAATTGCGGCGCGACCAGCGGGTGCGCTTAACGGTCGGCGGTCCGCCGCCCGAACCGCGTGCGGCCGGCGGGCGCGCGCGGGTGCCTGCCGCATATTCGGACGGCGTCGGAGGGCACTCGGCGATGGCGCGGCCGGCGTTTCGCCCCGCCGCGGCGGCGCGGAGCGGAGCGGAGAGCAAGGAGGCTACTGAGCGTCGTCGCTCCGGCCGAAGTAGGCCAGGGCCACGAGGACCGTCGCGAACAGGGCGCGGGCGATCTGGGGTTCGGGGGCGATCTGCCCGTACAGGTGCGCGGCGTTGTGGAGCGCGAGCGACTGCAGCCCAAAGAGCGCGGCGAGGGCCAGGGCGAGGCTGCCCGGCAGGCCGACGCGGATCAGCAGCCCCGCCAGCACGAGCATCGCGCCGAGCAGAATCGACCCGAGGTTGGCAAGGAGATCGAGCCGTGAGGCCCCGAACAGGTCGACCAGCCCGGTTCCCAGCGAGTACAGCCCGTAGCAGGTCATGCCGAGCGTGGCAGCGGTCAGCATCAGAGTCGTCGCCCATTATGTCGTGTGAACCCGTGCCGCGCCTAGCCCGGAGAGCGTCGCCTGCGGCTCCGCCCGCCGCCCAACCAACCCTGCTAGGAGTCTGCACCGCTCTACGGCGCGGACTCCCAGCTCGGGCCGACCCGGGCCGCATGCGTAGAAGACGACCGCGGCGGCCGTGACCTTTCTCCAGTACAGTTGGACGGCAACGACGACATGGATCTGCAACTCGACGGCAAGGTCGCCGTCATCACCGGATCGAGCCGCGGGCTGGGGTTGGCCGGCGCGCGCTCGCTCGTGGGCGAGGGCGCCCGGGTGTGCCTCTCGGCCCGCGGCGCCGGGCGGCTGGCCGACGCCGTGGCCGAGCTGCGCGCCGCGGCCGCCGAGCGGCGCGTGGCGGGGGCCGAACCGGGCGCCGCCGCCGGACTGGCCGGGTCGGCCGCCGAGCTTGGTGCCGCCGCCGAACCGCCCGGCGCGGCCCCCGGGGACGAAGGCGTCATCGGGATCGAGGCGGACCTGAGCACCGAGGCCGGGGTGGCCCGCGTCATCGACGGCGCGGTCGAGGCGTTCGGCGGGCTCGACATCCTCGTCAACAACGTGGGCAAGGCCGGCGGCGGAGGGATAACCGAAGCGACCGACGCCGAGTGGCGGGCGGCGCTCGACCAGACCCTGCACCCCGCGATCCGCGCGTCGCGGCTCGCGGTGCCGCACCTGCGCGCGCGGGGCGGCGGGGTCATCCTGATGATCGCCTCGATCTGGGGCCGGGAGTCGGGCGGGCGCATGACCTACAACGCGGTCAAGGCGGCCGAGATCAGCCTCGCGAAGTCCCTCGCCGGCGAGCTCGCGGCCGACAACATCCGGGTCAACAGCGTGGCCCCGGGCTCGATCTCCTTCCCCGGCGGCTCGTGGGCGAAGCGCCAGGCGGCCGACCCCGAGGGCATGGCCGCGTTCGTCCGGCGCGAGATCCCGTTCGGCCGGTTCGGGCGCGCCGAAGAGGTCGGCGACGTGGTAGCCTTCCTCGCCTCCCCCCGCGCGAGCTGGGTCACCGGGGCCTGCGTCACCGTCGACGGGGGCCAATCGCGGTCGCTGTTCTGACGCCGGGCGGGGGCTGAACTTGACGGCGGTGTCCCACATCATCCACGTCGACCGCTGGCGGACCCGGCGGTCCGGGAATCGGGCCGCGTATCGCGTCTTCTACGCCGGTCGGCGGCGCAACCTGCAGGTCCAACGCTTCGCCACGCCCGGCACGATCGAGGACAGGATCGATCTGGGAGTCTGCGCCGTAGAACGGTGCAGACTCCTAGCAGGGTTGGTTGGGCGGCAATCGGAGCCGCAGGCGGCGATTTCCGGGCTAGTGTCCCGTAACGGTGGTTCGTGGAACAATGCTGAGCGGCATTACTTCAATTTTTGCAGGCATTTGCCGCGATTCAAGACGTTCACGAACTTCACGGCCGGGACACTGGGGATTGCCGAAGTGCGGCGACTGGCCGATGATCTCGCCGGCGGCGGCCGCGGGATCGACCCCGCCGGGCTCTCCGACCACGAGCTGATCGATCCGGTCCGCCGGACGTCATGCGCGCGAATCCACGGGCAGAGGACTGACTGACGGGACTGAACGATGTACTGGTATCCACGCTACGTGCCGGTCGGCCTCCGGCGCGCCCGGGCCTTGGTGAAGATGCGCGAGTTGCGCGAACAGGGGATGAAGGTGCAGCCGGTCGAGCTGCGGGGCCGCACCATCGCCGGCAGCTTCTGGGGCCGGCGATGGTGCGAGCACCTGGAATCGTTCTCCGACTATGCGAACCGCCTGCCGCTTGGCCGCACCTACCTGCGCAACGGTTCGGTCTGTCACTTGGCGATAGGGGCCGGCCGCGTCGAGGCGATGGTGGCCGGTCAGGACATCTACCGGGTCGTCGTGCGCATCAGGAGACTCGATCGGCCGTCCTGGGAGGCGATCAGGACGGCGTGCGCGGGACGGATCGGGTCGGTCATCGATCTGCTGCAGGGCCGGCTGCCCGACCGGGTGATGGACGTCTTCACCCATCGCGACACCGGTCTCTTTCCGAAGCCGGGCGAGATCGAGATGACGTGCGACTGTCCGGACGGGGCCGCGGCGTGCAGGCACGCGGCGGCGGTGATCTACGGCGTCGGCAGCCGACTCGACGACAGCCCGGAGCTGCTCTTCCACCTGCGCGGCGTCGACGAGGCGGAGCTGATTACCGCCGACACGGTGCCGCCGCGCGGCACGGCGGCCGCGGACGACTCGGCCGGCGGGGACCCCGGCGGCGGCTTCGAAGCCGATCCGGCCGCGGCGGGGGGCGCGCCGGCGCCGCCGCGGCGGCGGCCTGGGGCGGTTGCTGTGGCGGCACGGCAGCCGTCTGCGCGGCGGCCGGCGGCGGCCGCGGTGCCACAAGCGGCGGCGCGCCTGGCGGTGGCGGGCACTGCGGCGGGATCGAAGCCGCCGCGGCGGCCGCCCGCGGCCAGTACCGGGACGCGGCTTCAGCCGGTGGCGCCGCAGCCCGCGGCCAGGACCGAGGCGGGGCCTCAGCCGCCGTCGCGGCAGCGCGGGGCCAGGACCGTGGCGGGACCTCAACCGTCGGTGCGGCCGCCCGCGGCCAGTACCGAGGCGGGGCCTCGGCCTCTGGCGCGGCCACCTGTGGCCAGGACCGTGGCGGAACTTCAACCGTCGGCGCGGCCGCCCGCGGCCAGTACCGAGGTGGGAACTCAGCCGCTGGCGCGGCGGCCCGCGTCGGGGAACGGGGCGGGACCGCAGCCGTCGGCCCGGCCGCCTCTGGCGCGCCCCGTGGCGGTACCGCCGCCGTCGGCGCGGCGGCCGGCCGGCCCCGCGCCGGAACCGAAGCCGCTGGAGAAGCCGCCGGAGGCGCCGACCCGTCGATCATCGAATGGCGATCCGCCGGCCACCCCCCCGGGGGCTGACGCCGGTGCTCGACAAGCTCGAGACCGTCAATCGCCGGTGGACGCCGCCCCGCCGGCCGGGCCCGCGCCCCCGGACCGGGAGGCCGCGGCGTCCGGTTTCCGCCCCACGGGGGCGTTGATCGCGGGATTGCGCGAGCGGGGCGGATTCTCGGTCGCCGAGTTCGCCGACCTGCTTCAGGTCTCGGCGGCGACGGTGCGTCGTTGGGAGGCGGCGCCGGGACCGCTCGGCCTGCACGCCCGGTCGCAGGAGGCGCTGGCGGCGCTGCGCCTGGTCATCGAGAATCAGGAGGAATGAAGAGCGCCCGCCCGCGCGGGCGGGCGTCCGTGGGTCACCGCGGGAGTTGCGGGCGGCGGGGCCGGCCGCGGGCTTGACGGTCGTTGCTCTCCGGGCAGGTCATCGCGCCGGCGGGCGCGTCGCGGGCCGCGGGCCGGCCGCGGGCTTGACGGTCGTGCCGGTCGCGCGGGACACTACAGTTACGGTCCGGCCGCGTCGCGGGGCCGGGGACACGGGGCGGGCACGCGCGCGGATCGCCGGCGCCGGCCGCCGTCTGTCAGTCAGGAGGCATGACGTGAAACGCAGCATCGTTCTCGCCTTGTTGGTCGGCGTGGGCGCCGTCTCGCTCGCGGCGGTCGCCGCGCAGGACGGCCCGATGGAGATCGAGGTCGAGCGGCTCGAGGACAACCTCTACGTGCTCAGGGGGCAGGGCGGCGGCGGCAACACCGCGGTGTTCGTCACCACCGACGGCGTGGTCGTCGTCGACAGCAAGAACCCGGGCTGGGGCGCCCCGATCCTGGAGACGATCGGGGAGCTCACGGACAACCCGGTGACGACCCTCGTCAACACCCACAGTCACCACGACCACGTGAGCGGGAACGTGGCGTTCGCTGACGTGCAGTTCGTGGCCCACGAGACCACCAAGGCGAACATGGAGGTCATGCGGCCCTACACCGGCCGCACGGAGCCCCCCGTCAACGTGTTCGCCGACTCGAACGGCCACGGGCTGCCCACGATCACCTTCTCGGACCGCATGTCGCTGGGCAGCGGCGACGACCGGGTCGACCTCTACTACTTCGGCCGAGGCCACACCGGCGGCGACGCCTGGATCGCGTTCCCGGCCCTCGGCACCCTCCACGCCGGCGACGTCTTCCTGGGCCAGCGGGTGCCGTTCCTCGACGCCGAGAACGGCGGCAGCGGCGTCGACATCCCCGACACCCTGCAGAAGGCCCACGACAACATCGGCGGCATCGACACCATCATCACCGGGCACAGCGGCCAGATGACGTGGGCCGACCTGAACGAGTGGGCCGCCTTCAACCGCGACTTCCTGCAGATGGTGCGCGACGGCCGGGCCGAGGGCAAGTCGGTCGCCGAGATCGCGGCCGGGTGGTCGCTGCCCGACGCCTACTCGCACTACGACGCGCCCAACGCGGCGGGGGTGCAGCGCAACATCCAGGTGATCGTCGACGAGCTGGAGCAGTAGCCGGCCGTCCCGCCATCCGCGGGCCGCCGTAGGGTACGGCGGTCCGCCATCGTCTCTCAGTCGCCCGACGACCCGACGGTGATGTCCAGCACGTGCGGGAGACTGGTAGGTAGCGCTGACCGTCATCTCCCAATCACGAGCTTGAGGAACTCTTCCCGTGTCAAGCCGGCGTCGCGGATCAGCGATCTCAGGAGACCGCGCCCCAGCTCCCGGTGTTTCGGTACGGAGAGTCGCCGGCCAGTCGGCCCAATCAGGATCATGTGGCTGCCTTCCGTGCGGTCGAGGGAGAACCCGATCTTCCCGACTATCGTCACGAAGTCGTTTCCCGAGAGAACAGGAAGTCGCACCACCGCTACGCCCGCACCTCGACGATCTGAAACTCGGACGAACGCGGCAGCGCAGCGTCGTGCTCTCGCAGACTCGCCAGATAGCCTCTGATCGCCTCCCGGACGTTGTCGAGCGCCTCTTTCCTCGTCCGTCCCTGACTGTGGCACCCGGGCAGCGTCGGACAGCTCGCCACCTCCCAGCCGTCCTCATCTCTCTCGAACACCACCAGCAGTCTGAGGACTTCGTCGTCGTCCTGGTTCCACGGCTCCGGGATCGGGTGACGGGGCGGGATCGCCATTCGCACGGGGCGGGGTTCCGGCGTCCAGCCGGCGCTGGTGCTTCGTACTCGGAGACGTCGAAGCCGAGTCGCGAGAGAATCCGATGCGCGTCTTGTGCCGTGAAACCGACCGGCGGCAGGCCGGCGACCAGCCGAAGGACTTGCTTGATCGGGAAGCGCTGTCCGTGAAGTTCGACGAAGTACTTGTTCCGCCCATCGATCGGGGTCGGCCGAACGTCGCGCGTAGCTGTGAGGATGTCGCTTCGCGTGATCGAGAGCGCCGCGCCGCGGAGTGTGAAGTTCATCGAGGTACCCTCCCTTCTTTCCGTTATTGTTGATACTACCAAGCGTCGGCAGGGCCGTCAAGACGAGAACACCGCCGTGGTCCCCCGCGACGGGCCTGACACTGAAGCAGGCGCGGGATGTCCGCGCGTTCTGGGTCGCTTGGTGGAGTCGGCGGTCGGCGCTCTCAGCGCCAACGCCGCTGTCGGGGGAGGCTCGTGGCCGTGGACGTCGAGAGCGGACGCGTTCCCGACGCGCTGCCCGGCATGGCGGTGTTCGCGGCGGCGTTCCGGCCGACGCGGAAGCTGCCGGTCGGCGGCGACGTCGAGAGTTTCCTGCTGACGCCCGTCGAGAACTGGCTGAGCCCGTGAGACTAGCTGGCCGGCGGGGCCGGGGCGTCCGCCGTCGGGCTTGTCACGGCGGCGGACTCGGCCTCCGCGCGCTTGGGCTCCGGGGCGGCGGCCTTCGCGGCCGCCTTGCGGGCCTGCTGCTGCCGGGCCTTGAGGGCGGCGACCGTCTGCTGCCCGTACTTCTTCGTGAACCGCTCGACGCGGCCCTCGGTGTCGACCAGCTTCTGGCGGCCCGTGAAGAACGGGTGACAGTTGGAGCAGATCTCGAGCCGCAGCTCCTTGCGGGTGGATCGCGTCTTCCACGTCGCCCCGCAGGCGCAACGGGCCTCGACTTCGTGATACTTCGGATGAATCCCTACCCTCACGTCTGCTCCTCTTCAGGTGACCAAACGCGGCATTATACCATCGACGCCGCCACCGCCGGGAGCACGGTCGCCGTCGATGCTGGCGTGGCCTCCGGAAGCCGCCGACCAGGAAGTGAGGCGGGAACCGAGCGCCGGGTTGCGGCCGGTGATCGGGACGCCGGGGTGGGGGGGCGACCCTCGACGCCCACCGGCGGAACAGCGAGAACCGGCGGTTGCGTCGATACCTGAGGGTGCCGTCTGCCAGTGTGCGCAGGCAGCCCGCCCGCCCGGTCGTTCTCCTCGCATGCGCCCGAACGTTGTGACAGTCGTCACGTTCGATTCCTGACGAAGCGCACTGGCGGACGGGCATTGCCCTGCCCCACGATGGCCTCCATGGACAACGGGAGGTCATGATGCAGCGACAATTCTGGATCCGCCGGCAGGCGGCGTTGGCGTTCGCGGCGGTGCTGATGCTCGCGTCGGTGCCGGGATCGGCGCCCGCCCAGGAACCGGTCACCGTCATTCGCGGCGCCACCGTCTTCACCGGCGACGACGTGCTGGAGACGGCGACGGTGACGATCCGGGGGCGCACGGTCGAGGCGGTCACGGCCGGCGACCGGCTTCCACCCGCGGCCGGGGGCGACGCCACCGTGATCGACGGGCGGGGCCTGACCCTGCTGCCGGGCCTCATCGACGCCCACACCCACAGCTTCGGCCCCGCCCTCGAGGACGCGCTGAACTTCGGGGTGACCACCGTCCTCGACATGTTCACCGAGCCGAACCAGGCCGCCGCGTGGCGGCGCGAGCAGGCGGCGGGTCCCGTCACCGGCCGGGCCGATTTCTTCTCGGCCAGCGTCGCGATCACCGTCGAGAACGGGCACGGCACGCAGTTCGGTGTGCCCATTCCGACCCTCGACGACCCCGAGCAGACCGAGGCGTTCATCGCGGCCCGCGTCAGCGAGGGCTCCGACTGGATCAAGGTGGTCTACGAGCACGGGGAGACGTTCGGCCGGCCCATCCCGACCCTCGCCGCGTCGACGCTGCCGCGAATCGTCGCGGCCGCCCGCGCGCACGACAAGCTGGCGGTGTTCCACGTCAGCACGGCCCGCGAGGCGCTCGAAGTGATCGCGGCGGGGGCCGACGGGCTGGTGCACGTGTGGCACGACCGCGACGACGCGGGCGAGGCGGTGGCGGCGGCCGTGCGGGCCGGCATCTTCATCATCCCCACCCTTACCATCACCGAGAGCATCCTGGGCATGGGGGGCGGGGCCGAGCTGGCCGCGGACCCGCGCGTCACGCCGTTCCTGACGCCGGCGCAGGGGGGCGGACTGCGGAGCCGCTTCGGGGGAGGGGCCGCTCCGGACGCCATGCGCAGGGTGCTCGACAGGATCGGCGCGCTGCACGCAGCCGGCGTGCCCCTGCTGGCCGGCTCGGACGCGCCGAACCCGGGCGCGGCCCACGGCGCGAGCGTCCACCGCGAGATCGAGCTCCTGGTGCGGGCCGGCCTCTCCCCGTTCGAGGCGTTGCGCGCTGCCACCGCCGCCCCCGCGGACGCCTTCGGCCTCGACGACCGGGGCCGCATCGTCCCGGGGATGAAGGCCGACCTCGTCCTGGTGCGCGGCGACGCGACCCGGGACGTGGCGGCGACGCGCGACCTCGCGGGCATCTGGAAGGACGGCGTGCGCGTCGAGCGCGTCCGCCCCGAGGCGGTGCTGCCCGGCCGGCCCCGGATCGCCCCGCGCGTACTGACCGACTTCGAGGACCTGACCAGCGATGACCTCGCCGCCTCCGGCTGGATCCCGTCGACCGATGCGATGTTCGGCGGCGGTTCGACCGTCGATCTGCGGGTTACGGGGGTCGGCGCGGATGGGGACGGCCGAGCGCTGGTCATCGGCGGCGATATCGCGGCCGGGTTCCCCGCGCCCTGGGCCGGTGTCATGATCGGTCTGGCGCCGGGCATGATGCAGCCGGTCGATGCCAGCGATATCACCGCGCTCGTCTTCGACGCGCGCGGCGAGGGCGCGACCTACCGGGTCCTGGCCTTCGCCGAGAGCCTCGGCCCGATGCCGGCTACCGTCGAGTTCACGGCGGACTCGGGATGGAGACGGATCGTCGTTCCCCTCGGCGGCATCGACGGGCTCGACCCGACCGGGGCCATGGGTTTCCTGATCAGCGGCCCGGGGACGCTCGGTTCGTTCCGGCTTGAGATCGACAACGTCGAGCTGCGGTAGGCGCGAGTTCAGGAGTGCGGCCGGTCCTCCGGTGCGGCCCGCGCCGGTCGACAAAGGAGAGCACGGCGTGGAACCGAACACGGTCGGAGAGGAGTCCGCGTGGAGCCGTTGGGTTCGTCACGTGTGGCTGGTCTATCTCGTGCTCTTTGTCGTCCCGTTATTCCTCCGGCCGACGACCGCCTGGCAATGGGCGGTCAACGGAGCGGCCCTGGCGGTCTTCTTCGGGTTGTACGGCTGGGCGCAACGGGCGCGCGGGGCTGCGTTGGCGTGCGGCATCGGCGGGATCTTCGGGCTCGGCGTCGCGCTGTTGCCGATCAACCCGGGCGCGCTGTGCCTCTTCATGTACGCGGTCGCCTTCCTGGACCGCGTGAGACGGCCGGCGGTCGCCGGCGTCTCGCTCGCCGTCCTGCTCGTGGTGGCCGCGGCGGCGATTCTGCAGTTCGCGTCCACCCCCATGCTCGGCATGCTGGTCCTCATGCTGCTGGTGGGCGTGACGCGCGTCCATGAAGGCGTGGTGGAGCGCAAGAACCGGGAGCTGCGGCGCTCGCGCGACGAGGTCGAGCACCTCGCGGCTCTCGCCGAACGGGAGCGCATCGGGCGCGACCTGCACGATCTGCTCGGGCATACCCTCTCGGTCATCGTACTGAAGTCGGAGCTGGCGGCCAAGGTGGCCGAGGCCGATCCGGACGGTGCATGCCGGCGGGCGCGCCGTCGACCCGGACCTCGCGGCCCAGGCGTGGACCGGGCCCGATCCCCTCACGGATCGCCAGCGCCAGGTGCTGCGGCTCGCCGGGGAGGGCCGGTCCGGACCGGAGATCGCGGCGGAGCTGCGGCTCTCGGAAGGGACGGTGCGCAACTACCTGTCCGAGGCGATCTCCAGGCTGGGGGCGCGGAACCGGGTCGAGGCGGCTCGCCTTGCCCGCACGAAGGGGTGGCTCTGATCGGGTTCTTCACTACTGGTATGTCACGGTAATGAGTTGGCGGTCGCCCCGCGGAGTGCGCCAGTCGTTCCGGCCGGAATCGTCCGTTCCACGGCCGGTTCGGCCACCGCGGGCAACTGCAGGATCATTTCGCTGACACACCCCTACGTTGGAAAGACCGCCCCGACCCCAGTCCACCCGAGCCCTCCGAGGTCGCGGTGGAGTCGACGACGAAGGTGCGGGTCGAGTCCCCGACCGGGCCAGTCGTCGCCCAACCGACCTCAGCTCTCGCCTTGCGGGCGGCCGTCCACTACCCGCCCGTCGAACAGGTGCACCTCGCGGCCGGCGTGCTGGGCGTAGCGGGGGTCGTGGGTGACCATGCAGATGGTCGACCCCTCGGCGTGCAGCGCCGCGAGAAGCTGCATCACCGCCTCGCCGTTCTTCGAGTCGAGGTTGCCGGTCGGCTCGTCGGCGAGCAGTATCGAGGGCTGGCCGGCGACGGCGCGGGCCACCGCCACCCGTTGCTGCTGGCCGCCGGAGAGCTGGCTGGGCAGGTGCTTGGCGCGGTGGGCCATCTCGACCTTCTCGAGGGCCTCGTCCACCCGCCGCCGCCGCTCGGCGGGCCGCATGCCGCGGTAGGTCAGGGGCAGCTCGACGTTTTCGTGGACGGTGAGGTCGCCGATCAGGTTGAAGCTCTGGAAGATGAACCCGATCTCGCGGTTCCGGGTCCGGGCGCGGCCCGACATCCTGAGGCTCGCCACCGGCCGGCCGTTCAACTGGTACTGACCGTCGGACGGCGAGTCGAGCAGCCCGAGAATCGACAGCAGCGTCGACTTGCCGCAGCCGGACGGCCCCGAAATGGCGATGTACTCGCCGGGGTAGATGTCGAGGTTGATCTCGGCGAGCGCGTGGGTCTCCACTTCGTCCGTGAAGAAGATCTTCGTCACCTTGTCGAGATGAATCAGCGGCTGGGCTGCGTCGTTCATTTCTGGATCCTTCCTGAAGAGTCCTCAAACCGGCGGTACCCGCGGGCAGTACAGGCTTGCCCGCGCCTACTCCTCGACGCGCAAGACCTCCGCGGGATCGATCCTGAGGGCGCGCGTAACGGGCAGGCCGACGGCGACGGTCGCCACCAGCACGAGGCACGCCGCCACCCCCGCGATCGCGAGAGGGTCCACGCCCTGGGCACGAAAGAACTGCGACTGAAGCAGCGGCGAGACGCCGCTGCCCAGTGCGGCTCCGACGACGACGCCGACCGTCACCAGCTTCATGCTCGTGCTCCCGGCCACGAGCCGGATGATCTGCAGCGGCCGGGCCCCGAGCGCGATGCGGAGGCCGATCTCCGGGGCGCGCTGCGCCACGACGTAGCTCAGCGTGCCGAAGAGCCCGATGCACGCGAGCAGCAGGCCGCCGGCCCCGACGAAGCCGCTCACGACGGCCGCGATCCACGCCGGCAACAGCGCCGTGCCGACCATCTCGGTCATCGTCGCCACGTTCACGACGGGCACGCCCGGGTCGATTCGAGCGATGCCGTCTCGTGCCGCTTCGGCCGATACGCCCCGGATGTGGAACGTGACCTGAGGGGAGTAGACGTCCTCCATGGACTCGAACACGACGGGAACCGCATCCTCCCGCAACGACACGAACTGGCCGTCTTCGACCACGCCGACCACGGTCGACCACGGGGAACCGGTGGAACGTGTGGGATCGCGCCATTCCTGACGAAGGACCTCATCCAGGCTCAGTCGGCGCAGTCACCCGCCGACGGCATTTTGCCGGGGCCAGAACCGCTCCGCGAACGCGCGGTTGACGAGTACCGCGTTTCGCTCTCCGGGTTCGAGGTCGCGGCCGCGAAGGAGGGGCACGCCCATCAGGCGAACGTAACCGGGACTGACGATGTTCGTGTTCATCAGCGGGTCCTCTCCGGGCCCGTATTGGTACCCGTCGACATCCATGCCGCGACGTCGTAGCGCCTGGAGAGACAGAAACGGCGCTGTTGATGCTTCAGCCATCGGCACTTGCTCCAACACGCGTCGGAGATACGCGCGACCACGGTCTTCGGAGTACCCGGCTGCCTCGAGATCGACGGTGACGAGCGCCAGCCGATCGGGGTCGTAGCCGAGCGGGACGGCGTACGCGGTCACGATGCTGCGCGCGAAGGCCCCCGCGATGATCAGGAGAAAGACGGCGGTGGTCGCCTGCATCGCGGTCAGGGTGTTGCGCAGCCTCGTCTGCGAGAACCTGCCGAGACGCGGCCTGGCTTGAGTGGCGTACAGGGCCGGAAGGAACCCGACGAGGAGGCCGACGCCCGATGACACGGCCAGCGACGCCGCGAGCAGGCCCCGGCCGGCCTCGAGGTCGAGCTGCAGCGGGACGGGCAGGGGCAGGTCCGACACCAGCAGCGCAACGAACCTGACGGCGACCGACGCCGCCGCGACGCCCAGGCCCCCCGCGGCCAGACCGAGGCCGAGGCTCTCCACGGAGACCTGCCGGACCAGTCTGAACCGGCTCGCGCCCAGGGCCCGCCGAATCGACATCTCGCGACGGCGAAACGACGCGTCGGCGAGCAGGAGGCCCGAGATGTTGGCGCAGACGATGAGCAGGAGCGTGCCGACCAGCCCGGTCAGCACAGCCAGCGGCCCGAATACGGAAAAGGGCAGGCGTGCGTCGTTCGCCTCCCTGACCGTCAGGGCCAGCGGCTGTCCGGAAGGGCCCGTCCACTCCTCGGGGTATGCCTGATGGAGACGTCGACCGACGACCGCCACGCGCGTCCGTGCCTCGTCGATCGTGACGCCGTCGTGCAGTCGACCGACTATGCCGTGGCCACGGGTGCCCCGCTGTTCCTGTCGGGTGTCACCGAGCCGTACCGATTGCTCGAAGGCCGTGGGCAGCCAGACGTCGACGCGGACGAAGTCTCGCGTGACCGCCAGTTCGGCCGGCGCCACCCCCACGACGGTGAAGGGCGACCCGTTGATGACCAACGCACGGCCCAGCACCGACGGATCGCCGCCGAACTCGGAAAGCCAGGTTCCATTGCCGATGAGCGCGACGGGACTGGTCTCGGACGGCTCGAACCCGCGCCCGAGGACCGGCCTCAGTCCCATCGTATCGAAGTAGTTGGGCTCCACGATACGGGCGGACATGACCCGGGTCTCTCCGCCGAACCGTACGCCGACCGGAGTGAGAGACATGGCGGTGACGTGCTCGAACACGTCGCGCGTGGATTCGCGAATATCGAGATAGTCCGGATAGGAGTTCAGAGCCTGTAGGCCGCCGAAGCTCGTGGACACCACGGCCAGCCGATGCGGGTCCGCGCCGGGCGAGGGACGCAGGAGCAGGGCGTCGACCAGCGAGAAGACGACGGTGTTCGCACCGATGCCGATGGCCAGCACCGCGATCGCCACCCCGGCGAGAACCGGGCGCGCGCGCAGGCGGCGGAACCCGAACTGGAAGTCCCGCCACAGGTCGTCGAGGGCACGGAAGCGGTGTACGTCGCCGCATTGTTCCTTGATCGTCGTCATCTCCAGCCCTCCCAGACGGGCCAGCGCCGTGCGGCGCGCCTCCTTCGGAGCCATGCCGCGCCTGATGTTCTCGTTGACGTCCAGCTCCAGGTACGCCTGGAGCTCGGCATCGAGCGCGCGTTCGAATGGCCCACGGCGGAACAGATTCAGCAGGCGAACGGCGAAGATCCGCAAGCGGTTCATGACGACTCCTCCGCGATCAGCAAACGTCTCTGCTGGTTCAACGCGCGCCAGATAGAGCAGCTCCGGACGTCGGACGGGATTGGGGCCTGGGAGGCCGGCGCCCGGTCTAGCCGCCGGTTTCTTATACCGGCGGCGGCGGGGGCGGCGGCATCGGCGGCTCGGGTGGCGACAGCCCTGGCAGCGACGGCAGCCCCTGAGGAGCTCTTGGAATCTCCTCGCGGGCCGCTGTTCCCGTTTCGCCGTCGGAAATCACGATGTCGCCGCTGACGGTGGACAGCTCGAGGCGCGTGCCGGCGCCCCCGCCGGCGGTCCCTCGAATCGCGCGGTACCCTCTCCCGAGGATCGTGGCTTGGCGGACCGCGCCGCCCGGTCCGGCGAGGATGGGGACGTCCGAGCGGAGACCTCCGCTGAACGACTCCGCCTCGAGCTCGAACGCCGAGCCGTCCGGCACCGTCAGCAGAATGCGGCCCGAGTGCGAGCGGACGCCGTACCGGCCGTCGGACGCGAGGGATCCGTCGAAGGCCACCGGTCCCGAGACCGTCTCCACCTCGACGCGCCGGGACTCCACCCCTGCGAGCGCCACCGCGCCGCTGAAGGCGTTCACCTCCAGCCGCGGTGCCCGGACCTTCTCGATATCGATGTCGCCGCTGACGGTCCGGGCGGTCAGGGTGCCGCCGGCGCGCACGTCGGTGAGCTCCAGATCGCCGGAGAACGACTCGACTGCGACCAGCCGCGCCAGCGCGGTGAGCCGGACGTCGCCGCTGACCGTCTCGACGCGCGTCTCGCCGTCCACGGCCTCGACGGTCACGTCGCCGGCGAACGACTCGATGGTGACGCCGGCGCCTCGAGGCATCGCCACCCGGTAGTCCACCGCCACGAACGGTTCCCGCCTGTCCCGCCGGCCGCCGCCGAGCAGGTCGCCCAGCGACTCCAGAAAGGAACGCCGGTGCCCGGGGTACTCGGTTTCGACGGTCACCCGGTTGCCTCGCTCCTCGATCTCTATCTCGACCCGATCCAACGCGTCGTCGTCGGCCCCGCTTCGGCTCGCCCGCTTCGTCGCCCGAATCGTCAGGTCGTCACCGTCCACCCCGGTCACGGTGATCCCGCCCTCGACGTTGCGGAGCGTCAATCGTCCTCCGGGTTCCATCGGAATGGTGCGCACCAACTCCTCGGTCTGGCCCGCGGCAGCGCCGGCCGCGCCCATCAGCGCGGCGGCGACGAGCGCGATCTGCGCGTTCTTCATGGTCATGGTGTCCTTCCTTCCGTTTCGACCGGGGCCTATTGCCCGTACCTACTCCTCGACGCGCAAGACCTCCGCGGGATCGATTCTGAGGGCGCGCGCGACCGGTAGGCCGACGGCGACCGACGCCACCAGCGCGAGGCACGCCGCCACCCCCGCGAGCGCGAGAGGGTCCACGCCCTGGGTGCGGGAGAACTGCGACTGAAGCAGCGGCGAGACACCGCTTCCGAGCCCCGCCCCGACGACGACGCCGACCGTCACCAGCTTCATGCTCGTGCTTCCTGCCACAAGCCGGATGATCTGCAGCGGCCGGGCCCCGAGCGCGATGCGGAGGCCGATCTCCGGGCCGCGCAGCGCCACGACGTAGCTCAGCGTGCCGAAGAGCCCGATGCACGCGAGCAGCAGGCCGCCGGCCCCGACGAAGCCGCTCACGACGGCCGCAATCCGCGCGGGCAACAGCGCCGTGTCGACCATGTCCGCCATCGTCGCTACGTTCACGACGGGCACGCCGGGATCGATTCGGCCAATGCCCTCTCGTGCCGCTTCGGCCGATACGCCCCGGATGTGGAACGTGAACTGAGGGGTGTAGACGTCTTCCATGGACTCGAACACGACGGGAACGGCATCCTCTCGAAACGACACGAACTGGCCGTCGTCAACCACGCCGACCACGGTCGACCACGGGGCGCCGGCGACCGCCGGGGGGTCGCCCCGCATTTGACGAAGGACCTGCTCCCGGGTCGGTCGGCGCAGTCGCCTGCCGACCGCATTCCGACCGGACCAGAACCGCTCGGCGAACGCCTGGTTGACAAGCACCGCGTTTCGCTCTCCAGGTTCGAGGTCTCGACCGCGAAGGAGGGGCACTCCCATCAAGCGGACGTAACCGGGACTGACGACGTTCGCGTGCACCCCTTCCATGTTCTCTCCAGCCCGGGGCCGATACCCGTCGACATCCATGCCACGACGTTGCTGCGCCTGGAGAGACAGGAACGGCGCTTCCGATGCCTCGGCCGTCGGCACCTGTTCGAACACCTGTCGGAGATACGCGCGACCGCGATCCTCGGAGTACCCGGCCGCCTCCAGATCGACCGTGACGAGCGCCAGCCCGTCGGAGTCGTAGCCGAGCGGGATTGCGTACGCGGCCACGATGCCGCGCGCGAACGCCCCCGCGATGATCAGGAGAAAGACGGCGGCGGTCGCCTGCATCGCGGTCAGGGTGTTACGCAGCCTCGCCTGTGAGAATCTGCCAAGACGGAGCCTGGCCCGGGTTGCGTACAGTGAGGGAAGAAACCCCACCAGAAGGCCTACGCCTGATGACGCGACCAGCGAGGCCGCGAGCAGGCGCCAACTGGGCTCGAGGTTCAACTGCAAGGGCAGGGGCAACGGCAGGTCCGATACCGGCAGCGTCACGAAGCCGATGGCGACCGACGCCGCGGCAACGCCCAGGCCCCCCGCGACCAGACCGAGACCGAGGCTCTCCACGGCGACCTGCCGGACCAGTCTGAACCGGCTCGCGCCCAGGGCCTGCCGAATCGACATCTCGCGACGGCGGACCGCCGCGTCGGCGAGCAGAAGGCCCGAGATATTGGCGCAGACGATGAGCAGGAAAGTGCCGACCAGTCCTGACAGGACGGCCAGAGGCCCGAATGCGAAAGAAGGCAGGCGTGCTTCATTCGCTGTCCTGATCGTCAGGACCCGCGGCCCGGCAAGGCCCGTCGTCCACTCCTCGGGGTACGACTGATGAAGACGTCGGCCCACGACCGCCAGACGCGCTTGTGCCTCGTCGATCCCGACGCCCTCACGCAGCCGGCCGACGATGTCGTAACCGCGCGAGTCGCGCCGCTCCTGTCTGGCGTCACCCAGCCGTACCGACTGCTCGAAGGCCGCGGGCAACCAGACGTCGACGCGGAGGATGCCTCGCGTGCCGCCGAACAGGCCCCCCAGCTCGACGGGTGCCACACCCACGACCGTGAACGGCAACCCGTTGACGGCGATTGCGCGGCCCAGCACTGACGGGTCGCCGCCGAACTCCGAGAGCCACACGCCGTTGCTGATGACGGCGACCGGGCTGGTCTCGGCCCCCTCGAACGCACGCCCATGGACCGGCCTCAACCCCATCGTATCGAAGTAGTTGGGCTCCACCATCTGGGCGGACATGACCCGGGTGTCTCCTCCGCCGATGCGGACACCGACCGGGTTGAGAGACGCCAGGGTGACTTGCTCGAACACGTCGCCGGTGGACTCGCGAATGTCGAGAAAGTCTGGATACGAGTTGGCGCTCGGCTGCCCCCTCGAATCGCTCGTGAACACGACGGCCAGGCGATGGGGGTCCGGGCCGGGCAACGGACGCAGGAGCAGAGCGTCGAGCAGCGCGAAAATGACCGTGTTCGCACCGATGCCGATGGCCAGCACCGCGATCGCCACGCCGGCGAGCACCGGGCGCGCGCGCAGCCGGCGGAACCCGAACTGGAAGTCCCGCCACAGGTCGTCGACGGCGCGGAAGCGGTGCACGTCGCGGCATTGTTCCTTGATCATCTCCAGGCCTCCCACGCGGGCCAGCGCGGTGCGGCGCGCTTCCTGGGGAGCCATGCCGCGCCGGATGTTCTCGGCCGCGTCCAGCTCCACGTACGCCTGGAGCTCTGCATCGAGCTCGCGTTCGTATGGCCCGCGGCGGAAGAGATTCAGCAGGCGGACGGCGAAGATGCGCAAGCGGCTCATGACGACTCCTCCCGTGATGCTGCAAGGGCCGGGTGGCGGGAAACGGGCATCAGGCTTCCTCTACGTCGCGCAACGCCAGCTCGATCGCGACCGAGACCCGCTTCCAGTTGCGAACTTCTTCCCCGGTGTGCCGGCGCCCGGCGGCGGTCAGTTCGTAGAACTTCGCCTTGCGGTTGGTTTCGGAACGTCCCCATTCCGAGGTCAGCCAGCCCTTCTGCTCGAGCCGGTGCAGAGCGGGAAAGAGCGAGCCCGGGTTGACGCGGAACGCCCCCTCCGTGAGCTGCTCGATCCGTCGCGCGACCCCGAGCCCGTGGTACGGCCCGGTCATGAGCGCGCGGAGGATTAGCAGGTCGAGGGTGCCGCGCATGAGGTCGGTGCGGGACATGGGATGATGCTCCTGTTGGGTTCAACGTCCTGAGGACACGGAGGTTCCCGGGGTCGAGCGGGATTCGGGCGCTCGCGCGCCGGGCCGCGCCGCGCCGCCGACGACGGCGATGCCGGCGCCGCCGAGGGAAGCGCGCCGCGTCCGGTCGAACTCGATCAGCGCGCGCTGGTAGTCGAGAATCGCGCGCAGCTCGGCGTCCCGCGCGGCCGCGAGATCGCGTTGCGACTGCAGGACGAAGAAGTTCGTCGACAGGCCGGTCTCGAACTTGCTCTCCTCGGCCTGGAGTTGCCGTTCCGCCAGCTCCCGCGATGCCGTCGCGGCCTCGATGCGCTCCTGGATCGACTCGATGCGGAGGGCCGCGGCGGTGACCTCGCCGGCAATCCGAAGCTCGATGCGGCGAATCTGGGCTTCGTTCTGCTGCAGCTCCCGGCGGGCCCGCTCGTGCGCGGCGCGGTCCGCGCTCCGGCCGAGCGGGTAGCTCATCCGGAGCTGGACGCTCCAGACCGGGTAGTCCGCGCCGGCGATGCTCTGCAGCGCATCGCGGTAGCCGCCGGGGAGAACCCCGCCGGTGCCTCCGAAGATGTCCTCGAAGCTGTTCCCGGCGGGAATCAACTGGGGACCGCCCTGACCGGTGAGTTGATAGCTTCCGATCAGATCGAGCGCCGGCAGGGCGCTGTTGCGGAGATTGCGGACCGTCGCTTCGTTGATGTCGAGCTGCCGTCGCGCGCGGGAGATATCGGTGCGGCTGTCGAGCGCCGTCTGGACGGCCTGCTGCAGGTCGATCGGCACAGCCTCGATGCGCGGCTGGTCGGTCGGGTCGATCTCCGCGTTCCACAGCGGATCGGACGTTCCCGCGACGATGAGCTCCTTCAGGGCCAGCTCGTTGGCGCGCTGCGTCTCGACCGCCTGCGCCAGCAACTGGCGGCGCGACGCGGCTTCGGACTCCGACTGCACGACGTCGATCGGGGCCATCGTGCCGACTTCGACCCGGAACCGGTTGTCCTCGACGAACTGCTCGGCCAGGGCCAGTGCCTGCCGCTGCACGTCCACGGCGGCGCGGGCATAGACGAGATCCCAGTAGGCCAGGCTGACGTCGGCCAGGGTGTTGACGACGGTCTCCTCGAGGTCGATGTCGGAGATGTCCCGGTTGATGCGCGAGACGACGAGCTGCGTGCGACGGGCATCGGTGCGGAACCCGCGCAGCAGCGGCTGCGTGTACTGCAGGGTCATGTTCGCGCCGAAGCTCGGGTTGAAGGTCGAGAAGATGTTGGTCGACTCTTCGCGCGTGGTGTTCCAGGTGACGTCGTAGCGGCCGCCGCCCCACCTGATCTCCTGTCCGATCCCGAGGTCGTAGGCGCCCTGGTCGGTGACGATGGACCGGCCGCCGAGCCCGCCGCCGTCGAACACGAAGCGGTTGGGCACGGTCGACTGGTTGAAGTCGAAGCCGGAAGAGGCGGAGGGCAGGAACGCCGCGCCGGCGGCGGCGACCTGCATGTCCTGCACGAGCGGCTGAATGCGCTGAACGGCGATGTCGAGGTTCTGATCGAGAGCCCGCTGGACGGCGTCGTCGAGCGTGAGCTCGAAGCGGCGGGCCGGCCGCCCCGACCGGCGCGCGACTCCGGCGGCGCGCGCGCCGACGGTGGCGTCGAGGTCCTGGGCGTCGGTTGCGCGCGCCGCCGCCGCGATTCGCGCGCCAACCGTGTCGAGGCCCTGGGCGTCGGTTGCGCGCGCCGCGGCCGAGATCATCAGACCGGCCATCAGGGGCGCGATCGCGAAGG
This sequence comes from Vicinamibacterales bacterium, assembly GCA_963666855.2. Classification (GTDB taxonomy): domain Bacteria; phylum Acidobacteriota; class Vicinamibacteria; order Vicinamibacterales; family UBA8438; genus JAJEEA01. The sequence continues at coordinate 37,855 of CAXXTG010000281.1, forward strand.
CACGAGCCCGAGTCGCCGGGATCGCCCTCCAGTTTGCGAGTCCGACTTGGCGCGAAAGCGGGTTCTGGCTCATCTCGGAACGCCTCCGTTCACAGTGACGCTCTTTCTCAGAGCGGGTCTTTCTCCCCCGCGGCACGGGAGACGGCCTGGGAGCCGTGGGAAGTCCCCGCTGCTTCGACCGGCGGTGCATCCTGCTTGCTGCGTTGCTCCTCGGTTGCAGATGCCCGATAGGCGCTCTCGTCGCGCTTTGTCAGGCAGGAGCCTCGACTGTCCGGCGGCGCCCTTCGGGCGCGGTGCGACGCGGGGTTCATTACGGGCTCCTAGTCGATACGGACCCGGTCGAACCGATCCCAGCTCGACGTGTCGGACAGGACCACGCGGTCGCCCGGTTGGAGGCCGTCGAGCACCTCGATGGTGTTGACCGAGGCGCGGCCGAGGCTCACGCGCGTTCGCGACGCGTGGGCGCCGTCCTCCTCCACCCTGAACAGGCTGACCACGCTCTGCGCCTGCCCGAACACCGGCCGGCCGACGAAGAGGATGTCGTCCATCCGTTCCAGCTCGATCGTGCCGTCGACCGTCAGGTCGGGCCGGGCCCCGCGCGGCAGCTCCCCGTCGAGGGCCACGTCGACCGTCACCGTCCCGTTCTCCACCGCCGGGTCGATGCGGGTGACGCGGCCCGGGATAACACCGTTGCGGGTGTCGACGGCCGCCGTCTGGCCGATCTGGACGTCCCTGGCCTCGGTCTCCGCGACGCGCAGCTCGGCCTTCAGCACCGTCGGATCGCCGACCCGCGCCAAGTTCGCGCCGACGGTGATGCGTTGCCCCTCCTCGAGCGGCACCTGCTGCAGGACGCCGGGCAGGCCGGCCCGCACGCGCAGGGCGGCGACCTGCCGCCGCCGCAGCTCGTGCAGCGTCCGCAGGCGGTCCGCCTCGGCCCGCTCGACCGCGAGCTGCGCCTCGACGGTGTCGGCGGCCATCCGCAGCCGTTCCTGCTCGAGGGCGTAGCGCGTCTCGTACTCCTGCTCGTCCGACTGCGACTGCTGGAGCTGGATCGACGAGACGAGGCCCCGGGCGTGGAGGCGGCCGTCGGCGGCGGCCTGCAGCCGGGCCGACTTGAGCTGCGCCTCGGTGGCGGCCAGCGTCGCCCGCTGGTCGAGGAGGTCGCGCTCCACCTCCACCTGCCGGTTGCTGTAGCGCGCCTCGGCCGCCTCGAAGTTGAGCCGCGCCTCGAGCGTGGACTGTTCCAGCTCGGGATTGCTCAGCTCGAGGATCACGGTGTCGGGCGCGACGGGGGCCCCGGGCCGGATGACGATGCGCTCGACGGTGCCGTCGGTGGTGGCCGGAATCCAGCGGATCCGCTCGGGGACCAGGGTGCCGGCGCCGCGCACCTGCCGCGTCATGGGACCTCGCCGCACCGTGTCGAGGTAGACGGTGCCGCGGTCGACCCGGGGCGCCGCCGGCTCCAGGCGCGAGACGCCGACCGGGACGACGACCACCACCATGACCGCCGTCGCGGCATACAGCGCCTGGCGGAGCTTCTTCCTGCGTGCGACGTCGGGTCGGGAGATGTCCATGGCTGCCTCAACACGTTGACGACGGCGATTCGGCTCGTTGTCCTCACCCGGCCACGGCGTTCCGGGTTGCTCCTATCGGCAATCGATAGATTAAACCCAGGCTCTATCGGATGTCAATAGGTCAAGACGTGCGCGGCGGGGAAATGTTCAAGGACGCCCCGTCGGCGGGCTGGCGAACGCTATCCGGACCGTGCATACTGGCGGGCGTGCCGTCGACTCGGACCTCGCGGCGCAGGCGTGGATCGGGCCCCCGATCCCCTCACGGATCGCCAGCGCCGCTGCTGCTGGCCGCGGAGGGTCGGTCTGGACCGGAGAGCACGGCGGGCCTGCGTCTCTCGGAAGGGACGGTGCGCAACTACCTGTCCGAGGCGATTCTCCCGGCCGGGGGCGCGGAACGGGGTCGCAGCCGCGTGAGGCCGCGCCCGCCGCCCGACGGGACTCCTCCAGACTCCCGGCCCCGACCCGGTCGGGTATGCTGATCGGTCAAGGAGGAAACACATGTCGCTGAATACGTATCTGACGTTCGACGGCAACTGCCGCGAGGCGTTCGAGTTCTACCGCTCGGTCTTCGGCGGGGAGTTCCAGTCGTTCCAGACCTTCGCGGACGCGCCGCCGGACATGCCCGTGCCCGAGGCCGAGAAGGGCCGGGTGATGCACGTGTCGCTGCCCGTCGGGTCGAGCGTCCTGATGGGCAGCGACAGCGCCGAGGGGTTCGGGCCGCCGGTCGTCGTCGGCAACAACTTCTCGATCAGCATCGAGTGCGAGAGTCGGGAGCATGTCGACCGTGTGTTCGCGGCGCTGTCGGCCGGCGGCAAGGTCGTGATGCCGCTGGGGGAGACATTCTGGGGCGCGTACTTCGGGCTGTGGACCGACAAGTTCGGCATCAACTGGATGGTGAGCTACACCCTGCCGACCGAGTGAGCCGAGCCGTCATCCCGGACGAGCGAGCCGGGAGCCGTCATCCGGACGCGTGAGCCGAAGCCGCCATTCCGGACGAATGAGCCGGGGGCGTCATTCCGGACGAATGAGCCGGAGCCGTCATCCCGGACGAGTGAGCCGGGAGCCGTCATCCCGGAAAGGAACCGACCATGACCGCAACGCCGAACCCGCGCCGCGCCGCCTGTCTCGCCGCCGCCTGTCTCGCCGCCGCCGCTCTCGCGAGCGCTCCCGCCCGACCCGCCGCGCAGGGGCCCGACCACCTGCTCGACGTCGTCCAGCTCCTCGCCGACGGCGAGGTCGTTTTCGGCTCGTTCGCCAACGTCGAGTCGGGGGCCTCCGGGCGCCGTCGACATGTCCCGCTCCGACGCCGACTACATCTTCTTCGACATGGAGCACGGGCCCCTCGACATGGTCGAGCTGCGCGACTACATGCAGTACCTGCTCGACCCCGCGCAGATTCTGCGCCGCGGCCGGCCCGGCACCGACAAGGCGGTGTGGGTGCGCATTCCCGCCAACGGCCGCGAGATGAACGAGTGGATGATCAAGAACGCCCTCGACCAGGGGGCGCACGGCATCATCGCCCCGCACATCGAGACGGCCGAGCAGGCCCTGCACGTCGTCCGGTCGATGCGCTATCCCCAGCGCATCGGGGCGCCCGACGCCGAGCCGGTCGGGCTGCGCGGCTCCGGCCCCGGCAACGCCGTCCGCTATTGGGGCGTGTCGGGCGCCGATTACATCGCCAAGGCCGACGTCTGGCCCCTCGACCCCGAAGGCGAGCTGCTCAACATGATCCAGATCGAGAACAAGATCGGCATCGCCAACGTGGACGAGATCGCGGCGGTGCCCGGAGTCAGCATGCTGATGGCGGCCCCCGGCGACCTCGGGATGGCCTACGGCGGCGACGCCGAAGCGACGGAGGAGGCGCTGCAGACGGTGCTGCGCGCGGCCACCGCGGCGGGCCTGCCGTGCGCGATCACGGCGGGGCCGGACGACGTCGAGCGGCGCATCCGCGAGGGGTTCCGGGTGCTGATCGGCGGCCCCGAGATGATCGAGGTCGGCCGCCGGGCGGCGGGGCGGGACTGAGCGGCTCCGAGCGGAAGGGGCAACCGGAGCGCCGTTCCGACGCCGGTCGCTACAGGTCCCCGGGCGTGAGTCCGGTCCGCCGCGCGATGCGGGCCAACATCCGGGGACCGATCTCTTCCTTCTCGTGAAAGGCGAACACGAAGTCCGACCAGCCGGCGCGCTGCTGCGTCCGGTGTGAGCCGCTACGCCGCTTCACGGTCCAGCCGATTCGGCCGAGGGCGTCGAGCACACGGTGCGCCTTCGTTGCCGGCCAGCGACTCACGCGGCCTCGAAGGACACGTTCAGGAGCGACGGCTCGGTCTCGCCGTGCTCCAACCGATCGGCGATGACCCGCAGAGCCAGCGCCTGAACCCGGGCGACGGCGTCGTCCCGTGTCTCGCCGTAGCACATCACCCCGGCGAGGGCCGGCACCTCCGCCAGCCACCGGCCGTCGTCCTCACGGTCCAGCTCGATCCCCAAGGTCATGGGCGGTTCCTGGAGGAACCCGCCGCGGCGGCGGGAGACGCGTGCGGGGTGACCGGCGTCACCCCGCGCCGAATCAGAACACTGCGAGCGGGTTCAGCGGCGATCCCGTGCCGCCCACCACCCGCAACGGCGCCCCCACGAAGAGGAACTCCCACCGGCCGCGCCGGGCCGCCTCGGCTGCGACGGCGTCGAGGTCGAGGTTGTCGAGAATGGGCATGCCCAGGCCCACGATGACCAGTTCGTGCAGGGGGTTGGCGAGCCCGTCGATGCCTGAGGGCATGACGTCGCTGACGCCGTCGCTGCCGATCACCGCGACGTCCCGCTCCTTCAGCCACTTCGCGACCGAGGCGTGCGAGCCGGCCGCCCGCTCCACGAAGTTCCACTGCCCGAGCTGCCGCACCGCCTCCCAGCGGCCGGTGCGGATGAGCAGCACGTCGCCGCTGCCGACGCGGATGCCGGTCGCCTCCTCCCATTCCTCGAGGTCCTCGGCGGTGAGGGCGGTGCCCGGCTCGATATAGTCGACGCCGCGGTGCCGCGGCATGTCGATGAGGACCCCGCGGGTCACGATGCCGTTCCGCGCGTTGTGGATGCCGAGCCGCTCGGCCCCGTCCTCGCGCAGCCCGCTCACCGGGAAGCCGTTGTACATCCGGCCCTTGTGGGCGAAGTGGGGCAGGCCGTCCACGTGCGAGTGGGCGAACCCGTGATACTGCACGCTGTAGACGTCGCCCGCCACCTCGTGATCCGCGAAGCGCGAGGTCGACAGGGTGTGCTCGAAGGGGTTGGCGTTCAGGGCGTCCCGCTCGGTGTTCAGGTCGAGGGCCATCGACACCGAGACGCCGTCCCGGACGAGCCCGGCGGCGGCCCGCCGGGTCTCGTCGGTGATCAGGTTGAGGGTGCCCAGCTCGTCCTCGGGGCCCCAGCGGCCCCAGTTGGAGATCTCCTCCATCCACCGGTCGAACTCGGCCCGGCTCACCGGCTCGGCCCCCTGGCCGGCCGCCGGACCGGGCAGAACGGTCAGGGAAACCACCAGTATCGGGGCGATCAGGGCGGCGGCGGTCCGCCGCCCTGCCTTGCGTGCGACGCGCGTCATGCTCGGCTCCGGGGTCACTACTGGCCGCCTTCCTCCGCCTGCTCGCGCGCCCGCGCGCCGCTCAGGATGTTGGTCATCCCGTAGTTGCCCTCGTGGCAGGCGTACTCGACCAGCTCGTACTGCTCGTCGTCCTTGTCGTACCGGAACATGGCGGTCCACGGCCGGGTCCAGGTCGCGGGGTCGTCGACGGTGAACTGGTACTCGAGCACCGTCGGGCCGAGCCGGGTGAAGCGCTCGGTCAGCCGCAGGTTCTCGGTGGAGCCGCGGTACGGCGCCCGCCCGTTGAAGTTGGTGGTCTCGACCACCAGGGTGTCGCCCTCCCAGCGGCCCTGGGGGATGCCCAGCCACGACCGCAGGCCGGGGCCGGGGGCGGGGCGCGGCTCGGTCGGGATCATCCGCGTCTCGTGGATCATCTCCTTCTGGATGGCGACGAACCCGGGCCCCTGCGCGATCTGCAGGCCGTTGTTGTAGATGGACGGCATCATCAGGCCGGGGAGGCCGCGGGTGATGCAGCGCACGAACAGGCTGAGGTCCTCGGGGCCGTCCGCGATGCGGCCCACCCCCGACGTGTCCACGCGGTTGGCGAGGCGCGCCTCGGCCTCCGCGGTCAGCGGCGGAATGCGCCCGTCGGGCGGGTCGACGACCATCGCCACCTGCCGCGACGGGGCGGTCTTGACGTAGCCCAGGGTGGTGTCGCGCCACTCGCGCTCGTAGCCCCAGATGCTGCCCAGAGTGCCGCGCTCGCGCCGCGCCTCGGCCTCTTCGGGGGTCAGCGACTCGATGTCCTCCAGCTCTTCGGGGCGCTCGAGGGGGATGCCGTGGGCGGAGTTGCCGGTCCACACGCCCTGGAAGTCCGGCTCGCCCCACGGGGTGCGGGGGACGTCGTAGGGCTCGAGGTCGGCGGTGGCGACCTCCACCGGTCGGTCGGTCTCCAAGCCGGCCCAGCCCGTCTCGACGACCTCCAGGCGCACGCCGTCGGGGGCGACGAGGAACGCCCGCTGGACCTGGGTGCGGGCGTTCGCGGGCACCGACGGCTCCTGCTCGAAGACGACGTCGAACTCGGCCATCCCGGCCGCGGCGGCGTCCAGGTCGTCGACGACGAACGCGATGTGATCGATGGCGCGCCCCACCGTCGACGCCGGCACGCCCAGCTCGTGCTCGGAGACGAGCACCCAGACGTCGCCGAACCGCAGGGCGTCGATCCGCCCCCGCAGGCTCGCCGGCTCGCCGCCGAGCACGTCGCGGTACCACGCCAGGGTCGCGTCCGGGTCCTCGGCGCTCAACTGGACGTGGTGGAAGCCCAGCGTGTCGTGGTCCTCGACCATCTGGATGCGGGTGCCCCAGGGGTCGAAGATGTAGCCGAGCTTGTACAGGCCGGGCACCTCGCGCCAGGTCGACCCGTCGGGGAAGCGCTGCAGCCTCACCCCCGAGCCCCGCACCCCGACCGCCTCGAGCTCGGCCATCTTGGCCGCCAGGTCCGGATACGAGAAGCTGATGTGGTTGACCCCGGTGCCCTGGGTGCTGCCGAGGGTCGGCTGCACCATGAAGGTCAGCTCGGCGCCGCCGCAGTCGGCGGTGTCGGGCCGGTCGGCCACGGGCTCGCAGTCGAGGTGCCGGACGTACCAGCGCACGCCCTCGGTCGGGCTCGAGGCGGTGATGTGAATGTGGTGGAAGCCGGCCTCCTGGGCCGCCGCGGGCATGGCGACGAGCGCCGCCAGCACTCCGGCGAGGGCAACGACGTGTCGGGTGGATTTCATCGCAGGTTCCCTCCGCATGCGCTGAATTCGTCGATCGGATTTCGTTCCCAAGTACCTCGGAGCATTGTATACGAGATGCCGAGATTCTCGTTGACACCCATTGTCGGCGTCGGGCAACATGAGATCGCTGGTGGACGGGTGCGCCGGACGGTCGGAACTCCAGATCTCATGCAAGAATCGAGCCAGGGACGGTCAGGAACCAGAACGCGGCGCACGCGCGCGGCCGGCACGCCGAGGCGTCCTGATCAACCCACGCTGTGGCGCCGCGAGCCCCCCACGTCGGTCGTCGAGCCGCCGCATCGGCTGGCTTGTGCGGACAACCTGGATTTCTTGTCCAGCATCAGGGATAAACAATGCAAGCTGGTGGTGACGTCGCCGCCGTACAACCTGGGCAAGGAGTACGAGGCGCGCGGCCGGCTGGACGCCTATCTGACGGAACAGGAACGGGTCATCCGCGAGTGCGTCCGGGTGCTGCACCCGCGGGGTTCGTTGTGCTGGCAGGTCGGCAACTATGTCGAGGGCGGGGAGATCATCCCGCTTGACGTGGTGTTGTGGCCTTTGTTCCGCGAGCTCGGACTGCTGATGCGGAACCGCATCGTCTGGACGTTCGGTCACGGGCTGCACTGCACGAAACGGCTTTCCGGCCGCTACGAAACCATCAACTGGTGGACGAAGTCCGACGACTATACGTGGAACCTGGATCCTATTCGGGTGCCGTCGAAGTATCCCAACAAGCGCTATTTTCGGGGACCCCGCGCGGGCGAGCTTTCCTGCAACCCCAAGGGGAAGAACCCGAGCGATGTATGGGCGTTCCCGAACGTCAAGAACAACCACCCGGAGAAGACCGTGCATCCGTGCCAGTTCCCGGTGGAGCTCGCCGAACGGCTGGTGCTGTCCATGACCGATGCGGGAGATACGGTGCTCGATCCCTACATGGGCGTGGGCTCGACGGCGCTGGCGACCATGAAGCACGGTCGGATTGCCTACGGTTGCGACGTGGTGCCGGAATACGTCGAGATAGCGGTGGGCCGGGTCAGGCGGCTCCGCGTCGGAGAATTGAAGACGCGGCCGATGAACCGCCCGATCTATGACCCGTCCCAGCCCAACGGCGGTCAGTGACGAGAATGCGGTCATGACCATCACGAGCGAGTCCGAGTTGCGAATGGTCTACGGCGAGCCGAGCGAGCGGTCGCAGCAGAAGGTGCTCGACCGGCTGGACCGGCACTGCCGGCGCTTCATCGCCCTCTCGCCGTTCTGCGTGCTCAGCACCGCCGGCGCCGACGGCCGGGCCGAGGTTTCTCCCCGTGGCGACGTCCCCGGGTTCGTCGCGGTGGCGGACGAGCGGACCCTGCTGATTCCCGACCGTCCCGGGAACAACCGCACCGACTCGTTGAGGAACGTCGTCGCCCAGCCCCACGTCGGGCTCCTGTTCCTCGTGCCGGGCATGAACGAGACGCTGCGGGTGAGCGGCACGGCGGAGATCGTCACCGACGCCGACGTGCTCGAGCCCCTGTCGATGAAGGGGCGCCCCCCGGTCTCGGTGCTGCGCGTCACCGTCGAGCGGGCGTTCCTGCACTGCGCCAAGGCCCTGATCCGGGCGCGGCTGTGGGACCCCGCGGCGCAGGTGGAGCGCTCGAACCTCCCGACCTACGGACAGATGCTGGCCGATCAGATCCAGGGTGCGGACGCGGTGTCCATCGACGCCGCCCTGGACGAGGCGGCCCGCAACCGGCTCTACTGAGATCGACCTCCCGGGCCTCCGGGGTCGGTCGCGATCCCCTCCGGACCTGTGCTACACTTGCCTAACTCATTTAGGAGAACAGTGCCTCCACGCGCCACGTTGCTGCCCGGAACGCTGGACGTCCTGGTCCTCAAGGCCGTCTCCCTCGGCCCCCTCCACGGGTACGGCGTGCTGCTGCGCATCGAGCAGATCACGCGGGGCGCGCTCGTCGTCGAGCAGGGCGCGCTGTACCCGGCGCTCTATCGCCTCGAGCAACAGGGGCTGCTGGCCGCCGCGTGGGGCGTGTCGGACAACAACCGGCGCGCGAAGTTCTACCGGTTGACGCCGGCGGGCCGGCGGCGGTTGCGGGTGCAGCGCGCGAACTGGCGGCAGTTGGCCGATGCGATGGCGGCCGCGCTCGACACCCGGCGGGGCGAGGTGTGACGACATGTGGACCCGATTGCGGCTCCGGCTCGCCGCCCTCTTCCGACGCGCCCGGTTCGAGCACGAGCTGGACGACGAGCTGGCGTTTCACGTGCAGGCGCGCGCCGACGAATGGGAACGCCGGGGGCTGTCGCCGACGGCGGCGCGGCGGCGGGCGCGGATCGAGTTCGGAAACGTCGAGCGCGTCAAGGAAGAGACGCGGGACGTCCGGCTCGGTCCGTGGCTCGAGCTGCTCCGGCAGGACCTCCGATACGGATTCCGCGTGCTGCGGGCCCACCGCGGTCTCACCGCCATCGGCGTCGCGTCGCTGGCCTTCGGCATGGCCGTCTGCATCTACTTTCCTCTCGCAGCTCGAAGCCGGGATCCTGCGGCCGCTGCCGGGGGCCCGCGATCCGGGCTCGCTGTTCGCCGTCGACGCACGGCTGTCCTACCCGGCCTTCGAGCGTATCCGGGAGCGGGACGACGTCGTCGAAGCGGCGGCGGCCTACCTGGGGCCGGCGCCGTTCACCGTCGGCGTCGACCGCGGGCCGGGCGGCGGCGAACGCGTCTTCGGTCACCTCGTCTCGCCCGACTACTTCGAGGCCCTGGGCGTCGGTCCGGCGTCGGGGCGGCTCCTGGCCCCCGGGACCGATGGGGCAGGTTCGGAGCCGGCGGTCGTCGTCAGCGAACGGTTCTGGAGACGCCGGCTCGATGCCGATCCGGGCGCCGTGGGGCGGACGCTGCGGGTGAACGGCCAAAGTGTGACGCTGGCGGGCATAGCCTCGAACGGATTCCGGGGCGTGTTTCCGACGACCCCGGCGGAGATTTTCGTGCCGGTGACCGCCGGCGCCCCGCTCGCGCCGGAGCTGGCGGGCGACGTCCTGTCCGACCCGGAGGCCGAGCGGTTCCAGGTGGTCGTCCGGCTGGCGGGCGCGGTGTCGTTACCGGCGGCCGCAGCGGCGCTCGACACGGCGGCGCGGGGGCGGGACGCGCCGCGGCCCGGGGTCGGTCCCGGCCGCCGCGAGGGCCGGCGGGTGGGGCTGCTTCCGGCGGGCCGCGTCGCCCGAGTCCGGCCGGCGGAGCTGCGGCTCATGCTCGGCCTCAACGGGCTGCTCGTGGCGCTCGTGCTCTCGCTGGCCTGCGCGAACCTGGCCGGACTGCTGCTGGCGCGCGCCGGGGAGCGCCGCCGCGAGATGGCCGTCCGCTTCGCGCTGGGGGCCAGCCGCGGGCGGCTGGTCCGGCAACTGCTGACGGAGAGCGTGCTGCTGGCGTTGGGCGGCGGCGCGGCCGGGCTCCTCTTTTCCTACTGGCTGCTGCCCGCCGCCGATTCGATTCGCGAGGCGGGCCCGATCCCGTTCGAAACGGACGCGCACATCGGCCCCGCGATCTGGCTCGTCGTGGCGGCCATCGCCGTGCTGACCGGGGCGGGGCTCGGACTGGCGCCGGCCCTCGCGGCGACCCGCGGCGCGCGCGACGGCGTCGCCCGGTCCATGCAGGGGGGACCGGTGCCGTTGTTGCCCTATCGCCGGTTCGGCGTCAGGAACCTGTTCGTGACGTACCAGGTGGCGGCGGCCCTAATGCTGCTGCTCACCATCGGCCAGTTGGCGGTCGGCTACCAGCGGTTCGCCGGCCTCGATCCCGGGTTCGACACCGCCGGTCTGACGCTGTTCGTCGTCGATCCGGAGCGTGACGGCTATACGCCGGCGCAGTCCGCGGCGTTGCTCGACGGGTTGTCGGACCAGCTCTCCGCTCTTCCCGAGGTGCGGTCGGCGGCGCTGGCCGAGCGCGCCCCGTTGGGTCTCGGCGTCGCGTCCAACGTCCGCGTGTCGGCGTCGGCGTCGACGGCGGCGGTCGACGCGGCGCGCGCGTACCATTCCGTCGCGCTGGAACGCGTCGGCGTGGGCTACTTCGAGACGCTCGGCGTTTCCCTCGTCCGCGGCCGCGCCTTCACCGGGCGCGACCGCGCGGCCGGCGGCCCGGGCGGGGACGCGCGCGCGGCGCAGACCGCCGTCGTCATCAATCGGACGGCGGAGCGGCAGATCTTCGGGTCCGGCGGGGCGATCGGGCGTCGGCTGCGGGCGGACGACGACGGCGGAAGCTACGTCGTGGTCGGGGTGGTCCCGGACGTCGGGGCCGACTTCCTCGCGACGGGCACAACGGCGAGAGCGTTCGCGCCGATCTCGGCGGCGGGCCTCGGCCGCGCCTCGGGCCGGGGGGCGACGGTGCTGGTCGGCGGCATGTCCGACGGCGGCGTGATGGCCGCGGTCCGTCGCGAGCTGACGCGGACTCATCCGCGGCTGACGATCTTCGACGCCCGCACGATGGACGAGCATCTGGAATGGTTCGAACGCACGATCCGGGTCGGTGTCGGCCTGTACGCGGGGCTGAGCCTGTTCGGTCTCGTCCTCGCCACGATCGGCCTGACCGGCGTCACCGCCTATGCCGTCGCCCGCCGGCGCGTCGAGATCGGCGTCCGGTTGGCGCTCGGGGCCCGGCGTCCCCACGTGCTGTGGCTCGTCCTCCGGGAGGCCGCGTTCCTGGTCGTCGCGGGTGCGCTTCTCGGCGCGGCGGGGGCGTTGGCGGTGACGCGTGCGCTCTCGGCGCTCGCCGCCGACCTCGCGCAGGTTCTGGCTACCGTCATCGGCGATCCGGTGCTGATCGTCGGCGGGGCCGGCGGTGCTCGTGGCGGCGGCGCTGGTCGCCTGCGCGGTGCCCGCGTGGCGGTCGGTACGAATCGACCCGGCGTCGACCTTGCGGGCGGAGTAGCCCGCGAGCAGCCAAACGCCGTCGCCCGGTCGTTGACCAACGCCGAGGTCTACGGTGGCCCAGACGCCGCACCGGTGCTGGTGCCCGATGTGCTGGGCGGCCGACGACGAGCGGTACGAGCGGAAGGTCTGGTGGCTCGCCTTGGTCGAGGCGTGTCATGTCCACGGTTGCCTCCCGCACTGCCGCTGCCCGACGTGCGGCCGTCTTCAGACTGACGCTGCCCCGGGCCGTGCGCATCCACGTGTGCTCGTTCTGCGGGCACCGATCTCCATTCGATCTCCATTCGTCCGGGTCCGTCCCCCTGGAGGGTCCGTCCGCCGAGCGGCTGCTGTGGTACGCGTGCGAGGGTGCCCGGCTGGTTCACGCCGGCGAGGCGACCGCGCTCGCGGGGCTCGACGAGCGGCATCGAATCACGGAGGCGTACGGGCGTCTGGCCGAGCTGGCGCGCGGGCGGAATCTTCCCGCCGTCGAGCGGTTCTTCGCCGACGAGGTCCATCGGGCCGTCGGCTCGAAGATCCAGGCGTTGCTCAGCGCGCTCTGGCGCCTGCGTGTCACTGTTCTGCAGCTGTTCTCGCCCGAGGTTCGGGCGATGGTGGGGGAGACGCGTAACGCTTGACCTCCTCGTACCGACGTCGATCGGTCCTTCCCCCACGCACCTCAGCGGTCCGTCCCGGAACGGCCGCTCTTCGCCGTTGCGTCGTTGAGCTGATGCCCTCCAGCGGGTCGTCCGGCCCCCCTAACGACAACCTCGGTCTCCTCGTCGCTCGGTACCGTTCGGTGCCCCGTCGGTCCGTCGGTGCCGCCGGGTTCGGATCCGCGTCCGCCGGTTTCCCCCAGCTTGGAGCGGGTCTGTCGAACCAGGACTGGCACCTTGGTTCGAGCGTGCTCCAAAACCCGCTCTCCGGTCTCTCTCGTGTCCCGCCACGTTTTTTCGGGCGCCCCGTCCGTTGGGTTTTCGTACTGGTAGATTCCAGCGTACAACGAGAGTTTCCTCAGCTGTTCCTTCTCCCGGTCTCCCGGTATTCGCTCGCCGTCGCGCTCCACGTGATCCCAGAGGGCGTTGAGGTCATGCGTGTGGACGATTTGCCGCCCTTGCGCTATCGTCAGCGCTTTGAGGGCTTGTTCCATCGCGAACTGTAGATCTTCGCAGCGGTCCGCCGGGTGGGCGTCGGGTTGGTTCGCCCTCGTCCATTTCCGTTCCGCCCGCGTGAGGAACTCGACCGCGCGGTCCGGTTGGTACAGCGTCGATTGCGGCGTCATCGTCCAGTCTCGCTTCAACCCCCGCCCGGTTTCGATCGCGGTGAAACCCGGCCGCGTATAGATCGTCCGGCCCGTTTCCAGTGCGGCCCCGCGGGGATTCCCGGCGTACTCTCTCGCCTCTTCGGCCTCCGTCCTCGTGCTGACGAACGCGTCGATGTCGCGTTGTGCTCCTTCATCCCACCAACGGTGATGGTTGCGGGCGCCCGCACGCGCTCGATCGGTGATGACCAGCAGATCGAGATCGCTCTGGGCCGTCATCTCACCCCGCACGGCTGAGCCGAAGAGGATGATTTGATCGGGATTCAACCTCGATACGACGACTTCGACAGCCGCCTGGAGGTGTCCCGCGCTGGGCGCCGTGCGGCTCGCGTTAAGCATCTGCATGGCCATTCTACTTCACACCCGGACTCGCCGTAGTCGAGTAGGCCGGGCTGGCGACCCCGGCGCCCGCGCTGCTCTTGGAGCCGCCACCCTCTGGGACCGCCTCCCAGGCCGTGTCGCGGCCGGATCCCCGATCGGGGCTCGATGAGTAGGTCGTTGCGGCTGTCGTCTCGCGTGGAGCTCTGTTTACCCTGTTTCCGGCGCGTGCCACACCGCCTCGACGAACGCCGGGTCGCCCTGTCCGTCGAGGTCGACCAACACGATTGCCCCGTCCGGCGCGAGCCATGCGTCCGTGTACGCGCCCCTCCCGCAGCACAACCCGGTGCCCAGCCAATCCCGGCATAGCCAGTCCTGATAGCGGGCGGCCGGCAGGCCGTCCGTTCTCCGCAGCGTCTCTGGCCGCCACGGTAGCCGGCCTATGTCGAGCTTGTCGAAACCCGGCATGTTCTCTCCGTTCACCGTCGGGAACGCGTTGACCCTCACCCTCATCCCATACCCTGGTGCGTGGACGTACTGCGCGTCGGGGCTGTTCGGCTCCGCTCGCTCGAATCCGATCAGTCCGGCGTCCAGTCTGTGGAGCAGTCCCCTTAGCATCCGCAGCGGGCGTTTCTTCATCAAGCCGGTGCTGTGCAGGGCCTTCACCCGCAGCCCGTCGTGGCACTTGAACCGGACGACGTCGTCGGCGGTCATCGGCCGCACGCCTGTCATGTACCGATCAGCGGGATCCGGTGCTGATCGTCGGCGGGCCGGCGGTGCTCGTGGCGGCGGCGCTGGTCGCCTGCGCGGTGCCCGCGTGGCGGTCGCTGCGAATCGACCCCGCGTCGACCTTGCGGTCGGAGTAGCGGAACGCCCGGTTGCGGGGCCGGCGCCTGCGCGCCTCGGCGATCGGCTGGCGCCCTCCCGGCGCGGTGCAACCCGGTTCCGCCACGGGCCGCTACCTACGGAAACCGCCAGCGCAGCAGGCGCCGTTCCAGCCGCGCGGCGAGGGCGAACAGCACCAGCACGAACGACATGATGATGACGATGAGGGCGAGGGTCAGGGCCGCGTTGTAGGTGCTCTGGGCGAACTGGAGCAGGTAGCCGAGGCCGCGGCTCGAGGCGACGAACTCGCCCACCACGGCGCCGGTGAAGGCGAACCCCACCGCGACCTTGAAGTTGCCCAGCACCCAGGCGGTGACCGACGGGACGTAGACCTCGCGGACGAGGACGCGGCGCCCGCCGCCGAGGGTGCGGACGCGCTCGACGAGGCGCCGGTCCACCTCCTTGATGCCGTTGAAGACGGCGAAGAAGATGAGCACCGCCACGAGGATGGTGGCGAGGGCGAGCTTCGACGCCAGCCCGATGCCGAGCCAGATGACGAAGAGCGGGGCGAGGATGACGCGGGGGATGGCGTTGAGGAGGATCATCACCGGCTCGAGCAGCTCGGCGAGCCGCGGCAGCAGGGCGGCCGCGAACCCGAGCACGATGCCGATGGCGAGGCCGGCGGCGAGGCCGGCGATGGCCGCGGTGGCGGTGGCTCCGAGGTGCGGCCAGAGCTCGCCGCCGGCGAGGTCGAGCATCACCCCGCCGACCGCCGACGGGGGCGGCGCGTAGAAGGGGTCGAGCCAGCCGACCCGGGAGAGCAGCTCCCACACCGCGAGCAGCGCCATCAGCGCGGTGGTGCGCCGGAAGGCGGGGCCGACGGTGATTGCCGTCATCGATCCGCCTCATCGGCAGCGGACGGCGGGGCCTCCGCCGTCAGGTCGTTCCACAGCGTCCGCAGCAGGGGCCCGAACGCGGGATGGCGCTTCGCGTCGAGGACGTCCCGCGGCCTCGGGATGTCGACGGCGTGCCGCGCCCGCATCGCCGCCCGGGGGCCGTGGCCGAGCACCGCGACCGCGTCCGACGCGCAGATCGCCTCCTCGAGGTCGTGGGTGACGAGCAGCACCGTGAGGCGGTCGCGCTCGACCCAGTCCAGCAGCTCCTGGGTGATGCGGGTGCGGACGATGGCGTCGAGGGCGGCGAACGGCTCGTCCATGAGGAGCAGCCTCGGGCGCAGGGCCAGCACCTGGGCGATGGCCACCCGCTTCCGCTGGCCGCCGGAGAGCTGGGCGGGGAAGCGGTCGCCGTAGCCGGCGAGGCCCAGCGTCGCCAGCCAGTGGTCGGCCCGGGCGTCGGCGTCGGCGGGGGGGACGTCGCGGATGCGCAGGCCGAGGGCCACGTTCTGCCGCGCCGTGCGCCACGGCAGGAGCGCGTCGTCCTGGAACAGGAACCCGATGTCGGGCAGGGCCGCGCCGAGGTCGACGGTGCCCCGCAGCGGCTCGAGGAGGCCCGTCACCACCCGCAGGATGCTGGTCTTGCCCGAGCCGGACGGGCCGATGAGGCTGACGAACTGGCCGGCCCCCACGTCGAGGTCGATGCCTTCGATGATCGGCGGACCGCCGAAGCCGACGGACAGGCCGCGGATGCGCAGCAGGGTTCCGGGGGCCACCGGCCGCGCCGGGGGATCAGCCGGCGAGGGCATCCGCGTCGACCAGGGTGGCGAGATCGACCTGTCCCGGCTCGAGAAGCCCGGCGATCTCCTGGGCCCTGACCACCCGTCCCGCGGCGTCGAGATCGACGGTGACCCGCTCCGGATACAGCGACAGCCGGTAGCGCTCGACGATCGCCTCGAGCTGGTCGAGATCGCCCCCGGCGACGAGGGCGGCGGGGAGGGCGGCCACGATGTCGCCGGGAGGCAGGGTCCGGGTGTCGGCGAGGCCGCGTTCCAGCGCGGTTGCCAGGCGGCGTATCTCGTCCAGGCGTTGGTCGCGCTCGGCCGCCCGCACCGCCACCCCCATGAACTCGTAGGCGCCGCCGACATGCCGGCGGGCCTCGTCGAGCTCCATGAAGTTCACGAGCTCGCGCCCCCCCGCCTCGGTGATCAGGGTCAGGGCCGGCTCCTGCACCATGGCCGCATCGAGCTGCCCGATGCGCAGCGCGTCGAAGAGGTTGGTGCCGACGGTGGCGAACTGCACGCTCGAGGCGTCGGCGCCGGCCTGATCGAGGAGGAACAGCAGCAACGCGTGGTCGGCGTTGCCGAGGGCGGAGACGCCGACGGTGCGGCCCTCGAGGTCGGAGACGGCGTCGATCTCGGCGCTGCGGTCGGGGGCGACGGCGAGGGCGAAGAGCGGCAGCCGGCCCGTCGACGCCACCCGGCGGATCCGGGCGCCGTTGGCCGCCGCCTGCAGGGCGACGTCGAACGAGCTGCCCGCGTAGTCGACGGCGCCCCCGACCAGCGCCTGGACCGCCGCGTTGCCCCCGCGCGTGTAGATCAGCTCGACGTCGAACCCCTGGTCGGCGAAGTGCCCCCGCACCCGCGTCACCTCGTAGGGCACGACGCACAGGAGCTGCCCGCAGAACGCGAGGCTGAGCGGCGTCGCCCCGTCCCGCGGGCGCGATCCGCACCCGCCGCTGACGGCGATGACGGCGCCCGCCCCGAGCAGCGTCTTCAGGGCGGTGCGCCGGTCCCAGTCCGCCCCGGGATCGGGCCGGTCGCCGCCGGCCCGGCCGGGACCGGCGGCCGGATCCGACACGACGCCGAGCAGGTTCGGGTTGGTGGCCTCGCAGCAGCCCATGATCGCGTTCTCCGGCCGGTCGGGACGTCGACGGAAACGACGCTGCCGCCGCGTCAAACGCCCCGACCGCAGAAACGGGCTGCGCCGGGGTCGAGGCGGCGGCCTCGTTGCCGCGCGCCGAACGCCCCGACCGCACGGGCTGCGCCGGGGTCGAGGCGGCGGCCTCGTTGCCGCGCGCCGAACGGGCTGCTGGGCCGGGGCGAAGGCGGCGGCCTCGTGTCGATCCCGGCCGTTACCGGCTCGCCACGTACTCGGTCGCGAACGCCTTCAGGGCCTCGCTGCGCAGGCCGATCGTCTCCGCCTCGGCCATGGCCCGGTCGGTGTCCCAGCCGTCGCCCACCACGCGCTTGATGAACCACATGGCGCCCACGCGGTTGGCCGAGCCGCAGTGGATGTAGGCGGGCTGGTTGGCCTCGTCGGCGATGGCGGCGAGGAACGTCTCGGTGTGCTCGTCGGTGGGGGTCCGGAACGGGATGTGGATGTAGTTCAGCCCGGCCTCCTCGGCCGCGGCCCGGCTGCCCTCGATGTTGGCGCCGTTCTCTCCGGCGGTGCGGAAGTTGATGACCGACGCGAAGCCCATGTCCCTGAGCGCCGGCATCGCCGAGGCCGGCGTCGCGCCGGCGCAGGCGACGGTGGCGTCGACGCGCGTGTAGTTGACGACGCCGTCGGGCGCCTCGTCCTGGGCGTGGGCGGCGGGGGCGACGCCGAGGGTCAGGCCGGCGGCGAGGAGGGCCGCCGGAAGGATCCGCGAAAGCTGCTGTAGACGGGTCATGGATTCACTCCTTGCTGTTCTCCGGTCTCGTCAGTGTTCCCGCGTTGCGCCGGCTCAGTTCGCCAGCGGGTGGGGCCGAATCTGGAACTTCACCAGGTTGCCCGGCTCCACCGGTCCCCCCTCGACGTGCCACGCGGCGTCGGCGCCGTAGGTGGCGTAGACCCCGCGTCCCTTCCAGCCGCCGTCGGGGTCGTCGATGCGCCCGTCGAGCCCCCGGCTGTGGAAGCCCTGGGGATAGGGCACCCGCAGGGTCACCCACTCCCCGGTTTCGGGCAGCAGCGCGAGCAGCGAGTCCGAGCTCGAGCCGTTGGCGATGGGGACGTTCTCGCCCAGCCCCAGGGTGTCGAACTGGTCGACCCAGTTGTAGTAGTGGAAGTCGGTGCCGATGTCGGTGCCCTCGAAGTTGGGGCCGGGCACCTTGTAGAAGCTCCACCCCTCGTCGCAGTGGCGGCCGTCGCGCACCTCGGGGCCGCTGAAGACGGTGCACTTCGAGCGGTCGAAGCTGGCGAAGTGGCTGCTGCCGGCGAGCGCCGCCCAGAGCACGCCGTTCCGGTCGACGTCGAGGCCGCGGGTGCGGTAGCCGTGCTCGGCCGGCACCACGTAGAGCTCGGCCACGCACGTCTCCGGCGGGTTGTCGCCGCGGTCGAGGCGCACGAGGTCGCCGGGATAACGGTCGGAGACGATCCACACCGCGTCGTCGACGGGGTTGGTGATGACGCCGTAGGCGCCGGCGATGATGCGGGTGTCGAGCGCCGGGTCGTAGGCCGCCTCCGCGCCCCCGCGGGCGGGCTCGTTCCACGGCTTGGTGATGACCCCGTCGCCGTTGGTGTCGAGCACCGTGGGGCACCACCCCTGCGACGCGACTTCGTCGCCGGTCTCGTCGTACAGCTTCGTGTCGAGCCAGCCGATGACCTGCCCGCCCCCGCTGAAGTAGAGCGTGTCGTTGTCGTCCTCGGCGAACTGCAGGTGGTGGGTGCCGAAGCACGTGTGGATGAGCTCGAACTCCTCCGTCTCGGGCTCGTAGTAGCCGGTGTGCCGCCCGGCGCGGTCGACCGGGAAGTACTGCGCGAAGCGGTTGTCGGAGCCCTCGCGGCACCACGCGGGGTTGTCGATGGACTGCACCCGGGTCGTCAGCCACACGCGCCCCTCGGCGTCGAGCATCGGGTTGTGGGGGTTGGCGGGGTCGTTCCACACCGCCCGCTCGCCGAAGTCGCGCCACGCCTTGAAGCCCTCGGTCCGGAACATCGACGGCACCGTCGACCGGTCCACCCGCAGCGGGATCTTCAGCATGCGCGAGGCGTGCCGGTTGGGGTCGGTGATCAGGAGGAAGTCGTTGCCGATGTCGACGCCGTAGATGGGGCCGTTGGCGTTGACCGTCGGGTTGCGCTTGTCGGTGGCGATCTCGTCGTGGACGAAGGCGACGTTGTCGCCCCAGTTCCACTGCGTCAGCACCACGTTGCGCTCGATGCCGGACGGCCGCGGCGGGGCCGGGGGCACCGCGCCGGCGGCGATGCGGTCGCTCCAGTCGGCGACCATCTCGAGGCCGCGGCTCCGGCCGAACTGGGTGATGAAGCTGGCCATCAGCGACCCGCGCTGGCCGCGCTGCGTCCGGTCGTCCCAGGCCGCGATGCTCGAGTCGAAGTCGTCGAGGTCGGGCACCACCCGGGTGCGCTCGTTGCCGACCTGGTGGCAGCGCTGGCAGCCCTTCAGCACGTTGATCCACTCGTCCTGGCTCTGCAGCCGCTCGTTGATGCCGTTGCCGTCCTCGCCGGTGCCCGGGAACTCGTGGGCGTCGGGCAGGTCGATGAGGGCGAGCCAGTAGTTCGAGGGGTAGACCTGCGCCGCCTCCTGCGGGGTGGCCGCGACCGTCGCCCGCAGGTCGAGCTCGGCCCCCGGCTCGGCCTCGACCGGCGTCGAGTCGACGAGGCCGTAGCCCCGCACCCACACGTCGTAGGTGGCGGCGGGCAGCTCGGGCAGCAGGAACCGGCCGTCGTCGCCGGTGACGACGATCTTGCGGAAGACCGTCTCGAGGTCGTCGGTCTCGGCGATCACCCACACGCCGGCCTCGGCCCCGTCGGCGCTGGTGACGGCGCCGGTGATGACCCCGTCGTTGGCCTGGGCCGAAAGGGCGTCGTCGTGCATCACGCTCGCCGCGACGGCGGCGAGGGCCGCGGCGGCGGCGAGCGCGCAGATCCTTCGCATCATGTCGTTTCTCCTAGTTCGACCCGGCCCCGAGCTCCTGGAGCAGGGCCACCGTGTCGGGCCACGCCTTCTCGGTGTTGGCGACGAAGACCCCCCCGGCGATCATCAGCGGGGTCCACCCGAGGGCGTTCGGGGCGTCGATGTCCGCCCCCTGCTTCAGCAAGTACTCGACGATCAGGTTCGAGCCCATCATCGCCGCGCCGTGCAGGGCGGTGCTGCCGCCCCAGCGCATGTCGCCGCGGTCCCGCTGCGCGTCCAGCTCCAGGAGGTTGAGCGGGTGCCGCAGCAGCAGGTCGCGGCCGTCGCCGACGAGCGGGGTGTCCCCGAAGTCGGTCGCCGCGTGGATGTCGTTGCCCAGTTCGATGGCTAGGCGGACCGCGTCCAGCCGGGTCTGCTCCGGCGTTCCGTTCAAGGGGCCGGGGCTCTCGCCGTCCCAGAAGCCCACGCCGGCCGCCGCCATCAGCGGCGTGATGCCCTGGCCGGTCGGGGTGAGGGGGTCCGCCCCGTGCCGCACGAGCAGCCGCATCAGGTCGACGTCGGCGTGCTTGGCCGCGAGGTAGAACGGGGTCGCCCCCACGAAGCTCAGGAAGTTGCGGCCCACTGAGATGCCCGGCGGAGGCCTGACGATGCCGAGGTCGACCTCGAACGGGATCTCGCGCCACTCGATGCGCACATTCGTGTTCGCGCCCGCCTGGAGGAGAGCGCGGGCCAGATCGAGGCTGTCGACGTCGCCGGTGGGCAGCGGCGGACGTCCCGACCCCGGGCGCCGTATCCACGCCAGCGCGTGCAGCACCGAGCCGCGGGGGTCGGGGCGGTTGGGGTCGGCCCCGAGCTCGAGCAGCCGCCCCGCCAGCTCGTAGTGCGCGTTGACGACGGCGAGGGCCAGGGGCGTGGTGCCGTCCCGGGCGGCGCCGTGGATGTCGGCGCCCGCCGCCAGCAGGGCCTCGACCGCGCCGATGTGGCCCCCGCGCACCGCGAACAGCAGCGGCGTGAGCCGGCCGTTCGACCGCGCCTCGACATCCGCGCCGGCCGCGATCAGCGCGAGGACCGCGTCCGCGTGCCCTTCGGCCGCCGCCCACATCAGGGCGTTCTGGCCGCGCCACGACTCGGCGGCGTGCACATCCGCGCCGGCTTCGAGCAGCAGACGCACGACGTCGGGCCGCCCCGTCCGCGCCGCCACCATCAGCGGCGTGTCGCCGCCGGGGCTCGGGGCCTCCGGGTCCGCGCCGGCCTGGAGCAGCGCCCCCACGAGCGGCGCGGTGCCGTTGGCGGCGGCGAGGGCGAGCGGCGTCACCCCGTAGCGGTTCGCGGCGTCCACGTGCGCGCCGGCGGCGATGAGCCGGCGGGCCGCCGGGCGGTCGTCCCGCCGCACCGCCCAGTGCAGGGCGGTCGTGCCGTCCGGTTCGGCGGCGTTGACGTCGGCACCCGCCTCGAGGAGGCCGGCCACCGTCTCGACGGCTCC
Source organism: Vicinamibacterales bacterium (assembly GCA_963666855.2). Taxonomy (GTDB): domain Bacteria; phylum Acidobacteriota; class Vicinamibacteria; order Vicinamibacterales; family UBA8438; genus JAJEEA01. The sequence goes on from CAXXTG010000281.1 coordinate 59,345, forward strand.
CCGTCGTGCGGCGTCCGTCAGGGCCTGGCCGGTCTGCTGCCCGCCCGCCGGTGCGGCCATCCCGATCGAGAGAAGGGCCGCAACAAGCGCGGTCGCCGGCGGCGATGGTTCATTGCGGTCGCGCATGTTCATCGATTCACCCTCGGCCGAAGTCGGATCCCGGTCGCCGGTCGCGCACTTTGGTGGTCCGGTCCGCTCGCGGGCCTCGGCCCGGTCCCATTTGCGCCCAGTGTACACGCACACTATACCGAATCCGGCCCGTTGCCGGCCGCCCCCGCCGCCGGCTGCCGCCGTGTCGCCCGGCCCGTGGCATATCGTTGCGGTCGTCGCCCGTGCTTCTCGTCCCGCGCACGTCCGGGTCTACGAGGCCCGCTATCCGACCACCGGCTGGTCCATTGCACACGACGTGCCCATGTTCGAGGCCATGACCTGATGGTCGCCCATGCGCCGGTCGGCGGCCGGCTCGTCGCAACTGCCGGCTCGTCGCAACTGCCGGCTCGCTTCATGCATATGGCTCGCTTCATGCATATATTGGAGCGATGACCAAGGAGACTCCCGCAACGCCCCGGCCCGGAGCCGGCTCGCCACCGCGTCCCGCGTCGCCTCGAGGAACCGAACGGAAACCGAAGTTGTCGGGGCGCCCGGCCACCGGGTCGCCCGCGTCCCCGTCGGCGGGGGCTGCGCGGGTCGCGAAGTCCTGGGGCTACGGGCCGCACGACGGCCCGGCCCGCTGGGCGGGGCTCGACCCCGCGTTCGCCGCCTGCGGCGTGGGCCGGGAGCAGTCGCCCATCGACCTGACCGGCGGCCGGCGCGCCGACCTCGCCCCCGTCGAGTTCGACTACGGGCGGACGCGCGTCGCCGTCGAGAACACGGGGCGCACGATCCAGGTGAACCCGGACCCCGGCAGCGGCATCGAGCTCGACGGGGCGCGCTACGCGCTGCAGCAGTTCCACTTCCACCACGGCAGCGAGCACACGGTGGACGGCGTGCGGCTGCCCCTCGAGATGCACCTCGTGCACCGGAGCGACCGCGGATCGCTGGTGGTGGTCGGGGTCCTGTACCGGGTCGGCGCGGCGAACGCGGCGCTCGCCCCGGTCTGGGCGCGGCTGCCGGCCGAGCCCGCGGCCTCGGCGGAGGTGCCCGGCCGTCTCGACCTGTCGGCGCTCCTGCCCGCCCGCCGCACGACCTGGCGTTACCGGGGGTCGCTGACCACCCCGCCCTGCACCGAGGGCGTGGCCTGGGTCGTCCTGACCGAGCCCCTCGCGCTGTCGGCGGCGCAGATCGATGCCTTCGCCGCGCTGTATCCGAACAACCGCCGGCCCGTGCAGCCGCTGGGGGAGCGGATCCTCCGGCGTGGCTGATCGGGCTATGGCGCGCCGGAGGCGCTCCGGCGCCATGCGGGGGCTCGGGGGCGGCCGCGCGGGACGCCGCCGGAGTCGGCCTCCTCCGCTTCAACCCGAGCCACGCCGTCTCCCCGGGTTCCGGCGGGCAGCCCGGGTTGTCGGTGTCGTATCATGGAATGGAGTCACCGATGAGTTTCGACACGCTGCGGGCCGTGGAGACCTTGGAAGACGTCGGGTTCCAGGCACGTCAGGCGAAAGCCATCGTCGCGACGATGAACCAGGCATTCGGCGGGCAGATGGCGACGAAGGCGGACATCGCCGAGTTGAGGACGGCGACGAAGGCGGACATCGCCGCGCTGAAGGCGTCGACGAAGACCGACGTCGCCGGGTTGAAGACGGACATCGCGGAGCTGAAGGCCATCCTCACGTGGCGCATCGTGCTCGCGATGGGGGCCTTCGCCGCGCTCGTGCGGTTCCTGCCCTGATTCCCCAACCCGGCCGACTCGAACAAGCTACTCCGCTTGCCGCGCCGACAGCGGCTCGTAGAACCTGTCGAGCCTCGAGTTGAGGCGGCAGTCGCGCCATCGAGCCTCGCGTCAGCGCCGTGGCGGCGTTGACAACCCCGGGAATTGCGCGTATTAAAGGGGATTCAATGGTCAAAAGCTGGACAGGTGCGCTCGCCGTCGCCGCACTGGCTTGGGGTTGGCTCGATCAACCCGCCGTGGCCGGTCAGCCGGCCGGTCGTACCGCGGAGGCCGAGGCCGCTTCAGCGCACGGGTCGGGCCTCTCCGCGGGTGACGTGACCGCGGTGCTCGACCGCTACTGCGTGACCTGCCACAACGCGCGGGTCGTCGACGGCGCAGGGGCCGCGCCCTCGCCGCTGGTGTCGCAGCTCCGGGCCGTCGGGCTGTCCCTCGACCGTCTGGACGCGTCGAACGTGGCCGAGCACGGCGCGGCCTGGGAGGCGGTGGTCCGCAAGCTGCGCGGCGGGTCGATGCCGCCCATCGGCCGGCCCCGGCCCGACGAGGCGACGGTGGCCGGCGTCGCGTCGTGGCTCGAGGCGTCGCTCGACCGCGCCGCCGCGGCCGCGCCCGACCCCGGCCGCCGGCCGGCCCTGCACCGGCTGAGCCGCACCGAGTACGCCAACGCCGTCCGCGACCTGCTCGGGCTCGACGACCTGCCGAAGGAGCTCGACATCGAGGTGATGCTGCCGGCCGACAACGCCACCAGCGGGTTCGACAACCTCGCCGAGCTGCTGTTCGTGTCGCCGACCCTGATGGAGCGGTACCTCGCCGCGGCCCGCAAGATCAGCCGGCTCGCCATCGGCGACCCCACGATGCTGCCCATCGTCGACACCTACCAGCTCGACCGCGACCTGGTGCAGGACGGGCACCTCGAGGGGCTGCCCCTGGGGACCCGCGGCGGCACGCGGGTGCGGAGCCACCTGCCGCTCGACGGCGAGTACCTGATCACGGTGCAGTTCACCCGCGCCGCCCGCGAGCCCCACGACGTCGAGGTGAGCGTGGACGGCCGGCGGGTCGAGCTGTTCACGGTCGGCGAGAACCCGCCCGAGCGGCTCGCCACCGGCGTCTTCGCCTTCGACGCCGACCCCGACGTGCAGGTGCGGGTGCCCCTGCGGGCCGGCCCCCGCGAGGTCGCGGTCGCGTTCCTGCCCAAGAGCGGGGCGGTGCCCGAGGGCCTGGTGCGGTCGTACCGCTCGCGCAGCCAACAGCCGTCCATCGCCAGCGTCATCGTCAGCGGGCCCTACGGCGCCGACGGGGCCGGCGACACCCCCAGCCGCGAGCGCATCCTCATCTGCCGGCCCCGCACCGGCGCCCCCGAGGCGGAGCGGACCGCGTGCGCGCGTTCCATCCTGTGGACGCTGGCGCGCCGCGCCTACCGGCGTCCCGTGACCGAGGGCGACCTCGACCGGCTGCTGCCGTTCTACGAGCAGGGCCGGGGCGAGGGCGGTTTCGAGCGCGGCATCCAGCGGGCCGTCGAGCGGCTGCTCGTCAGCCCCGAGTTCCTGTTCCGGATCGAGCGCGCCCCGGACGACGTCGCCGACGGCGAGGCGTACCCGGTCAGCGACCTCGAGCTCGCGTCGCGCCTGTCGTTCTTCCTGTGGAGCAGCATTCCCGACGACGAGCTGCTCGACGCCGCTATCCGCGGCGAGCTGCGCGAGCCCGCGGAGCTCGACCGCCAGGTGCGCCGCATGCTCGCCGACCCGCGGTCGGCCGCCCTCGTGAACAACTTCGCCGAGCAGTGGCTCTTCCTCCGCGACGTCGACGCGAAGGAGCCCGACGCGGGGTTCTTCCCCGGCTTCGACGAGAACCTGCGGCTCGCGTTCCGGCGCGAGACCGGGCTGTTCGTCGACAGCGTGCTGCGCGGGGACCACAGCGTCCTCGACCTGCTGACCGCGCGGCACACGTTCGTGAACGAGCGGCTCGCCCGGCACTACGGGATACCCCACGTCTACGGCAGCCACTTCCGGCGGGTGGAGCTCGACGCCCCGGAGCGGCAGGGGCTGCTCGGGCAGGGGAGCATCCTCACCCTGACCTCCTACGCCACCCGCACGTCGCCGGTGCTGCGCGGAAAGTGGATCCTCGAGAACCTGCTGGCTTCGCCCCCGCCGCCGCCCCCGCCGGACATCCCGGCGCTGGAGGAGACGACCGAGAGCGGCGAGCCGCGGTCGATGAGAGAGGCGATGGAGCAGCACCGCGCCAACCCCGCGTGCGCGAGCTGCCACGCCCAGATGGACCCCCTCGGGTTCGCCCTCGAGAACTTCGACGCGGTCGGGCGCTGGCGCACCCTGGGCGAGTCGAACGACCCCATCGACGCGAGCGGCGTCCTCCCCGACGGCCGCCGCTTCGAGGGGCCGGCCGGCCTGCGGGCGGCGCTGCTGCACGCGCCCGACCAGTTCGTGCACACCGTGACCGAGAAGCTCCTGATGTACGCGCTCGGGCGCCCCGTCGAGCACTTCGACGCGCCGACCATCCGCGCCATCGTCCGGGACGCCGAGCATGACGGCTACCGCTTCGCGTCCATCGTCCTCGGCATCGTCAACAGCACGCCTTTCCAACTGAGAAAGTCATGACCATTACGAAGCTCGCGCTGCCCCGTCGGACGTTTCTCCGCGGCATGGGGACCGCCGTGGCCCTGCCGCTCCTCGACGCCATGGTGCCGGCGGCGACCGCGCTCGCGAACACCGCGGCGCGTCCGGCCACCCGGCTGGGCTTCGTCTACATCCCCAACGGGGTGATCCAGGAGCAGTTCGTGCCCGCCGCCACCGGGGCCGGGTTCGCCCTGTCGCCGACCCTCAGCCCCCTCGCGCCGGTGCACGACCGGCTGCTCGTGCTGAGCGGCCTCGCCCACCGGCAGGCCGACTCGTTCGGCGACGGCAACGGCGACCACCCGCGGGCGACCGCGGCGTGGCTGAGCGGCGTGCACGCCTGGGAGCGGCGCGGGCGCATCGGCCCCACCGCCATCAAGCTCGGCACCACCGCCGACCAGCTCGCCGCGCGCGAGCTCGGCCAGGCGACCCCGCTGCCGTCGCTCGAGCTGGTCCTCGAGAAGCCGACCGCCATCTCGTGCGACTCGGGCGACTGCTTCTACTCGAACACCATCTCGTGGCGCGACCCGACGACGCCGCTCGAGATGGAGCCGCACCCCCGCGTGGTCTTCGAGCGGCTCTTCGGCGACGGCGGCAGCGCCGCCGACCGCCGCGCCCAGGCGCGGCAGGCCGGCAGCATCCTCGATTCGGTGACGGAAGAGGCGCTGAGCCTCGAGCGCACCCTCGGGCCGTCCGACCGGAACAAGCTCAGCGAGTACCTCGACTCGGTGCGCGACCTCGAACAGCGCATCGGCCGCGCCGAGGCCCGGGACGACCAGGCCGAGATCGATCTGCCCGACCGGCCCATCGACATCCCCGAGGACTTCGAGGAGTACGCCAACCTGATGTTCGACCTGACGGCCCTCGCCTGGCAGGCCGACGTCACCCGCGTCACCACCCTGATGATGGCGCGCGAGACCAGCCCCCGCACCTTCCCCCAGATCGGGGTGCCCGACCAGCACCACACCGTGTCGCACCACCGGGACGACCCCGACTACATGGCCCGGAAGGCGAAGATCGACCTCTACCACGTGTCGCTGCTCAGCCGCTTCCTCCAGAAGCTGCGGGCGACGCCCGGACGGCGACGGCAACTTGCTCGACCACTCGATGACCGTCTACGGCGGCGGCATCGGCAACGGCAACCTCCACGAGCACACCAACCTGCCGTGCCTCGTCGCCGGCGGCGGAGGCGGCAAGCTGAAGGGCGGCCGTCATCTCGCCTACCCCGAAGACACCCCGATGACCAACCTCCTGCTGACGGTCCTCGACAAGGCGGGGGTCCCGGCCGAGAAGCTGGGCGACAGCACGGGGCTGCTGAACACCCGGCCCCTGGCGGGGGTGTAGGGCGGCGCGGGCTGGCGGCGCGTTCCGGCCCGTGGCCACGCGGGTCCACGGCCGATCGGAGAGTACTACTTGAGCCGTGTGGTCGAGACCGATCTCCTTCGTCGAGTCACGTCGCGATTGAGGCTCAACTTGAGCCCCGCGGCGCGAAGCGACTGGACGTTCGTCCGCAAGTGGGCATTGCTGCTCGTTCCCGCGTGGGGTCTCGTAGCCTGGGCGGGGTGGCGCCATCCCGACGGCCTCTACGATTCCACGATGGGCGTCCTGTGGCTCGGCTACTGCGTAGTCATGTTTCCGATCGTGTTCGGCAAGCGGCCGGACAAATACCGTCCCCCGATCCGCAGAGCGGCGCTCATCTACTTGATGGGCATGGTGCTCTATATCCTCATGCACGGGGTCAGGAGTTCAATCCAATAGACTCACGTTGGCAGCAAAGTCCGGATCCTGTCAGGCGCGGTGTCGCTGCTGCTCGAAGGCGCGTTCGACGAGTTGGTGCGTCGTGGCGTAGCAGCGTTGGCAGAAGCTCGTGAACGGGGCGAGCTCGAACGGGCTCGGCCAGACGCCGGTCGCCGGCGTGATGCGGCCGATCCGGCGCTGGTAGCGGGCCAGGGTGTCGATGTAGGCTCGGCGCTCCTCCTTCGGAATCATGAGCGGCGGCAGTCCCGCGTTGAGCAGGGGCACGTTCGCCAGCAGACGGGCGAGCCGGCCGTTGCCGTCCCAGAAGGGGTGGATGGACACGAAGCCGGCGTGGATGCGGGCGTAGGCGGGCGCGGCCTCCCCCGGGTCGTCGGGCCGAAGGCGGGCGGCGTTGACGCGGTCGAGGACCTCGGCCATGAGGGGCGGCACGTGTTCCGGCGCGGCGTACTCGACGAAGACCTGGGCGCCGTTCTCGTCCACCGCGTCGGTGCCGTTCGGTTCGACCTTCCAGCCTCCAAGCGGCTTGAGGATGTCGACGACGCGCTCCGCCTGGACGCTGCGGTGCAGGGCGAACAGGTCGTCGGCGGTGACCCCGCGGCCGAGCAGGTCGTAGATCTGGGTAATGGCGGCGGCGTGGCCGATGACCTCCTGGTGGTCCTTGACGGGTTTGCCGGCGACGGTCAGGCCTTCCTCGATGACGAACTTCGTGTCGCCCAGGCTGAGCGAGTTGCCCTCGAGGGCGGTGGAGTTGTGGGTCCAGGCGTCGCGGATCTGATTGAGCAGCGACTGCCGGAGGTCCGCGTCGAGTCCCGCCAGGAACCGCAGGGACGCCGGGCCGGGGGTCACTGCGTGATCCACGGCCGCCGGCGCGGCCACCTCGGTCCGTCCTCGAAGAACCGCACCCCGCTGCCGATGCGGTCGTGGTCGCCCAGCTCGGCCCGCGCCGCGTTGGCGAGAGCCGTGAGGCGCTCGACGACGTCGGGGTGGTCGGCCGCGACGTTGCGCGTCTCGCCGATGTCGGTCTCCAGGTTGTAGAGCTCGAGGCCGGTCACCGGCTCGAGCAGCTCGCCGATGAACGCGCCGGTCTTCGAGAGCAGCCACTCCGACTCGTCCCGCCCCGGCCGCGGGAACACGAGCTTCCAGGGGCCGCTGCGCACCGCGTCGAGGTGGGTCTCGCGGTAGTAGTAGAACGCTTCGTGGGGGCTCGCGGCGCCCGGCTCGCCGAGCATCAGGGCGGAGATGTCGCGGCCGTCGAGGGTGCGGTCGGGGGGCGGCTCGGCCCCGGCCATGGCGATGAACGTGGGGAGGAGGTCCATCGTGGTGGCGATTTCGGCCGTCTCGGCGCCGGCGGGGATGCGGCCGGGCCCCCACATCACGGTGGGGACGCGCATGCCGCCCTCCCACGTCGTCGCCTTGGCCCCGCGCAGGGGACCGGCGGAGCCGGCGTGCGCGGTGATGTTCTCCCGGTAGCGCGGCAGGGCGTGGTTGCTCCAGGGGCCGTTGTCGGACGTGTAGACGACGATGGTGTTCCGTGCGAGGTCGAGCTCGGCGAGCAGGTCGAGAATCTCGCCGGTGCTCGCGTCGAGCTCCTCGATGACGTCGCCGTAGAGCCCGCGTCGCGAGCCCCCCTTGAACGGCTCGCCCGCGTCGAGGACGACGTGGGGCATGGTGTGCGCGACGTAGAGGAAGAACGGCTCGTCGCGGTGGCGGCGGATGAAGGCGAGGGCCTCGTCGGTGTAGCGGCGGGTCAGGTTGTGCAGCGGGGCCGACTCCTCGATGCGCTCCTCGTTGCGGTACACCCAGTGGACTTCGCCGCTGTCGTTGGCCCCGACGACGCCGAACCAGTAGTCGAAGCCGCGGCGCACCGGGTTGAGCTCGGGGCGGAAGCCGCGGCGCCGCTGGGTGATGTCGGTCTTGCCGATCATCCCGGTGGCGTAGCCGGCGGCCTGGAGGACCGACGGCAGCAGGATCTCCCGCTCGTGGACGTAGGGGAAGTTGTTCTTCTGGTTGCCGTACTCGGCGACCCGGATCGGGTAGCTGCCGGTGAGCAGCGCCGTTCGGGACGGGCCGCACACCGGCTGCGCGTAGAAGCTGGTGAACCGCATGCCCTCGTGCGCCATGCGGTCGATGCGCGGCGTGTCGAAGTCGGTGGCCCCGAACACCCCGAGGTCGCCGTAGCCCTGGTCGTCGGCGAACACGAGGACGAAGTTCGGTCGGGTCGGCGCCTCCTGAGATGCCGCCGGCGCGGCGTACGCGCAGATGCCGGCGGCGAGGAGCAGCGGAATGCAGGGCAGCCGTTCCGGGCGGCGGGGCATGGGGTCCCTCCTTGTGTCGCGGCGGGTTCGCGCGAACCGCCGCTTCACGACGGCGGCGGTGACGAAGAGCCAGAACAGCAGCGCGCCGGTCAGCACCCCCGGTCCGAGCAGCATCTCCCCGTCGCGGGTGGTGACGATGGCGCCCGCGTGATACGCGAGGAGGGCGCCGATCGTCAGCCACAGCAGCCACCGGCGCACCGTGCCGCCGCGGCCCAGAGCCTCTACTCCTTCCGGATGCTGTAGAGCTTCGACTGCGTGCGGATGAGCAGCCGGTCCCCCGCGATGGCCGGGGACGCCAGGGCGAGCTCGCCGAGGCTGTTCACCCCCATGACCTCGAACTCGCGCCCGGCGCGGATCACGTAGGTGTCGCCCTGCTCGCTCAGCGCGAAGATCTTCCCGTTGTAGGCCCAGGGCGACGACGTGAAGCTGGCCGCGACCCGGATGCGCTGCCGCCCGTAGACCGGCTCGCCGGTCCGCGCGTCGTAGGCCTCGAAGAAGCCGCGGTCGAGCAGGCTGTAGTAGATGTCGCCGTAGATCAGCGGCGACGTGTTGTAGTTCCCCGCCCGCGGCTGGTACCACGCCACGTACTCGTTCGACCGCTCGCCCTCCGCGAGGGTGATGTCGCCGCTCGCCCCGGGCCGGATCGCGTAGGCGGGCCGGTGCTCGTCGCGGAAGTAACCCGAGTTCACGTACACGAGGCCGTGGCTCGAGAACGGGGTGGCGATGGCCGCCCACGACATCCGGCCGTCCATCTCCCAGAGCAGGTTCCCGTCGAGGTCGTACGAGCGGATGCGGTTCACCGCCGAGGTCACGATCTCGGTCCGCCCCTCGTGCTCCCACACGTACGGGCTCGCCCAGCTCGACACCTCGTCGCGCGCCGTGCGCCACAGCTCGGCCCCGGTGCGCTTGTCGAGGGCCGCGATCCACGACTCCTCCTCGTTGTCGTACACGATGATCACCATGTCGCCGTGCACCACCGGCGACGAGGCCGACCCCCAGTCCGAGCGCGTCTGCCGGTCGGGTATCTCGAGCCGCCACACCTCGTTGCCGTCCATGTCGAACGTGTAGAGGCCGAGCTCGCCGAACCGCACGTAGACGCGTTCGCCGTCGGTGGCCGGGGTCTCCGAGGCGTACGAGTTCTTCATGTGCCGCGGGAAGGCGGGGCGTCCCGTCTCGACCGAACGCCGCCACAACACGTCGCCGGTCTCCAGGCTCAGGCAGTAGACCAGCCAGTCGTGCTGCAGGGGAACCGGGTCGGGCCGCCCCCGCGGGGCGTAGAGGCCGGGCTTGGGCAGCTCGAAGTCGCCGTCGGCGGTCACCGTGGTCAGGAAGACCCGGTCGCCCCACACCACCGGGCTCGACCAGCCCAGGCCGGGGATGTCGGCGGCCCACTCGACGTTCTCGGTCTCGCTCCACGTCTCGGGGAGGTCGGGGTTGTCGGCGACGGCCGCGTTCATCGTCGGGCCGCGGAACTGCGGCCAGTTGTCGTTGCCGGCCGCCGCCGCGGCGGCCGCGAGGGCGAGGCAGAGGGCGAGTGCGCATCCCGTCGTCGTGAGTCTCATCGTCGTGTCCACTCAAATGGGGCCCGCCCGCGGACGTCGCTCGGACGCCGCGGGCGGGCGGGTTCCGTCCGCCGCCCCGTTCCACGACGGGCAGTCCGCCGCGCGGGCCGCATCGCGTAGGCCGCCGCGGGCGGGCGGGTTCGGTCCGCCCGCGATTCGGCCGTTGGCCGTCATCGTGCCGGTGCCGCCGGTCGCGGCCTGCCGCCGGGGGCGGGTTGCGGCCGCCGCGGGCAGGCTATTGGCCGGGGAGCATGATGTGGGCGGCCGACAGGCCCGCCTCCATGATCCAGGTGCCGGCCTGCGTATAGCTGCCCGCGTCGGGCAGGCCCAGGGTCTCGGCCGTCGCGAACGGCACCGCGATGGTCGTGTGCAGGTTGGCCGACTCGGCGTCCGCGCCGTTCAGCGAGTAGTAGACCGAGCCGAACTCCGAGACCTCGCGCGAGCCGTCGGCCTCGGCCGTCTCGCGCGTCGTCCGCAGCTCGTCGGCGCTCATGCCCGACAGGGCCCAGGCCCGGTTCTGCTTGACGCGGGCGAGGTTCCCCTCGCTCGTGCATTGCACCGCGAACTGGCGGCTCGGCTCGTCCGAGCGGTCCCAGCAGATCAGGCCGTTCGAGCCCTCGCGCAGCACCGTCTCGGCCCCGTCGGGGGCGAGCCGCAGCACCGTGGCGTTGGCCCGCAGGGCCGGCGGCGCGGCCATCGTGGCCTTGGCGATCTCTTCCTCCATGGTCTGCGCCGGCGCGGTTGCCGGCGCGGCGAGCAGGGCCGCCCCGGCCAGGGCGATTGCGGCGATGTGGGTCTTGCGCATGACTGTAGCTCCCCGAATCGAGTGTCGAGTTCCAGTGGGCTCGGCGCCCCGCGGCGAACGAGCCCGCGTATCGGGCCGTTCAGCCCGGCGGGCTTCATTCTAGCCGGAACCGCGGCTCGACGGTTCCGGCTTCGCCCCCAATCGCCGTGGCCGTTCCCGGTGCCTTCGTCGTTTGCGGGAAGCCGACGTGCCGCGCTCGACGTTCACCCCCTGCCGTCGTCGATGTGGTCGAGCGTGGCCAGGACGCCGCCGAAGACGTAGGACGCGAACCCGGTGAGCAGGAGCAGCATCGAAAGCGCGAGCCCTTCCGCTCGGGCGAGTTCGACCTCGATGACGTTGTCTGCCAGGAACGCGGGCAAGAACATGACGAAATAGGCGAGCGTGCGGACCCCGGGCCGTCGGCGGACGTTCATCATGCCGAACCTGCCGTCGCCCACCACGACGGACAGGGCCAGGGCCGATGCGCCCGCGGCCAAGCCGTTCAGGAGGGCGAGCCCCCACGGCGCACCGATGAGCTGCCCGATCGCGGCGGCGACGAGCCCGCCCGCGGCGACGCCGATGACGATCGATTTCACCGTGAATACCTGCATAGTTGAGACCTCCAAGCGCACCGGCAGAGCGCCGATCGACCCTGGCGATACCGCTGCCGGCCCGGTGGCGGCATCGACGATCCGACGCCCGGCCGTCCTGTTTTGCGCTATGATGGCACGGTTCCGGCGTCTGTTCCGCGGCGGCGGGCTCGTGCGTCCCGCGGGCGGACGGTGCCGGGCGGTATCGTAGACGGGGAGCCCGTGGGTTGGCTACGGCTCCATTGGGGATGACGGGGAAGACGATGCGCACTTGGCTCGCGTCCGTAGTTGCCGCGTTGCTGTTGCTGCCGTGGGGCGGCGCGCCCGCGGGAGCGGCATCGTCGGCGGAGTCGACGGGTGCCGAGCCCGCGGCGCCGGAGGTGTCGGCCCGCGTCGGGCAGGCGCCGGCGACTTCGCCGGAAGCGGCCGAAGCGTCCCGCACCGTGATCCGGCGCTACTGCGTCGCCTGCCACAACGGCCGCACCCTCACGGCCGGGCTCGCCCTCGACGATGTCGATCTGACGCGGGTCGGGGACCACGCCGAGCTGTGGGAGATGGTGGTCCGGAAGCTGCGCGCCGGCCTGATGCCCCCGGCGGGCCGGCCGCGTCCCGACGAGGCCACCTACGACCGCGTGGCGACGTGGCTCGAGACCGAGCTCGACGCCGCGGCGGCGGCGCGGCCGAACCCCGGCCGCACCCAGACCTTCCACCGGCTCAACCGCGCCGAGTACCGGAACGCGGTCCGCGACGTGCTCGGCGTCACCGTCGACGTCGAGGAGCTCCTGCCCGCCGACAGCGCGAGCTACGGCTTCGACAACATCGCCGGGGTGCTGCGCGTGTCCGAGTCGCTCATGGAGCGCTACCTGACCGCGGCCCGCCGCATCGGCCGCGCCGCGGTGGGCACGACGCCGCCGACGGCGGTGGCCCGCACCTACACCGTCTCGCCGGCCCTGCCGCAGGACGACCACATTGATGGCCTGCCCTACGGGACCCGCGGGGGCGCGCTGATCACCCACCGGTTCCCGCTCGACGCCGAGTACGTGCTGCGGGTGGAGGTGTCCCGGGTGGCGGGCGGCGCGCAGCTCGAGGTGACCATCGACGGCGGGCGCGTCGAGCTGTTCCGCATGCAGCAGGGGCTGCCGTCGCTCGACATCGACGGGAACGAGGTCGGCGACAACCTCGAGGTGCGGTTGCCCGTCGCGGCCGGCCCCCGCGAGATCGGGGTCGCGTTCCTGAAGACGCCGGCCCTGCTGTCGGAGAGCCCGCGGCGCCTCTTCCTCAACCCGACGGTGAGCCGGCGCGAACTGCCGTACCTGCGCAGCGTCACCGTCACCGGGCCGTTCGACGTGACCGGCCCCGGCGACACCCCGGCCCGTCAGCGCCTCTTCGTGTGCCGGCCCGCGGACGCCGCCGGGGAGGAGGCCTGCGCCGACACGATTCTCGGCGCCCTGGCCCGGCGGGCGTGGCGCCGGCCGGTCGACGACGCCGACCTCGAGATCCTGCGCATCGCCTACGCGGCGGGGCGCGAGGGCGGGGACTTCGAGGCGGGCATCGAGCGCGCGCTGCAGCAGCTCTTGGTGAGCCCCGAGTTCCTGTTCCGGGTCGAGGCCGATCCGGCCGACGCTCCGGCCGCGGCCGTCAACTACCGCCTCGGCGACCTCGAGCTGGCGTCGCGGCTGTCGTTCTTCCTCTGGAGCAGCGTGCCCGACGACGATCTGCTCGACGCGGCGGCGGGCGGCCGCCTGTCCGACCCCGCGGAGCTCGATCGGCAGGTGCGCCGGATGCTCGCCGACGACCGCGCCCGCGCCCTGACCGACAACTTCGTCGGCCAGTGGCTGCAGCTCCGGAACCTGGAGGCGGCGCGGCCGTCGCAGGTGCTGTTCGCCGACTTCGACGACGGGCTGCGGCGGGCGTTCCGCCGCGAGACCGAGCTGTTCTTCGAGAGCGTCGTGCGCGAGGACCGCAGCGTCCTCGACCTGCTCGACGCCGACTATACGTTCGTCAACGACCGGCTCGCGCGGCATTACGGCATTCCCCACGTGCAGGGGAGCCACTTCCGCCGGGTGCCGGTGAGCGGGCACCGGGGCGGGCTGCTCGGGCAGGGCAGCATTCTGACCATCACCTCGCACCCGGTGCGGACGTCGCCGGTGTTCCGCGGCCGGTGGATACTGACCAACATCCTCGGGACGCCGCCGCCCGACCCGCCCCCCAACGTGCCGGCGCTGCCGGACCGGGCGGGGGCCTACGCCGACCGCACCCCGTCGATGCGGGAGCGGATGGCCGCGCACCGCGACAACCCCGCCTGCGCGAGCTGCCACGCGATGATCGACCCCCCTCGGCTTCGGGCTCGAGCGCTTCGACCCCGTCGGCCGGCTGCGCGACGTCGACGAGCAGCACCAGCCGATCGACGCCTCGGGGGTGCTGCCGGACGGGACGGCTTTCGACGACGTCCCCGGGCTCAGGACGGCGCTGCTGGCGCGCCCGGACCGGTTCGTGGGCACGCTGACCGAGAAGCTGCTGACCTACGCGCTGGGCCGGGGGCTGGAGCCCTACGACATGCCGGCGGTGAGGCGGATCGTGCGCGACGCCGCGGACGAGGAATACCGCCTGTCGGCGGTCGTGCTCGGCATCGTCGAGAGCCTGCCGTTCCGCGAACGGCGCACGGCCCCGGCCGATGCGCCGCTGGCCGCCGCGCGGTGACGGCGAACTGGCGCGGTTCGCGAACTGGCGTGCGTGGGTTCGCGAACTGGCGTTCATTGGTGAACCGGGAGTCGTTCGTTGGCGAAACCGGAGTGCGATTCGCCCGCGAACCGGCGTTCCGTTCGTTCGTGAACCGAATTCGTTTCGAGTTGATCCGTTGGCGAGTTGACCTGCTGACCTGAAGGAGATCGGGATGATCATCACCAAGATGGCGCTGCCGCGGCGGAGCTTCCTGCGCGGGATGGGGGCGACGCTGGCCCTGCCGTTCCTCGACGCGATGGTGCCGGCGCTGTCGGCCGCCGCGCCGGGGGGGAACCGGGTCACCCGCCTGGGCTTCGTCTACGCGCCCAACGGCACTTACTTGCCCAATTTCCACCCCGCCACCACCGGAAAGGGCTACGAGATGACCCCGGTGCTGCAGGCCCTCGAGCCGTTCCGCAACGACATGGTGGTGTTGAGCGGCCTGAGCAACAAGGGGGCGGAGACGCAGAGCGAAGGGGGCGGCGTCCACACCCGCGTGCACACCGCGTGGCTGAGCGGCACGCGCCCGAAGAAGACGGAGGGGGCGGACATCGAGGCGGGCACCTCGATCGACCAGATGGCGGCGGCGAAGATCGGGGCCGACACCCCGTTGCGCTCGCTGCAGCTCTCGCTCGACCACGAGAACATCGTCGGAAGCTGCGAGAACGGGTATAGCTGCGTCTACCAGCACACCTACTCGTGGAGCGATCCCACCACCCCGATGCCGATGGAGAGCAACCCCCGCGCGGTGTTCGAGCGGCTCTTCGGCGAAGGGGGCTCGCCCCAGGAGCAGGCGGCGCGGCTGCAGCGCGACCGTAGCGTCCTCGACCTCGCGATGGCCGACATGGCCCGCCTGCAGAAGCGCCTCGGGGTGCGCGACCGGGTCATGGTCGACGAGTACCTCGACTCGGTGCGCGACGTCGAGCAGCGCATCCAGCGGGCCGAGCGCCAGAGCAAGGTGTCGCCGATGCCCATCGCCGACCCGCCGGTCGGGGTGCCCGACTCGTTCGACGACCACGCGAAGCTGATGTTCGACCTCGAGCTGCTCGCGTTCCAGTCGGACGTGACGCGGGTCGTCGCCTTCCAGATCTCGCGCGAGCTGAACGGGCGGCCCTATCCCTGGATCGGGGTGCCGGAGGGCCACCACGCGGTCTCGCATCACCAGATGGACCCCGTCAAGATCGCGCAGGGGGCCAAGATCAACGCGTACCACGTGTCGCTCTTCGCCCGGTTCCTCGATCGGATGAAGAACACCCCGGACGGCGACGGGTCCCTGCTCGACCACACCCTGCTGCTCTACGGCACGGGCATGGGCGACAGCGACCACCACACCCCGGTCAACCTGCCGGCGGTGGTCGTGGGCGGCGGCGGGACCATCGCGGGCGGGCGTCACATCCAGTACCCGATGCACACGCCGTTCACGAACCTCGGCCTGACCCTGCTCCACAAGGTCGGCGTGGAGCGCGAGCGGGTGGCCGACTCGACCGGGCCGTTGACGGACCTGTAGACGCCGGGAGAACCGACGATGGAGATGAATCGACGACGGTGGAGTGCCGCGTCGGCGGTCGCCGGCATGTTCCTGTTCCTCGCGGCGGGAGCGCCGGCAGCGGCTGCGCCCGCGGAGGCGGAAGCCGAGGCGTCGCTGATCGCGGCGGCGCGCGCCGGCGACGGCGCGGCGGTGGCGGCGCTGCTCGACGGCGCGGTCGACGTGAACGCGTCCGAGACCGCCGGCATGACCGCGCTGCACTGGGCGGTGCAGGGCGACGCCGCCCAAGTGGTCAGCCTGCTACTCGACGCCGGCGCCGACGCATCGGCGCCCAACCGCTACGGCGTCGCGCCCCTCACCCTGGCCGCCATCAACGGCAACGCGGCCATCGTCGGCCGGCTGCTCGCGGCCGGGGCCGACCCGAACCGGCGGCTCGCGGACGGCGAGACGGTGCTGATGACCGCCGCCCGCACGGGCCGGCCCGAGGTCGTCCAGGCGCTGCTCGCGGCCGGGGCCGACCCCAACGCGTCCGAACCGGCGCGGGGCCAGACCGCCCTGATGTGGGCGGCGGCCGAGAACAACGTCGACGCCGTCCGCACCCTCGTCGCGAACGGCGCCGACGTCGCGGCGCGCACCGGCGATCCGGCGGCCGGCGAGCCGGGCGGGGTGTTCTCCACCGAGGTGGGGCTGACCCGCGACGCGCGGTCGGGCCCCTCGTTCACCGCCCTGCTCTTCGCGGTGCAGCTCGGCCAGCTCGACGCGGTGCGCACCCTCCTCGATCTCGGCGCCGACGTGAACGACACGTTCCCCGACGGGACGAGCGCCCTCGTCGTGGCCGCGATGAACGGGCAGCACGAGGTCGGCATCCATCTCATCGACCAAGGGGCCGACGTGAACGCGGCCGGGCAGGGCTGGAACGCCCTGCACCAGGTCATCCGCCTGCGCCGCACCAACATCGGCCACATGCCGCCGCCCGAGGGCCGGGGCAACCTGAGCAGCATGGACCTCATCCACCGGCTGCTCGCGGCCGGCGTCGACGTGAACGCGCCGATGACCGCCGACTTCCGCGACGGCTACCGCAACCGGCTGAACCGGGTCGGGGCGACCCCGTTCCTCCTCGCCTCGAAGAACGTCGACACCGAGGTCATGCGTGTGCTCCTCGACGCCGGGGCCGACCCCCTGGTTCCCAACGCCGACCTCACGACCCCGCTCATGGTCGCGGCCGGGGTCGACATGTGGAACCCCGGCGAGGACGGCGGGGCCACGGTCGAGCACGAGCCCGAGGCCCTCGAGGCCGTCAAAATGCTCGTGGCGCTGGGCAACGACATCCACGCCATCAACGACCGCGGCGAGACCGCGCTGCACGGGGCCGCGTACCGCGGCGCCCCGAGCATCGTCGACTACCTCGTCGCGCAGGGGGCCGAGCTCGACGCCCGCAGCGCCCAGGGCTGGACCCCGTGGACCATCGCCAACGGCGTGTTCTACTCGCTCTTCTACAAGGAGCAGCCGGCCACCGCGGCCCGCCTCGCCGAGCTGATGGCCGAGCGCGGCATCTCGACCGCGGGCATGGCCGACGAGCTGCGCACCTGCTTCGACTGCGGCCGCAACCGCGGCAACGCCCGCGACGCCGAGGGCCGCCGCGTCGCCCAGCCGACCCCCGACCGGGTCCCCTCGCAGGTCGAGCCGGCCGCCCCGGAAGCGGCACAGCCGGTTCCCGAATAGGCCGACGTGGGTGGTGCCCCGTCCTCCAATTGGAACGAGGGCGCCACCCTCACTTCCAGAACCGGCGTTCCCCCGGATCCGGGAGCCAATCGGCGTCTTGCCGCGTTGACCCGCTGCAACTCCGTCCAGCATACTTGGTGTTGACAAGAGGACGAGCGGAGGACGCCCCATTGCAGGTCTTCATCAGTCACTCACACTCGGACTCGCCGCTCGCGGCCCGGGTGTCCGAAGCGCTCCGGAAAGCCGGGCTGGATGTGTGGAATCACGACCTCGATGTGCTGCCCGGCGACAACTGGGCAGCGGAGGTGGCCCGCGCGCTGGACGAGCGCGGGCAGCAGATCTGTCCAAGCTCGCTCGTGCGCGACGACGAGATGGGGCGGACTTCAGCGGCGGGGCCGCGCGCTCAGGACGATGTCGCGCAGCGGCTCGAGCTGGGGCGGGAGTTCGGCGTCGCCGGCCGGCATGGCGTTCTGTTCGAGCAGGTAGCCGACGATGTCGATGACCGTCTGGGCGCGGAGGGAGTCGGGGTTCTGCTGCGGCATCGTCGTGCCGATGGTGACGAACAGGTCGACGAGGGGCCGGTCGCGCCACTGGTTGAGGAAGAAGGGGCCGCGCAGGGCGGGGGCGCCCGCCTCGCTGCCGCCTCCGCTGAGGTCGTCGCGGTGGCAGTAGCCGCAGAGGGCCCGGTACCGCTCCCGGCCCCGCTCGGCCTGGGCCTCGGTGTAGACCCCGTCCCACGTGGTTCGGGTCTGGCCGGCCGCGAATCCGGCGGTCCACGCGGCGGCCGCCGCCGCGGCGCAGACGGCGGCCCGCACGGATGGCGGCATGGATCTGCAAGTCATCGTCCGGGACGTGGGCCGGCGGGCGGACGCCCCCGCGATTCGCGCCCTGCGCTCATCGCTCCCGTTGCGCCTGCGCCGGCCTCCCTGACCGCATGATACCGTTGGAGCGGGCGGCCATGACACGAATCTGCGTCTTCACGGGATCGAAGGCCGGGGCGGGCGGCGAGTACGAGGCGGCCGCCCGAGGGCTGGGCGCCCTGCTCGCCGCGCGCGGGCACTCCGTCGTCTACGGGGGAGCGCAGGTCGGCCTGATGGGGATCCTGGCCGATGCGGTCCTGGCCGGCGGCGGCGAGATCACCGGGGTGATTCCCGGCCACCTCACGGCGAAGGAGATCGCCCACGCCGGCCTGACCGAGCTGCGGGTGGTCGACTCGATGCACGAGCGGAAGCGGGTGATGTCGGCGCTGTCGGACGGCGTCGTCGCCCTGCCCGGCGCCTTCGGGACCCTCGACGAGCTGTTCGAGGCGTTGACGTGGGGGCAGCTCGGGCTGCAGCGCAAGCCGTGCGGCCTCCTGAACGTGGCCGGGTACTTCGACGCCCTCCTCGCCTTCCTCGACCACGCGGTAGAGCGGGAGTTCCTCCTCCCCGAGCATCGAGCCATGCTCCTGGCCGAGAGCGACGGCGCCGTCCTGCTCGACCGGATGCAGGCCTACGCGCCACCGGCCGTCGAGAAGTGGTCCGATCCCGTTTACCCGTGATCCGCGACGTTCAAGGAGCGGGTGGAGATGGTCCTCCAGCGTAGCGCGCTGATTCCGGCCATCGGCCCGACAGACACGGAGCAGGCTGGCGAGCGGCAGCGAGCCGGCTGGGCGGCGAGCAATCGGGCGGCCCGGCGGGGGGCCGTCGGGGCGGCTCGACGGGGGCGGGAAGCCCGGCCGGCGTTCGCCGACGCCCGGTTCCGGATCGGCGGTCACCGAGCGGTGCGGGGCTTGGTTCTCGGTGGCCGATCACTTACTCTGTTGACCTGACGTCTTGCCGGCACCGGCGGCTGCGCTGCGGTTCGCGCCCGTCCTGTGGCCGGCATGGCCGCGGACCTGCGGGAGGTGGGGATAGTGATCAGCAAGAACACACCGGGCATCGCCCTATGCGCCGTGCTGGCGGCCGGCGTCGTGACTTTCGGAGCTGACGCGGCCGCGCAGACGGTGCGGGTCGAGCGGCTGGCCGACGCGCCGATCATCGGCCCCGAACTGCACCCGAGCATCGGCGAGAACATCCAGGGGCCGTCGCTCATCCGGGTGCCCGACTGGGTGGCCGACCCCCTGGGCGCCTACTACCTGTACTTCGCGGACCACAAGGGACGCTACATCCGGCTCGCCTACGCCGACGACCTGCGGGGGCCGTGGCGGGTTCACCCGCCGGGCAGCCTGCAGATCGCCGACTCGCACTTCCTGACCGAGCCCCCCGAGATCTCGCCCGAGGAGCTGGAGCGCGTCCAGGCGGCGCGGCGGGCGCGCGGGGCGGCGCCGATGTCGCACGATGCCCTGTTCGAGGCGTCGGCACCCCACATCGCGTCGCCGGACGTGCATGTCGACGACGCCAACCGCCGCATCGTCATGTACTTCCACGGCCTCGACGGCATTGCCACGCAGGTGTCGCGGGTCGCGACCTCGACGGACGGCATCGCGTTCACGACGCGGCCCGAGCGCCTGGGGCGGACCTACATGCGGGTGTTCCAGCGCGACGGGTGGACCTACTCGATGGCGATGCCGGGGCAGTTCTACCGGTCGCGCGACCCGCTGGGCGGGTTCGAGGAGGGGCCGCTGCTGTTCAACCCGCGGATGCGGCATTCGGCGCTGCTCGAGCGGGACGACACCCTGTACGTGTTCTGGACCCAGGTCGGCGACGCGCCCGAGCACATCAAGCTGAGCGCCATCGACCTCTCGGGCGACTGGATGACGTGGTCGGAGACGCCCGGGGTCGAGGTGCTGCGCCCCGAGCACGACTGGGAGGGGGCCGACGCGCCGCTCGAGCCGTCGGTGCGGAGCACCGCCTACGGCCACGTGAACCAGCTCCGCGACCCCGCGATCTACGAGGAGGACGGCCGGGTCTTCCTGCTCTACGCGGTGGCGGGGGAGAGCGGCATCGCCCTGGCCGAGGTGCATTTCGACTGACTCGGGCCTGGACGGGCACGTGAACGAGGCGGCCGGCGCGCCGGCCGCCCGAGGACGAGGAGAACAGGCATGATCGACACGAGAAGGGCATGGACAAGCGCCGGCGTGACGCTGGCGGCGGCCGCGTTCGTGGCGGGGACCGCCTCGATCGCCGCCGCGCAGAACGGCGAGAGCGACTGGGTCGACCGCCCGCTGCCGAACCCCACCGGCGAGGTGATTCTGAACTGGGCGCCCCTGCCCGACAACCGGGAGTGGGGCTCGACCGCGGGCATCGACATCGGCCCCGACGGCCACGTCTGGGCCTACGACCGGTGCGGGGGCTTGGCCCTGGCGGGGGGCTGCGAGGAGAACCCCGACCGCGATCCCGTCTTCAAGTTCAACAAGGACACCGGCGAGATCATGACCAGCTTCGGGGCCGGCCTGTTCGTGCTGCCCCACGGCATCCACGTCGACGCCGACGGCAACGTCTGGGTCACCGACTCGCAGGGCAACGAGGCGGGCACCAAGGGCCACCAGGTCATCAAGTTCAGCCCCGAGGGCGAGGAGCTGATGCGCCTCGGCGTCGCCGGCCAGCCCGGCAGCGGCCCCGGCCAGCTCAACGAGCCGTGCGACGTCATCACCGCGCCCAACGGCGACATCTTCGTCTCGGACGGCCACAGCGGCCAGAGCCCCGATCCCCCGGCCGGCGCCACCGGCCGCATCCTGAAGTTCGCCCCGGACGGCACGTTCATCAAGGAGTGGGGCGAGATCGGGTTCCGGCCCGGGCAGTTCCGCACCCCCCACGCGATGGAGATGGACTCAGAGGGGCGGCTCTTCGTCGCCGACCGGGGCAACCACCGCATCCAGATCTTCAGCCAGGACGGCGAGCTGCTCGACATCTACATGCAGTACAGCCGCATCAGCGGGCTGTTCATCACCGACGACGACACCCTCTACGCCATCGACTCGGAGTCGGGCGTGGGCAACCACCCCGGCTGGAAGACCGGCGTCCGCATCGGCCCCGCCGGCGAGGACCGGCTGACCGGGTTCATCCCGCCGCATGCCCATGACGTGCGGGTGCTGCAAGGGGTGGCCGGCGAGGGCGTCGCGGTCGACGCCGACGGCAACGTCTATGCCGCCGAGGGTCCGGGGTCGCGGCCTACCGCCGGCGGCGGCATCACCAAGTACGTGGCGAAGCAGATGGACTAGCGGGGCCGGCAACCGGCCCTGATCCGTAGAGCTCCCGGTCGGCCCATGCGCCGGCCGGGAGCTTCTTGTGTACCTACTGGAACTCGACCCGCGACACGCTCGGCGGATCGTCGTCCGCGAAGTGGGGGTGCACCACGTAGACGTCGTCGCCGACGACGGCGGCGGTGGTCGCCTGCGGCTCGTAGGCCGCGACCCCCGCGAGGTCCGCCGTCATCCACTCGTCGCCGCTCGTCAGGGCCACCACCCGGTTGCCGGAGTTGCTGACGATGGCGAGCCGGCCGGCGCTCCACACCATGCCGTCCTGGCCGGGGATGTCCTCGGGCAGCATCACCGCGGTGGCCGCGGCGGGGTCGTCGAGGGGCACCTTCCACAGCGCGTCGCCCCGCGCCACCAGCAGGTAGCCGGCGGGATGCTCGACGATGCCGTTGGGGCCCGCCCCGTCGTCGTCGAAGCGGTGGAACACCGAGGCCGCGTAGTCGGCGTCGACCCGGTAGACGAGGTTCATGCGGGTGTCGGTGACATAGGCGGTCCCGTCGTCGGCCACCGCGACGTCGTTGGCGAAGAACGCGGCGTCGTCGCCGGCGTCGTCGACCGCGGCGGCGAGGTCGACCATGGCGATGCGCTCGCCGGTCGTCAGGTTGTACACCCCCAGCATCGCCTGCCCGCGGGTTCCGCCCTGGAACACCGAGCGGTCCGAGTTGGCCACGAGCAGCCGGTCGCGCAGCTCGTCGGCCTCGATGCCGACCGACGACACGAGGTCCGGATCGGTGACGAGCGGCGTCACCCGGCCGTCCTCGTGAAGCTGGAACACCGAGCCCTCGGACAGCGACCCGGTCAGCAGCCGGCCGTTGTCCATGTCGTACTCCACGCCCTCGGGAATGAACCCGCCGCGCTCGGCGACGATGACGTCGGGCAGCATCGGCGGGGCCGGCGCGGATGCCGGAGCCGACGCCGGCGCGGGGTCCACGGGCTCCGGCTCGGCGCCGCACGCGGCGGCCAGCGATGCGGCGAGGGCGACGATCAAGAACTGAACACGCATGAACAGGGGTTCTCCTTCCTCCACGACGCGCCTGTCCGGCGCGGGTTGGCGCGCGCAGGCCGAGGCCGAGGGCCGCCCGCGACGCAATGTGGGGTCTCGCCGTCGGTCGCGAGCTGCGCCGCGGAACGGCGCGGACTTCCGTGGGATCGGCCGGCGGGGGCGCCGCAGGACGACGAGGGAGCTGCGCCGCGGAACGGCGCGGACCACCGCGGGATCGGCCGGCGGGGGCGCCGCAGGACGGCGGTCGTCGGGCCGCCGCTCACGCGCCAACCGCTCACGACGCGCCGCCGGCCAGCAGGGTCAGGACGGTCTGCATCGTGGCTTCGAGCGCATCCACCCGGCCCGTCAGCCGCGCAATCTGCCAGCCGTTGAACAGCGACGTGACGGCCGCCACCAGCGCGGCGATGGCCGCCGCCAGCGCCAAGGCCCTATCGGTCATCACGCCCCCTCTGGAAGCTCCTTCCATCGCTTCCAGCCTAGCACGGCCGGCGGGAGTGCTCAACGTGCCCCGCTCTGCGGGTGCACGACAGGATTGTTGGATGACCGTCACGTGCGGCTGGCGAAGGCGGCCGGCTGCGCGTCGGCGGCGCGGCTGGCTGCAGGATACGCACTCTCTTGTCGTGCACCCCGCCCTGCGCGGCTTCGCCCGGTCCGTGCCGGTCTGCCCGCCAGACCCCCGGTCCCGTCGACGCCGGCCCGCCCGTCTCGGATACGATCGGGGCATGACATTCGCTTCCTCCCCATACGGACTTGACGAACGATGAAGGCGGCCGGTTCCCCCGTCGCCAACCCCCTGCGGCGCAACATCGCCATCATCGCCCACGTCGATCACGGCAAGACGACGCTGGTCGACGCCATGCTGCACCAGAGCGGCGTGTTCCGCGCCAACGAGCGGGTCGCCGAGCGCGCGCTCGACAACATCGACCTGGAGCGCGAGCGGGGCATCACCATCCTCGCCAAGAACACCGCCGTCCGCTACCGCGACCTCCTCATCAACGTCGTCGACACGCCGGGCCACGCCGACTTCGGCGGCGAGGTCGAGCGGACCCTGACGATGGTCGACGGCGTCCTGCTGCTGGTCGACGCCTCCGAGGGACCGCTGCCCCAGACCCGGTTCGTGCTGCGGAAGGCGCTCGAGCGGGGGCTGCCGCCGATCCTCGTCATCAACAAGATGGACCGCCATGACGCGCGCCCCGCCGAGGTGCTCGACGAGGTCTACGACCTGTTCATCGACCTCGACGCCGACGAGGATCAGATCGAGTTCCCCGTGATCTACGCGAACGCGAAGGCGGGTACCGCCAGCTCCGAACCCGCCGCGCCGGGCCGGAACCTGCGCCCGCTGCTCGACGCCATCGCCGACCGGATTCCGCCCCCGCGGGGGGACCCCGACGCGGCGCTGCAGGTGGTGGTGGCGAACCTCGACGCGAGCGACTACCTGGGCCGCATCGCGATCGGCCGCATCGTCAACGGCCGCGTCGCCCTGGGCGACGCCATCGCGGTCTCGAAGCTCGACGGGCGGGTCGAGCGCACGCGGGTCACGAAGCTGTACCTGTTCGACGGACTCCAGCGGGTCGAGGTGGCCTCGGCCGCCGCCGGCGACATCATCTGCCTGGCCGGCATCGAGGCCATCACCATCGGCGAGACCATCACCGACCCCGACGACCCGCGGCCGATCCCGCCCCTGCACGTCGACGAGCCCACGGTGTCGATGGTCATGGGGGTGAACACGTCGCCGATGGCGGGCCGCGACGGGCAGTACGTCACGTCGCGCAACCTCCGCGACCGGCTCGCCCGCGAGCTGGTGGGCAACGTGGCGCTGCGGGTCGAGGACACCGGGTCGCCCGAGCAGGTGCAGGTCGTCGGCCGCGGCGAGCTGCAGTTGTCGATCCTCGTCGAGATGATGCGCCGCGAGGGCTACGAGATGCAGGTGGCGCGGCCGCAGATCGTCACCCGCCGCGACGGCGGCCGCGTCGAGGAGCCGGTGGAGGAGCTGGTGATCGACGTCGCCGAGGACTACCAGGGGGTGGTCATCGCGCAGCTCGGCACGCGCCGGGCGACGATGACGAAGATGGTCAACCACGGCAGCGGCCGGGTGCGCCTGGAGTTCCGCATTCCGACCCGCGGGCTCATCGGGTTCCGGTCGCAGTTCCTGACCGACACGCGCGGCACCGGCATCCTGCACCACCTGTTCGCGGGCTGGGAGCCCTGGCACGGGCCGATCGCGGGCCGCCCCACCGGGGCCCTGGTGGCGGACCGGGCGGGGCGGGCCACCGCCTACGCCATCTCGAACCTGCAGGAGCGCGGCGAGATATTCGTTCCTCCCGGCACCGACGTCTACGAGGGCATGGTCATCGGGGAGAACGCGCGCCCGGACGACCTCGACGTCAACGTCACGAAGGAGAAGAAGCTCACCAACATGCGCGCGTCGACGGCCGAGGAGGCGCTGCGGCTGGTGCCCCCGCGGCTGCTGAACCTCGAGCAGTCGATCGAGTTCATCGACGACGACGAGCTGGTCGAGGTCACGCCGCGCAGCATCCGGCTCCGCAAGCGCGTCCTCGCCGCCAACCGGCGGCCGAAGAAGGGCGGGTGATCGCGGACGCGACGGCACCAGCGCATCCGCGCTGTTGACCCAGCTCCGGCGCGTCATCGGCGCTGGTGATGCCCTGCTGGTCGTCGCGATTGCCGGCTGGGCCGCCCACAACGTGGAACAGTTCGACGGAGCCGGGCCATTGTAGATGACGACGGGCAGCGCCGGGGGCAGGGCCTTGTGCTCGCGGAGCACGCCGTCGGCGGCGAGCCGCTGACGCGCTCCTCTTCTCGCCCGGGAAGCACTCCTCGTAGACTAACTGAAGAGAGACGTATGCCGTTTTTCAACACCGAGGGCCCCATGCGCCCCGGCGAGCACTACCACGTCCCGCCGCTCGATCGGGTGAACCTCGACGATCTGCTCGGTCTCGTCCGCGACAAGCGGTACTTCGTGCTCCACGCCCCGCGGCAGACGGGCAAGACGTCGGCGCTGCTGGCGCTGCGCGACCTGCTGAACGCCGGCGGTGACTACCGTTGCGTCTACGTGACCGTGGAGGCCGGGCAGGCTGCGCGGGAGAACGTCGCCGAGGCCATGCGCGCCATTCTCTTCCAGTTGGAGTCGGAAGAACAGGCGACGCTGGGCAGCGACACGCTGGCCGATGTCTGGCCGGGGGCGCTGGAACGGGCCGGACCGCTGGGGGCGTTGCGGGCATCGCTGGCCGGCTGGTGCATGGCCGACCCGCGGCCGCTGGTGCTGCTGATCGACGAGATCGACACGCTGGTGGGCGACACGCTGCTGTCGGTGCTGAGGCAGTTGCGGACGGGGTACCCGGACCGTCCGGGGCGCTTCCCGCACAGCGTCATTCTGTGCGGGGTGCGGGACGTGCGCGACTACCGCATCTACTCGACGGCGCGCAACGCGGTGGTTCTCGGAGGCAGCGCCTTCAACATCAAGTCGAAATCGTTGCGCCTGGGGGACTTCAGCGAAGCGGAGACACGGGCGCTGCTGGCCCAGCACACGGCGCACACCGGACAGGCGTTCACCGCCGACGCCCTGGCCGCGGTCTGGATGCGCACGGCCGGCCAGCCCTGGCTGGTGAATGCGCTGTGCCGGGAGGCGTGCTTCGAGAACGAGGCGGGGCGGGACCGTGCGCGCCCGATCGCGGAAGACGCCATCGCCGACGCGCAGGAGCGGTTGATCCTGGACCGCGTGACGCACCTGGACGACTTGGCCGACAAGCTGCGCGAGGATCGGGTGCGGCGGGTGGTGGCGCCGATGCTGACGGGCGACACCGACCGGGGAAGCTATGCCGACCGCAACCGGGACGTGGAGTACGCGCGCGACCTGGGACTGCTGGCGTGGCGCGACGCCAAGCGCATCGCCAACCCGATCTACGCGGAGGTGATTCCGCGCGAGCTGACGTGGATGGCGCAGGACGACGTCGAGGCGGAGCAGGCGTGGTACGTGGACGCGGCGGGCGGACTGGAGCTGGACAGGCTGCTGGCGGCGTTCCAGCAGTTCTTCCGCGAAAACTCGGAGCATTGGACGGAGCGCTTCGACCGGTATCGGGAGGCGGGCCCCCAACTGCTCCTGCAGGCGTATCTGCAGAAGGTGGTCAACGGCGGCGGCCGCATCGAGCGGGAGTACGCCCTCGGCCGGGGGCGCGTGGACCTGCTGATCGTGTGGCCGCATCGGGACGGGACCCGCAAGTTCGTGGTCGAGTGCAAGGTGTTGCGCAGGGACCTGGAGCGGACCATCGAAGAGGGACTGGCTCAGACCTGCGGCTACATGGATCGTTGCGGCGCGGACGCGGGCCACCTGATCGTTTTCGACCGCGCGCCGGATCGGCCGTGGCGGGAGAAGATCTTCCGTCGCGAAGCCGCGACGGCGGCCGGAGCGGTGACCATCTGGGGCATGTGATGCGGGCGGGCCGGTCAGCATCGGCGAGGGGCCGGCGGGTTGCAGGCACATCGTCGGGCACGCGCCGACGATCCCGCTCGGCCCCTCCTCCGGCCGCCGTTCACTCCACCCAGTCGGCGATGAAGACGTTCGTCTCGCCCTCCTCCTTGGCGTTGCGGTTCGAGGAGAAGAGCAGCTTGGTGCCGTCGGGCGAGAACATCGGGAAGCCGTCGAAGACGTCGGTGAAGGTGATCTGCTCGAGCCCCGTGCCGTCGAGGTTGATCATGAACAGGTCGAAGTTGCGGCCCTCGGGGTTGTGCTGGTTCGACGCGAAGATGACGCGCTCGCCGTCGGGGTGCCAGTAGGGGGCGAAGTTGGCGCCGCCGAGGTCGGTCACCTGCTTCAGGTTCGATCCGTCGGCGTCCATCACGAACACCTCCACGGTGCCGGGCCGCCACAATCCCTGGTCGAGCAGCCGCTTGTAGTCGTCGAACTCGGGGCCGTCGGGAATCTCGCGCCCGCGGAAGATGATCTTCGAGCCGTCGGGCGAGAAGAACGGGCCGCCGTCGGGCCCCTGGCGGTGCGTGAGGCGGCGCACGTCCGACCCGTCGCCGTTCATCGAGTAGATCTCCTGGTCGCCGTCGCGCACGCTCATGAAGACGATGCGGCCGTCGGGGCCGATCGTCCCCTCGGCGTCGTAGCCGGGGGAGTCGGTCAGGTTGGTCAGGGTGCCGTCGGGCGCCACCCGGAAGATGTCGAAGCTGTCGTAGGTGGCCCAGACGTAGCCCATGCGGAAGCTGGGGGGCGGCGGGCACTCGGGCGAGTGGTGGTGGGTCGAGGCGTAGACGATGGTCTCGCCGTCCGGGTAGAAGTAGCTGCAGGTGGTCCGGCCGCGGCCGGTGCTCACCATCCGCTGGTTCGACCCGTCGAGGTTCATCCGGAAAATCTGGTCGCAGGGCACCCCCTCGCGGGTGCTCTGGAAGATGATCTCCGACCCGTCGTGCGAGAAGTACGCCTCGGCGTTCTCGCCGCCGAAGGTGAGCTGACGGATGTTCGCCAAGTGGACCTCGGCCTCGATGGGCGCCGGCCCCTCCTGCCCGGCCGCGGAACCGGCCGGCTCCCCGGCCGACGGGCCGGATCCCGCCAGCGCCGCCGAGAACGGCAGCACCAGTATCGACGAGTACAGGTAAAAGCGCTTCGACATGGTTCCAGTCCTTTCGCCCTCCGCGGGGCTCGCCGGCCGGCCGGGTCGAGCCGTTCCGGCCCGCGGGTCGGCATGCATGGTACGTCAGGTGATCGCACGACGCCAATCGTAGCGGAGCTCCGAAGTTCGCGCCGCCGTCGAGCGGCCGCCCGCGGGGCGTTCCCGGCCTGGGCGGGCGCCCGGCGGTGACCTCCTCCCGACCGTACCCCCTCGTCCACGACGGCGCCGGCGCCCTTGAAGGCCCGGCCGCCGTTTTTCCGCTTGACCGACCGGATCGGTCGCCCATAGAATACCGCAAGTTGAAATTGAGACTCAGACTCAGTATCACTCGATCGAGGACCGTCATGCCTCACACCGAAACGCTGCCGGGTCGCGCCGGCCTCGTCCTCACCCTCGTCCTGGCGCTGCCGCTCGTCACGTCCCGCCCCGCGGACGCGCAGGACGACACCCTCGGCGGGTGGCGTCCGCCCGATCTGATCGATGCCGTCGCCAGCTTCGGCGCCGTCGGCCTCGACGGAGCACTCTACGTCTACGGGGGCCATATCGGCCGGGTCCATGCCCACTCCCTCGAGAACATCAGCCCCGGGTTCCGGCGGCTGGTTCTCGACGCCGGCGCGACGTGGGAGGAACTGGCCCGAGGCCCCCGCCTCCAAGGCGCGGTCCTGGTTTCCGACGGCACTGCCGTCTATAGAGTCGGCGGCTTCACCGCCGCCAACGCCACCGCCGCCGAGCCGGCGGTGCTGCATTCGAGCCGGTCCGTCGCGCGGTACTCCGCGGCCGACGATCGGTGGGAGGCGCTGCCCGACATGCCGTCGGGGCGCTCGTCGCACGACGCGGTGGTGGTCGGCGGCGTCCTCTACGTCGTCGGGGGCTGGGACATGCTCGGTCCCGGCCGTGGTTCAGCCTGGGCCGACACGGTTCTCGCCCTCGACTTGAACGGCGGCGCGGCGTGGCGCGAGATTCCCGCCCCCTTCCAGCGCCGGGCGCTCGCCGCGGGCACCCGCGGGGGGCGCGTCTACGT
Source organism: Vicinamibacterales bacterium (assembly GCA_963666855.2). Classification (GTDB taxonomy): domain Bacteria; phylum Acidobacteriota; class Vicinamibacteria; order Vicinamibacterales; family UBA8438; genus JAJEEA01. The sequence continues at coordinate 88,566 of CAXXTG010000281.1, forward strand.
GTTGGGGGGGCTTTCGCGGGAGACCGGACCGGTGTCCACGGTCGACATCCTCGACCCCGGGACCGGCGCGTGGTCGAAGGGCCCGGACCTGCCGACGGGCAGCATGCTGGGCTTCGGCGCGGCCGCCGCGAGCGACGGGGATCGCATCTTCGTCAACCAGGCCGACGGCCGGCTGTACCGCCTCGCGGAGGATGGAGCCGCCTGGGAGCCGGTCGCGACCTTCGACCAGCCGCGCTACATGAACCGCCTGATTCCGGCGGGCAGGCATCTGCTGGCGGTCGGCGGCGCGGGCCGCGGGGGACACCTCGCGACGATCGAGGTCGTGGACGTCGGTGAGCCGGCCGGTCGGCCCGGCGCCACGCGCTGGCCCGGCTTCCGCGGAGGACGCGACACCAATGTGAGCCGCGCCGCGCGGCTTCCCCTCGCCTGGTCCGACGACACCGTGGCGTGGCGGACGACGACCCCGGGCTTCGGCCAGTCGAGCCCGGTGATCTGGGACGGCACGGTCTTCCTGACGTCGCTCGAGGGCGCGATGAAGGAGACCCTCTACGTCGCCGCCCTCGACCTCGAAGACGGCTCGGAACGCTGGCGCCGCCGGTTCGACGCGGCGGAGGCGTTCGAATGGAACGACTACGTGTCGAAGGGCGCGCCGACGCCGGCCGTCGACGGCGAGCGGCTCTACGCCTTCTTCGACAGCGGCGACCTGATGGCCCTGACCCACGACGGCGACACCGTGTGGCATCGGGACCTCAGCGCCGACTACGGCACCCTCGGGGGCAACCACGGAGTCGGCAACTCCGTCCTCCTGACCGACGACGCGGTCGTGATCCTGCTGACCCGGCGCACCTACTCGTACCTGCTGGCCGTCGACCCGCGCACCGGCGAGACGGTGTGGAAGGCCGACCGCGAGCCCGGCGTCGCCTGGAGCACGCCGGTCCTCGCCCCCGGCGGCGACGAGATCGTCGTCAGCGCCTCGGGCCGCATCGAGGGGTTCGACGCCGACACCGGCGAGCTCCGCTGGTCGTTCGACGGCTTCCGGGGCAACCACGTGCCGTCGCCCACCGTCACCGGCGACCTCGTTATCATCGGGGGCATGGCGGTCGAGGCGAACCTCGCCCTGCGCCGCGGCCGGACCGGCGTCCTCGACCGGTCGGACGTGGCGTGGACCGCCGGCTCGGGCTCGAACTTCGCCTCGCCGTTCGCGTACCGCGGCTGCGTCTACTGGGTCAACCCGGCCGGCGCGGCGCGGTGCCTCGCGCCGGACTCGGGGACCGTTCAGTGGACCCACCGCCTGCCCGCGTCGACCTGGGCGACGCCGCTCGGCCACGGCGACCGCGTCTACTTCTTCACCGAGCAGGGGGTCACCCAGGTGCTGCGCGCCTCGACCGAGGCGCCGGAGGTGCTGTCGACGAACCACCTGTCGGTCGACGCGCCGGTGACCGGCTTCGCGGCGGTCGACGACGCCATCGTCATCCGGGCGGGGACCGAGGTGATCCGGGTGGGGCGGACGGCGGACTGAGAGCCGACAAGGACGGCACCGCGCCGACCGCGAGGAATGAACTTGAAGCACTCAGGAGTTGTCACCGGTTCGGGATTGGCCCCGTCTGCACCTTGCGCGGCAAGCCCTCGACCGGTGCCGCTTTCCCGGAACCAACAGGAGCCCACGCGATGCACGCCCCGCACCAACCCCGCTTCGGCGGCGGCACTCTCACCACGTCGGCCGCGACCGTGCTGGCGGCCCTCGTCTTGATTCTGACGGGCCCCGTCGCCGCCTTCGCGCAGCCCGGGTCCGGCCAGGGACTGACCGCGCAACCGGACGCGGCGGAGCCCGAAGCCGAGCCGGAGCCCGACGAACCGCTCACCTTCCTCGATTCCGTGTCGGTCTCCGCCACGATGCGGCCGGCCCCGGTGCGGGACACGCCGGGCATGGTGTCGGTCATCGACGACGAGACCATTCAGGAACGGATGATCGAGGACTTCGCCGACCTCGTGAAGTACGAGCCGGGCGTCTACGTCGAGAACAACGTGACCCGCCTCGGGCTCAACGGCTTCAACATCCGCGGCATCGGCGGCAACCGCGTGATGACCCTGGTCGACGGCGTCCAGACCTCGGAGCAGTTCGACTTCGGCCCCTTCAACATCCATCAGGGCAGCCTCGACGTCGACACCCTGAAGACGGTCGAGATCGTGCGGAGCGCCAACTCCGCCCTCTACGGCAGCGACGCGCTGGGGGGCGTCGTCTCGCTGTTCACCAAGGACCCCGCCGACTACCTGCGGCAGGACCAGCCCTTCTACGTCGGCGGCAAGACGACCTGGGACGGCCGCGCCGACGACGTCGGCGTGAACGCCACCCTCGCCGGGGGCGGCGAGCGGGTCCAGGCGTCGGTGTTCGCGAGCCTCAACCGGGGCGGCGAGATTGGCAACAAGGGCACCGTCGACACGCGGAACTACACCCGCACCCTGCCGAATCCGCAGGAGACCGAGGGCCAGCAGGTCCTGGCCAAGCTGGTCTACAACGCGTCGCCGGGCAACCGCCTGCGCGTCACCGCCGAACTCAACGACACCCGCGCCGAGACGGACTGGCTCTCGAACAACCGGCTGCTCGACTTCGGGCGGTTCTCCTACCTCATCAACGAGTCGTCGGCCCTCGACACCTACAAGCGCCAGCGGTTCTCGATCGACCAGAACGTCGCCGGCCGGGGCATCGACCTCCTGTCGTGGCAGGTGTACGGACAGTTCGCCGACACCGCGCAGGCCCTCGACGAGGAGCGGATAACGATGGGCTTCGGTCCGCCGTTCTCGTCGACCCGCCAACGGCACCATCGACAAGGAGCAGGTCGGCTACGGGGGGGCGGCG
>CAXXTG010000282.1:0-17006 GCA_963666855.2 Vicinamibacterales bacterium
TACTCGCGGGCCGCCGCCGAGCAGCGCATCCCCGAGATGGTCGAGATCGTGCGGCGCGAGATCGCGGCCTGGCCGACCGACCGGCCGATCCCCGGCCACTACGCGATGCAGCGCATCGCCACCGACGAGCTCGGCATCCTGGCCGCCGGCACCTCCCCCCGGGACTATCTCGACGATCTCATCGTCTTCGTGCGCACCCTGCTGCTGGCGACCATGACCCGGCAACGGCCGCGGAGCCTGCTGAACCGCCGCCGTTTCCGCCGGGCCCGGGCCCGGGTGGAGAAGCTGTACCGGAAGGTCTCGGCGGCGCACGATCCCGAGGGCCGTGGGGACGCCCTCCCCGATCTGATCGACGACCTCTTGGAGCTGCACCGCGCCGACCCCGAGTTCCTGCCCGAGGCCGACCTGCGGGCGGGCGTGCTCGGCCCGTTCATCGCGGGCCTCGACACGATGGCGGGCGTCTGCTCCTTCATGCTCTACTCGATGCTGAAGCATCCGGACGTGCTGGAGCGGATGACGGCCGAGGCGGACGCGGTCTTCGCCGACGGCGGGCCGGCCGCGCACGACATCCGGACGCTCGACGTGACCCACCGCGCGGCCCTGGAGACCATGCGCATGCACCCGACGGCGCCGGTGCTCCCCCGCACCGTGTCCAACTCGTTCGAACTCGGCGGCTACCGGCTGCGGGCGGGCGACGACGTGCTGATGGCGGTCGCCGTGCCGCACTACCTGCCGCGCTACTTCCCCGACCCGGAGCGTTTCGACATCGACCGCTACGCCCCCCCGCGCGACGAGCACCACCAGGTCGGGGTGTTCGCGCCCTTCGGCCTCGGGTCGCACACGTGCCTGGGGGCGGGGTTCGCCGAGGTTGGCATCGCCGTCACCATGGCGACCCTCGTGCACGAGGCGGCGCTGACGCTCGATCCGCCCGACTACGACATGAAGATCGACCCCATCCCGATCGCCCACCCCACCCGGTCGTTCAAGTTCCGCATGAAGCCGCGCCGCCGCGCCTGAGCCGGGTTCGGGTCGTCCCCGCCGCCATCGATACCGTCAGCCCGGACCGACGGCCCGAGCCTCGGGCACCCCCGAGAGCGACATCGCCTCGCTTCCTGCCGTGCGCCCGTCCGGCCCCGCGCTTTGCATCGCCCGCGGCCCCGCAGTATGCTCGAATCCGCGCGCAAGAGAGACGCCATGAGCCTGCCCTCCTACGTGCACGGCGCCAGCCCGGTGGCCCTGCTCGGCGAGACCATCGGCGAAAACCTGCGCCGCACCGTCGAGCGCCACGGCGACCGCGAGGCCCTGGTGGTGCCGTCGCAGAACTACCGGGCCACCTACCGGCAGCTCTGGGACGCCGCCACCGCCCTCGCCAAGGCCCTCCTGCGGCGGGGCGTCGAGCGCGGCGACCGGGTCGGCATCTGGGCCCCCAACCGCTTCGAGTGGGTCGTCACCCAGTACGCCGCCGCCCGCGTCGGCGCCATCCTCGTCAACGTCAACCCCGCCTACCAGGCGCGCGAGCTGCGGCACGCCCTGAACCAGTCGGGTCTGCGCCTCCTGCTGCTGTCGCAGGGGTTCCGCGAGCGCGACTATGTGGAGATCGTCGAGCGGGTGCGCCCCGAGTGCCCGGCGCTGGAGCAGACGGTGGTGCTCGACGACGGCTGGGCGGCGCTGCTCGACGAAGGCGCGCCGGTCGACGACGGCGAGCTCGCGGCGCGCGAGGCCGCCCTGACCTTCGACGACCCCATCAACATCCAGTACACCTCGGGCACCACCGGCACCCCGAAGGGCGCGACCCTGTCGCACCACAACATCCTGAACAACGGCTTCTTCTGCGGCGAGATCCTCGGCTACACCGAGCACGACCGCGTGTGCATCCCGGTGCCGTTCTACCACTGCTTCGGCATGGTCATCGGCAACCTCGCGTGCACCACCCACGGCGCGTGCATGGTCACCCCGGGCGCCGCGTTCCGGCCCGACCGCACGCTGGCCGCCATCGAGGCCGAGCGGTGCACGTCGCTCTACGGCGTGCCGACGATGTTCATCGCCCAGCTCGACCACCCCGACTTCGAGGGCACCGACTTCTCGTCGCTCCGCACCGGGGTCATGGCGGGGTCGCCGTGCCCCGCCGAGATCATGAAGCAGGTGCGCGAGCGCATGAACATCCGCGAGATCACCATCTGCTACGGCATGACCGAGACCGCGCCGGTTTCCACGCAGACCCGCGTCGACGACGCCGTCGACAAGCGCGTGAACACCGTCGGGCCGGTGCACCCGCACGTCGAGATCCGCATCATCGACCCCGAGAGCGGGCGGGTGGTGCCGCGCGGCGGGCGGGGCGAGCTGTGCACGCGCGGCTACAGCGTGATGCTGGGGTACTGGAACGACGACGCGGCCACCCGCGCCGCCATCGACGACGCGCGCTGGATGCACACCGGCGACCTCGCGTGCATGGACGACGAGGGGTACGTCAGCATCGTCGGCCGCATCAAGGACATGATCATCCGCGGGGGCGAGAACGTCTACCCGCGCGAGATCGAGGAGTTCCTCTACACCCACCCGGACGTCGCCGACGCCCAGGTCATCGGCGTGCCGTCGGAGCGGTACGGGGAGGAGGTGGCGGCGTGGGTCATGCCGAGGCCCGGCGCGGCCCTCGACGCCGACGCCCTCGCCGCGTTCTGCCGCGGCGCCATCGCGACCTACAAGATCCCGCGGCACTGGAAGATCGTCGACGGGTTCCCGATGACCGTGACCGGCAAGGTCCAGAAGTACCGCATGCGCGAGATATCGACGGCCGAGCTGGCCGGCGCGGACGCCGGCGGGGACCCGCGGCCATGACGCCGGCCGCCGGGAGGCCGGCACGACCAAGCCGGCCGCCCTGTCGGCGGGGACCCGCGGCCATGACGCCGGTCTTCGCTACGGCCTTCGGGAGGCCGGCACGACCAGTCCCGCCGGCCCGGCGGCGGGAACCCGCAGCCGCGACGCCGGTCGTCGGGGCGGAACGCGGCGGGGGCGCGCGGCCATGACCGCGATCGTCGGCGCCGACCACGAGTTCCACGACCCCGGCTACGCCGCCGACTGGGCGGACCGCTTCGAGCCGACCCCCGACCGCCTCGCCCTGTTCGACCTGATGCTGTCCGAGCTGCGGAGCCGCGTGCCCCGCGCCGGCCGCATCGTCGAGCTGGGCGTCGGCCCCGGCTACCTCGCGGCCCGCGTGCTCGACGCCCTGCCCGCGGTCCGCTACCAGGCCGTCGACTTCTCCCGCCCGATGCTCGACATCGCCGCCCGCCGGCTGCGGCGCCACGCCGACCGGGTCACCTTCACCCGGGCCGACCTGCTGGCCGACGGGTGGTGGCGGGCCCTGAACCGCCCCGTGGACGCCGTCGTCTCGACCTGGGCGCTGCACGATCTCGGCGGCCAAACCCAGGTCGAGCACGTCTACGCCGGGTGCGCGAAGGTCCTCGGCGGCCGGGGGCTGTTGCTGAACGGCGACTTCATCAAGCCCGACGGCGCGCGGCAGCAGTACGAGCCCGGCCGCTTCCCCGTCGCGGCGCATCTCGACCTGCTGCGGCGCGCCGGGTTCGAGACGGCCGAGTGCCTGCGCGTGTTCGAGGAAGAGCTGGCCGCGCCGACCCCCGCCCAGAACTACGCCTGCCTCCGGGCGGGAAGCCCCCGGGCGGCGGCGCGGTGACGTTGGTCCACGTGCCCGCAGATCGGAGTCCGCCGGCCGGGAGAGCCGGCGGCGCCGACCCCCGCCCAGAATTATGCCTGCCTCCGGGCGGGAAGCCCCCGGGCGGCGGCGCGGTGACGTGGTCCACGTGCCCCGCAGTTCGGAGTCCGCCGGCCGTGGCCGCGGGCGCGCCCACGAGGAGCCCGGCCGCCGCGGCGAGGGAGCGGGCGCTCCCCCGCGGCGGCCGCGGCACGCCGTCAGTTGGTCATCTGCGCCGCCGGCCAGCGGTCGTCGATGGGCTTCGACGGGTCGGCCGTGATCTTCAGGTCGGCGCAGTGGTGGTAGGAATAGCCGCCCGGCGTGTTGTACACGTGGTCGGCCATGAACTGGATGACCTGCAGCGTGCACTTCTCGCAGTTGATGTTCGGGATGGGGATGTCGGCCTCCCACGGATCCATCGGGGTCTCGGGCCGGAACGAGGCGCGCTGATCGCCGACGGGATAGTGCGGGAACAGGCCGTCGGCGAGGACCGGGATCTGCGGCGGGCTCTGAATCACGCCCCAGACCGAGTAGAGGCCCCGGTCCGTCCACTTCTCGACCGCGGTCGTATCCGCCGGCAGCTCGTTGCGCGAGTTCACCGAGAGCGCGACGCGGTAGTGGCCCGAGTGGAAGACCGTCTCCTGAATCTTCAGGTGCAGGTTCGACCCGCCGGTGACCTCGGTGACGATGCCGGACAGAATCTCGGCGTTGTCGCCGTTCGGGTTGCCGCCGCACGGTCCGACCTTCTGGGGGTTGCCGAGGCGGTCGAGGTTGATCCAGGGCGCCGGTTCCAGAAGCTGGAAGTGCGCCTGGCCGCCGACCGGCAGCATCACGAGTGCGAGAGCGAAGACCAACAGGACAGGGAGACGGCGCTTCATGGTGTCGTTCCTCCTCGACGGATTCGGCCAGCCGATGAATGGCGGCATCCGGGCGCGCCGCGACGGCGGCGGCGCGCCCCAATCTGCCGGTATTGTAACGGCGCTTGTCAACGTGACGGCCCAGCCACCGTCACGAGCGCTTCGCTCCGGGCGGGTGGGCCGCCGGCGGTCCCGGCTCCCGAGCGCATCGTCGCCTCGAAGCTCGAGGGCGGTGAAGTGGTGCGCACCCGGCCGCTCTGCCCCTATCCCCGGGTGTTATGCTTAACTCAATTTTGCGCCTCTCCGGCAGCGGGGCCGTGTGATCGGTCCTTCTCCGGCTGTTCGCTCTGCGTGCCGGCGGTCTCGGTTCCGCCCTTGGTCGCAGTCGCGGAGCCGGTGGTGGAGCCGCCCGGCGACTTCGCCGGGGACGCCGAGGCGGGCGCGCACCGGCCCCTCGATGTGGTGGCGCGCGTTCCGAGATCCGGCGCTGGACGGGGTCGTCGAGTCGGTGCTCGCCTTCAACTTCGACATGGCGGAGGCGGTGGCGCGGGTCGAGCAGGCGAGGGTCCGGGCCCGCCGCGCCGACGCCGCGGTACTGCCCGTCGTCAGGGCCGGAGCGGGCGTCGACAGCTTCGACGTGCCCATCAACGCCGGCATCGGCGCGCAACTTGGAGAGCTGGGTCTCGACGAGGTGTTCGGAACCGCGGCCGGAGGGTTCACGTTGCCCGATCGGTCGGGGGTGGGCGGCTATTCCGACTACCTGGACGCATCGCGCACGCTGCTCGACATCGAGTCGGCGCTCGCCGGCTCCGAGCACGGTCCGGCCCTCGCCCGGCTCGCACTCCACCGCGCCCTGGGGGGAGCCTGGACCGCCCCCGAGACCGCCGCCGAAGCGCCGCCGGGACCCTCTCCTTCGGCCCGCGCAACGGCCCGCATGACCCGGAGCAGCCGATGAGCAGCCGCATGGGCTACGTCGTGGCCGCCGCCATCCTCGCGGGCTCCGCCGCGGCCGCGGGCATCCTGATCGCGTCGAGGCCCGAGCCCGCGCGCCGGGAGCTTCCCCGGCAGGTTCCCATCGCCGTCACCGAACCGGCGGTGGCCGGCGCCGGCGCGATTCCGATTCATGGCGCGGGCACGGTGAGGCCGCGCGCCCAGATCGACGTGGCGGCCGAAGTCAGCGGCCGGGTCGTCTGGGTCGACCCCGCCTTCCAGAGCGGAGGCCGGGTCCGCCGGGGACAGTCGCTCTTCCGCCTCGAAGATGCCGACCACCGTCACCGCGTCGAGCGCGCGCGCGCCGCGATCGCCGTGCAGCAGGTCGAGCTGCTGAGAGTCGAGGAGGAGGCCCGCATCGCCCGCGAGCAGTATGAGCGGTTCAGGCGCCGCCGGGGCGACGGGCCGCAACCGGCGGGCGCGAATCCGCTGGCGCTCTGGGAGCCGCAGATCGAGGCGGCGCGGGCTGCCGCGGGCCGTGAGCGCGCCGTGCTCGCCGAGGCCGAGCTGGGACTGTCCCGCACCGAAGTGCGGGCGCCGTTCGCGGGCATCGTACGGTCCGAGTCGGTGGACCCGGGGCAGTTTCTGACCGCCGGCCAGGCGGTGGGGCAGCTCTACGCCATTGATGCGGTGGAGGTGGTGGTGCCGCTCTCCGACGCGGACGCGGCGCTCATTCCGGGGTTGTGGGACCTGCGGCCCGGCGACGCGGATCGGCGCGTCACCGCCCGCGTCCTCGCCGACTACGGCGACGCGCGCCATGCGTGGGCGGGTTACGTGGACCGGGTCGAGCCGGCGCTGGACGAGGGGACGCGGACCCTCGACGTCATCGTGCGCGTTCCCGACCCGTTCGCCGCCGGCGCGCGGGTGGAACCCGAGGGCGCCGGATCGGATGTCGGCGTCGGCGTCGGCGCGGACGGCGCGGACGCGTCCCAGGGCCCGCCCCTGATCGTGGGCAAGTTCGTGGACGTACGCATCGACGGCTTCGCGCGCGAGGAGTATTTCAGGGTCCGCAGACCGGCGCTGCGGCCGGACAACGAAGTCTGGGCGGTGCGCGATGGCGTGCTGACCATCATTCCCGTTCGTGTCCTGCAGCGTTACGACGACGACGTCTGGGTGACCGGCGACCTCGCCCCGGGCCTGCCGGTCGTCGTCGGCGGCATAGACATCGCGACCGAGGGCGTGGCCGTGCGGACGGTGGCGGGGCGGGAGCGCTGAACCCGGACGTCGTCGTCGGCGCCTGAACACGCGGCCGGTGCGCGATGGCGCGCGGCGGATGCACGCCGCCGCGGCCCGAACCGTCGACATGGCCGCGATGCGGAGCGCCGACTCGATCAGGCTCCGCCCGACGCCGATCGTCGCGTCCCACGACCCCGCCCGCGACCATATTCACAGAAGCCCAGGGGGTCGATCGCGCCTCTCCATGATGCCGCCGCGACGGCGGATTCGGCGACCGTTCCCGGTTGCCGTTACAATCTGCCCCGCGGCACTTTCGGGCATCGGGATGGTCGCTCGGAAGCGCGGCCGCGGGGACTCGGGCGGCAGACGGAGCCGCAAAGACCGGGGACACGAGATGATCAGACGATCGATGACGCTGTTCGGTTGGGCCGCCGCGGCGGCGCTGCCTGGCCGTGACGGCCGCATCCACCCGGGGCGCCGCCCAGGCGGGGAGCGCGGCCCCGCCCGCGGCGCCGGCGTCGTGCGCGGCGCTGGCCGGCCTCGCCCTGCCCGACACCGCCATCCGGCTCGCCGAGGCGGTGCCGGCGGGCGAGTTCACCCCGCCCGGCGCGGCGCGGCCGCTCGATGTGCCGGCGTTCTGCCGCGTGGCGGCCACGAGCGCGCCCGCCGTCAACTTCGAGGTCTGGCTGCCCACCGACACCTGGAACGGCAAGTTCCACACCGCCGGCAACGGCGGCATGGCGGGGACGATCAGCTACGGGGCGATGGCCGGCGCCCTCGGCCGCGGCTACGCCACGTCGAGCACCGACACCGGGCACGTGCGCGGCGACGGGGGGTTCGACGCGGGCTGGGCCCTCGGCCGCCCCGACCTCGTCGAGGACTTCGGGCACCGGTCGCTGCACCTCACGGCGGTCCACGGGAAGGCCGTCACCGAGGCGTTCTACGGCGCAGCCCCCGCGCACGCCTACTACGTCGGGTGCTCGAAGGGCGGGCAGCAGGGCCTGATGGAGGCGCAGCGGTATCCCGACGACTTCGACGGCCTCGTCGTCGGCAACCCCGCCCACGACTGGACCCGCTTCTACGCCGGGGCCCATCTCTGGTACGCCCTGGCGACCCTCGACGATCCCGAAAGCTGGATCCCGCCCGCCAAGGCGGTCCTGCTCGGCCGCGCGGTCACCGCCGCGTGCGACGCGATCGACGGCATCGAGGACGGGGTGCTCGACGACCCCCCGGGCCTGCGACTTCGACCCGGCGGTCCTGACGTGCCGCGCGGCGGGGACGAGGCGGCCTGCCTCACGCCGAAGCAGGTGCAGGCGGTGAAGGACATCTGGCGCGGCCCGACCGACGCGGCCGGCGAGGTCATCTACCCCGGCCTCGTGCCGGGCGGCGAGGACGACCCCGGCGGCTGGTCGCGCTGGGTCACGGGGCCGGAGCGGTTCCGCAGCACGCACTACCTGGCCGCCAACGACTTCATGCGGTACATGGTGTTCGGCGACCCCGACTGGAACTTCCGCTCGTGGAACTACGACCGCGACCTGCCGGTGGCGCTGGAAGGCGGACCGGCCCCGCGCTGGACGCGAACGACCCCGACCTGCGCCCCCCTCCGCGACGCCGGCGGCAAGCTTGCTGCTCTATCACGGGTGGAGCGACGCCGACATCTCGCCGCTCGGCACCATCGACTACTACGAGGAGGCGGTGCGGACGGTGGGGGGAGGGCGCCGGCGCGGCCGCCGCGCTCGCCGAGACCCAGGCGTTTCTTCCGCCTGTTCATGGCGCCGGGCATGGGCCACTGCCGGGGCGGCCCGGGGCCCGACACGTTCGACGCCCTGTCGGCCCCTCGAGGCGTGGGTTGAGGAGGGCCCGCGCCCCCGAGCGCATCGTCGCCTCGAAGCTCGAGGGCGGCGAGGGTGGTGCGTACCCCGGCTCGCTCTGCCCCTATCCCCAGGTCGCGCGGTGGAACGGCGCGGGCAGCACCGACGACGCCGCCAACTTCCGTTGCGTCACGCCCGACTGATCGGGGGGGACGCCGAGACCGCGGCCCAGGCCCGGCCGCTGATTCCGTTCGCCGCGTCGATGGGATTCGGCATAGCGACGGCGAGCGCCCATCCTGATGCCGGTGGTGCCGGCGCTGGTCGCCGCGTATTTCCAGGTCGCGCCGCCGCGGGGAAGCGTCGAGGCGGCGCGCCCGGTGACGGCCGGTTGAACGGGGCGCTTGGAGACGGCATGCAGACCCGAACATGCGCAAGTCGTGAATCCCGCTCCTCGATGCACGAGTCGCCCGGCGGAGGGGGCCGCCCTCGCCGCCCCCCCCTGCCGGCAGCCTCGCTGCTGGCGGTTCTGGCCGGCGGCCTCTGCGCCGGCTGCGCACTCCCCCCGGGGAGCCGGCGCTGCCCGAGCTCGCGGAGCCGGTGGCGGAGCCGCCCCGGCGACTTCGCCGGGGGACGCCGAGGCGGGCGCGCACCGGCCCCCTCGAGTGGTGGCGCGCGTTCCGAGATCCGGCGCTGGACGGGGTCGTCGAGTCGGTGCTCGCCTCCAACTTCGACATGGCGGAGGCGGTGGCGCGGGTCGAGCAGGCGAGGGTCCGGGCCCGTGGCGCCGGGGCGGCGATGCTACCCGTCGTCCGGGCCGGAGCGGGCGTCGACAGCTTCGACGTGCCCCATCAACGCCGGCATCGGCGGCGCAACTCGGAGAGCTGGGTCTGGACGAGGTGTTCGGCGGCGCGGACGGGGGGGTTCACGTTGCCCGATCGGATCGGGCTCACCACGTATTCGTTGTACGCGGACTTCGCGTACGAGCTCGATTTCTGGGGTCGCGTCCGGCACGCGTCGCTCGCGGCCGGGGCGGATCTTCTGGCCTCGGAGGCGGATGTGCACGCGGCGCGGATCGGCGTCCTGACCGAGACGATCACGGCGTACTTCGACATCGTCAACCTTCGGCGGCAGATCGCCATCGCCGATGAGATGGTGTCCGCGCTGGAGGAGCGCGAGCACCTGGCGGAGACCCGTTACGACCGTGGACTGGCCGATTCGCTGGACCTCTATCGGGTGCGGCAGGACCTGCGCGACACTCAGGCCGGCCTGCCGCGACTGGATGCCGGCCTGGCCGCCGCGGAGGGCCGCCTCGCCGTGCTCCTGGGCGGCTATCGGGAGGACGTGGCCGACTTGCTTCCCGATTCGCTCTCGCCCGGGCGGCTCGCCGGCCGGGTGCCGGCCGGCGTACCGGCCGATCTCCTGGTGCAGCGGCCGGACGTGCGGGCCGCGGGGCTCCGGCTGGAGGCCGCGGCCCACGCCATCGAGGCGCGGCGCGCCGAACTGATGCCGTCCCTCTCGCTGTCCGGCGCGGTGGGACTCCAGACCACGGATATCGGCGGGCTCTTCAACGTCCAGCAGTGGTTCAGCAACCTGGCCTCGAACCTGCTGGCGCCGGTCTTCGACGGCGACCGCCTCGCGGGCAACGTCGCCCTCGCGCACGCCCGCTTCAACGAACTCGCGGCCGCGTACGGGCGGACGGTGGTGACGGCGGTGAACGAGGTCGAGTCGACGCTGGCCGGACTGCGGAGCGAGGACCGGCGCCACGCCCTTCTGTCGGCGCGACGGGACGAGGCGCAGGAGACCCTCGATCTGCGGGCGCAGCGGTATCGGTCGGGGGTGGGCGGCTATTCCGACTTCCTGGACGCATCGCGCACGCTGCTCGACATCGAGTCGGCGCTCGCCGGCTCCGAGCACGGTCTGGCCCTCGCCCGGCTCGCACTCCACCGCGCCCTGGGGGGGGCCTGGACCGCCCCCCAGACCGCCGCCGAAGCGCCGCCGGAACCCTCTCCTTCGGCCCGCGCGATGCCCCGCATGACCCGGAGCAGCCGATGAGCAGCCGCATGGGCTGCGTTCCGCGTCTCCTCGGGTCGGCGTCCGCAACGTCACTGCGGCACCCGGCCGGCCCCTCACCCCCCCTCACCGCGGGATGTCGTACCCCAGTATCCGGGGCCGCTGGTCGGCCCACGAGTCCACCACCGCCTGGGTGACGACGTTGGTGAAGCGCTGGCGGATGTTCAGCGGCCCGTGGCCCGGCAACTGGATGAACATGAGGCCGACGAGGTCCTCCACCGGGTCGGCCCAGTAGAGGGTGCCGTAGGCCCCACCCCAGCCGTAGCTGCCCGGCGACAGCGCGTCGAACGACTTCGTGGGGTCGACGAGCACCCCGAAGCCGAGGCCGAACCCGTACCCGGGGCCGCGGACGTAGACGTCCTTCGCGCCGGTGTGGTTGCTGATCATCAGGTCGACGGTCATCCGGCCGAGCAGGCGCACCCCGTCGAGCTCGCCGCCGTTCGCGATCATCTGGGCGAAGCGGAAGTAGTCGGCCGACGTGCCGTTCAGCCCCGCCACCCCCGGGAAGTACGTCGTCGGCTCGCGGAACCCGGGCGCCCGCATCAGCTCGGCCTTGCCGTCGTCGGCCGGGCGGTACACCGCCGCCACCCGGTCGACCTTCTCCCGCGGCACGTTGTAGAACGTGTCGTGCATGCCGAGGGGCTCGAAGATGCGCTCCTTCAGGAACACGTCGATCGGCTGGCCCGAAATCTTCTCCACCAGCACCGCGACGTAGTCGGTGGACGACCCGTACTGCCAGTGGTCGCCGGGATGGAACGCCCCGGGGATGCGCGCGGCCCGCGCGACCCGCTCGCCGATGGTCGCGAACGCCCCGCCGTCGTTGGTGACGTGGCTCAGCTCCTCGTCCGACAGCCCCGCGTCGTTCGGGTTCAGGGTCAGGCCCGACGTGTGGGTCAGCACGTGGCGGATGGTCACCGGCCGCGCCTCGGGCACCCGCCGCAGGCGGGGGCCGTCGCGCTCGATGACCATGTGGCCGGCGTACTCGGGAATCCAGTCCGCGATGGGGTCGTCGAGCCGGAAGCGGCCCTCCTCGAACAGCATCATGAGGGCGGCCGAGACGATGGGCTTGGTCATCGACATCAGGGTGAAGACGGCGTCGGTGGTCATCGGCGCCTCCGCCTCCCGGTGCCGCCACCCCAGCGCGGAGTGGTGCACCACTTGGCCCCGCCGCGCCACCAGGGTCACCGCCCCCGCGATGCGCCCCTCGTCGATGAACCGCTGGAAGTAGTCGTCGACCCGCCGCAGCCGCTCGGCCGACATGCCCACCGACTCGGGCGGGGCGAGCGGCAGGTCCTCCGCCGCCGCGAGCGGGGGCCGCCGGCGGCAGGGCGAGGCCCAAGCCGACCACGCAGACCGCCACCGCCGCCACGCCCGCCGTCCACCGCGCGCCGCGCCGGCGCCAGCTTCTGTCCGTCATCTCGCACTCCCTGGTTGGGGGGACCGCCGTGCTCCGCACGGCCCGCTCACCGCGCACGTTATCACGGACCATGCCGGCGCCGAACGCCTCGGAGACCGGGCGGAGGCCGCAGATCGGCGCAACCGGCGGGAAGGATCGCATCCACCAGCAGCGCGAGCGGGACCGCCGGGAGGACCGCGAGGAATGGGCACAGGCCCGCCGGGCGATGAACAAGCAGTGGAGTGAGCTGGCCGCCAAGATGGGCACGGTGGTCGAGGACATCGTCGCGCCCAGCGTGCGCCGCATGGCGCGGGAGCTGTTCGACTGCGGCGAGCAACTGCTGTTCACGTCCCGCATCGACCGGGTCCGTAGCGACGACCGCAGCCGGCGCCGCGAGTTCGACGTGCTGACGTCGGCGACCGGGCGGTGCTGCTGAAGCCGGGACCACCGAAGGGAGCGGCGGTCGCCCGCGCAACCACAAGATGTAGTGGCTTGAGGCCGATCAGCGGATACCCCGAAAATACAGACATGGACGCTTGGATGACCCCCATAGCGGTGACCGCAACCTTGGCGCTTCTCGGGGTCCTGTACTGGTTCGCGTACTGGAAGGGCACGGTTGACGAGCACAGGAGAACGGTCGACGGGCACCTCAGCGCCTTCAAGGCCCTGCTCGACGAGATCCGGAACGACATCAAGCAGATATTCAAGCGGCTTCCCGATCCAGCCGTGGTGAGCAGCGCCAGCCCGCTACAGCTCACCGATCTCGGCGAGAGCATGTCCGAGTTCATGAAGGCGAAGAACTGGGCTGGAGAGATCGCCCCTCAGTTGCTCCCGCAGGTCATCAACAAGCAGCCGTTCGAGGTCGATCAGGTCGCCCAAGACTACGTGAAAGGGAAACTCGGTAAAGAGATGGATCGACAAGTGGCGGCCTGCGCCTACGAGTACGGGAGAACGCAGGATCGCGTGCTAGACGTTCTCCACGTCGTGCTTCGCGACGAGCTGCTGCGATTGCGCGATCAGCAGTGAACCCGCCTCATCCACTCGGGTGTTGCGACTGGTCGGCGGGCGCCGGGCGGGGCGGAGACCCGCAGGCGTCGGGCGGGCACGGTCAGCACGTCGCCGAAGTGTCGGCCGTCGCACGCGGACCATTTCGCCGGCCCTGCGCCGGGCGCTGAACGCCCGCGACCGCCGGTGCCGGTTTCCGGGGTGCCGGAACGTCCGCGCCGATGCCCACCACATCAGGCACTGGGCCGACGGCGGCGCGACGGCGCTTGCTGTCGACGCCGAACCCCGGCACCGGCCACCCCGCCCGCACGTCGAGGGCCGACGAGCTGGTAGCCGGTGGTTACCATGTGGATGCGCTCGGAGTCTTGCCTTCTCGTCGCGCACTCCCGAGCAGGGTCGGCGATGCAAGTGAGCGGGTCAGGGCGGCGAGTTCGACGACGTCCCGGTACAGCGGGAAGATGGGAATGAGGGCTCGGCTGACGGAGCATCCGAGCGTCCCGCCCCGGCGGAGCGCCGGACGCTCGACGCGGGCAATGATGCTCCGGCTGACGGCACGCCGGGCCGGACCCTCAACCGCGGATGGCGCGCCGGGCCCGGCGGAGGAAGGCGGTCAACCGTCCCGACGCCGCCGCGTCGACGAGATCAAGGGCGGCGGCGGGGCCGCGGCAGACCTCGATGCCGAGCCGCCGGGCGTTCATTTCGGTCGCCGCGTCCGCCTCCGGCGCCACCAGGACCGCCTTGGCGGACGACTGGCTCACGGCGTCGACGCAGTGCCGGACGGTGTCGTCGACGAGGAAGTCGAGCTCGAGCGCCGCGGCCAGCCGGCCCCGGGAGCCGTCGTGCACGACGACGCTCGGCAGCGCGAAGCCCTGCTCGACGAGCCAGCGCTGCGTCTGGCGCTGCACGGTGTCGCCGGCGGTGGCGGGACGCTGCGTCACGAAGAACGTCTCCCAGCCCCGGGCGACCGCGCGCTCGTGAAGGCGGGCGACCACGGCTGGGTCTACCGGGTCGAGGGTCAGCCAGAAGTCGGGGGTCGAGCGTATCTCCTTCCACACGCGGTCGCGGCGGCGCGGCGACAGCCGGGCGTCCCGCGCCGGCACCTCGGTCGACGCAGACCGGGCGCCTTCCGCCGCAGGCCCGGTTGCCCCCCCAGCATGCCCACCCGCACCCGCCGGGGCCGTCGCCGGCCGCTCCTCGACCGACCACGCCGACGCCGTATCTGAGCGACGCGCCGCTTGGCTCACTGCCGCCCCCGCCGACAGCTTGTCCGGGCGAGAATCCTCGAGGCTCACGGCCGCCGTCGCCTGAGCCGGCGCGGCATCGGGCTTGGGCCGCCGCCGTCCCGGTCGCGCCGCCCGCCGCCGGCGCCGCACCCGCGAGGCGCCATCCGGGGAAGAGGCGATCGGCAACGCGGTCGTACGCGCCGGAGAAGTCCGCGAGCACGCCGTCGAGATCGAACGCGATGCGTAGCGGCATGGCTGTCGTCGTATCAACTCCCGCAACCGGGGTCAGAGGCACCGATCGCCGCCGCGGTCGAGATTCTATCGGCACGACCCCGGCCGACGCCACGGGCCGGACCGGCACCCGTCGCAAGCCCGGCCGCCGTTCCGACTCGAAAGGCGGCCCGGCGGCGCACCGCGCTCCGGAAACGGCGCCACGACATCGACCGACATGCAAGGGGAATCGACACCCGCCGCGCGTGCGCCGCGGCGGGTCCGCGTGCTATCTTGGGCGGCATGCGCGGGGCCGCCACCGCCGTCCCGGGACGGGCCTGAACCGGACGCCGCGGAACCGGGATGAACATCGCCGCCGTCAACGACGGCCACAACGCGTCGGCGGTCCTGATGGTCGGCGGGCGCATCGTCGGCGCGCTCCAGGAAGAGCGCCTGACGCGCGTCAAGAACCAAGCGGGCTTCCCCGGGCGCGCCCTCGACCGCCTGCTGCGCGACCACCGCCTCCGGTACGCGGACATCGACGACTTCGTCTTCTGCTCGACCTGGCTGCCCGCCGCCCCCCCGGCCGCGCGGCGCGAGCGGATACGGCGCTACAAGAAGCCGTACACCCCGGCGCACGCGGTCAGGCGGCTGGCCAAGCGACTCGGCGCCAAGCGGGTCATCGGCCCGCTGAACCGCAGAGAGCGCCTCCGGCCCATCGAGCGCACGGGCGTCGACCCCGGGCCGCGTCTCGTTCATGGACCACCACACCTGCCACGCCGCGTCGGCCTACTTCGGCCAACCGGAACCCGACGAACCGGTGCTGGTACTGACCAACGACGGCGCCGGCGACGACCTCGCGGCCACGGTGCGCGTCGGCCGGCGCGGCGCGATGGACCTCGTCGCGTCGACGCCCATGGAGGCCTCGGTCGGCGAGGTCTGGGCGGTGGTCACGGCCCTGATGGGCATGGTCCCCCCTCGAGCACGAGCACAAGCTCATGGGCCTCGCCCCGTACGCGCCCGAGGACCCCGGCCCGGCGGGTGCGCGACATCTTCGCCGGCATGTTCGAGTTCACCAACGACGGCCTGTCGTGGCGCATGCGCGCCGGCGCGCCCGCGACGCCGACGGCCTACAACTACCTGCGCCGGCAGCTCGAGTTCATGCGCTTCGACTGGATCGCGGCCGGGCTGCAGCGGTTCACCGAGGAGTTCCTCGCGCAGTGGGCGGCCAACTGCGCCGCCGCGACCGGCGTGCGCCGCCTCGCCCTCGCGGGCGGCACCTTCATGAACGTGAAGCTCAACCAGCGCATCATGGAGCTGCCCGAGGTCGACAGCCTGTACGTCGTGCCGTCGTGCGGCGACGAGACCAACCCCGTCGGCGCCGTCTACTTGCGCCACTTCCAGACCACCGGGCACCGGCCGGAACCGCTCACGCCACCTCTACTTGGGAACCCGATGGTCCGACGAGGACGTACGGACGGCCTTCGACGCCCACCCGTTCGTCAAGCCCGCGCGCATCGAGCAGGTCGGCGACATCGCGGAACGCACGGCCGAGCTGCTCGCCGCGGGCGGAGGTCGTCGCGTGGTTCCAGGGCCGCGAGGAGTTCGGCGCGCGGGCCCCTCGGCGCCCGCTCGCTGCTCGCCGACCCGGCGCGGCCGGGAGTCGTCCGGCGCATCAACGCGATGATCAAGTCGCGCGATTTCTGGATGCCGTTCGCCGCGTCGATGCTCGACGACGACGCCGACCGCTACTGCCGCAACCCCAAGGGCGTCCCGGCGCCCTACATGGTCCTGACGTTCGACACCCGGAACACCGGCGAGATCGCGGCGGGCGTCCACCCCGAAGATGGCACGTGCCGGCCCCAGGTGGTCTACAGGTCGTGGAACCCGCGCTTCTACGCGATGCTCGAGGCCTTCCGGGCCCGCACCGGCCGCGGCGCCGTGCTCAACACCTCGTTCAACCTGCACGGGCTGCCCATCGCCAGCACGCCCCGCGACGCCTTCCACGTGCTCGACAACTCGGGGCTCGGCCACCCTCGCCATCGGCGACCACCTCGTCACCGCGACGGGGTAGAACGCCGGCGGCAAGACGACGGGCCGGCGCGCCCGGCCGGCGGCTCGGCCACCTCGCCATCGGCGACCACCCCGTCACCGCGGCCGGATAGGGCGGCGCGGCGACCGCCCGAGAGCGGCCCGGCGACCGCCCCCGAGCGGCGGAGCCGCCCCGGCTCGCGACGGCGCCACCGTCGGGCGCGGCGCGCCGCGCGCCGGCCGATGCACGGCGACCGCCATCAGCAGGGCGAAGAGCACGGCGTTGCCGGGCATCTGGAGGCTGAAGTCGACGAGCGACTGCAGGGCCACGCCGCCGAGCCCCGTCGCCGCGCCGGCCCGCAGCCACCACGTCCGGGCATCGTCGGCGCCCTCGCGGAACCGGCGGCGCACCTCCGCGGACGAAGACGGCGACGGCCGCCGCGATCGGCAGGCAGAGCAGCAGACCGCCCTCGGCGGCGAGCTGCAGATAGTCGTTGTGCGCCTCGACCGCGCGCGCGTCCAGCCCGTGCG
>CAXXTG010000283.1:0-4819 GCA_963666855.2 Vicinamibacterales bacterium
GCCAGTGCGAGATAACAGCCGGAGGTCCCGACATAGAGCAGCGGGAAGAGGCCCGGGCTGAAGCCGGCCTCCCGCTGCAGCAGCAGGTAGAGGAAGCCGTCGCTCACCGTGGCGGCGCCGAGCATCGTCGCGGCGACGGTGAGGCGCAGCAAGCCGGGGGCGCGCAGGATGCCCGCGACGAGACTCCGCGTTGCGCCGCGCCCCGGGGGCGCCGGGGAACCGGCGAGGCGTTCCCCTGGAAGGGCGCGACGGCGTCCCGCGGGGAGCGGAGTGACGGCGGCCGGCGCCGGCCCCGATCCGGACGGCCGCTCGGCGTCGACCTCCCGCTCCGTCAGGTTCGACATCGTGTCCCGCGGCGCCGGCCCCGTTCCGGGCGGCCGCTCCGCGTTGTTGACGAAGAGCACGAGCACGCCGAGGCCGACGAGCGCCACGCTGAAGCTGGCGACGAAGACGACGTCGAAGGCGTTCGGAAGGGTGCCGAGGATGGCGAGGGCGACGAGCGGCCCCAGCATGGCGCCGGCGCTGTCGAGCGCCCGGTGCACGCCGAAGGCCGTCGCCAGGCCGTCGGGGCGGCTGCTCAGCGAGATCAGCACGTCGCGCGGCACGGCTCGCGCGCCCTTGGCGGCCCGGTCGAACGCCACGACGCCGGCGATGAGCGGCCACGAGGCGCCGGCCGCCAGCATGGCCAGCCGGGACGCCGCCGAGGCGCCGTAGCCGGCCAGGGCGATCTCCTTCGAGCGGCCGGTCCGGTCGACAGCGACGCCGCTGGCCAGCCGCAGCAGCGCCGTCACCCCATGGTAGAGCCCGTCGACGATGCCGAACTGGAACGGCGTCAGCCCGAGGTAGAGCACCAGGTAGACGGGCAGCACCGTGGCGACCATCTCGGACGAGACGTCCGTGAAGAGGCTCGTAAAGCCGAGCGCCCAGACGGTGCCGCTGACGTGGAGCCAGCGGAAGCCGCCGCCCGCGTCGCGCCGCGCCCGCCGCAGCGCCGACCACGCCTCGACCTGGTACATCGGCTCGGTCGCGTCCGTTCAGGGTGCGGCCGTCGGCCCGGGCAGCGGCTCGTCCGACGCGAACCGCCGCAGCACGTTCTCGGTCAGCCGCGAGACGTTGTTGTCGTAGTCGTTGAACGACAGGCTGCCGCTCCACGCGATCGAGCTCGTCGAGAACACCGCGCCCCCGTTGGGGTACTCCACGTAGGCCATGTCGGCGTAGACGAGCGGGTTGACCGTGCCCCCCTGCTCGGAGTTGCTGGTGTTCACCTCCTCGATCACGTGCTGGTAGGCGTCGGAGTGGCCGAACGACCGTGCCAGCACCAGGGTGTGGGGCGGCGAGCCCTGGGCGGGGTCCACCCGGTCGAGTTCGGACCCCGCCGCCCCGAAGTCGAGCACCAGCGACGGGTGGTTGCCGATGAGCTCGTTGTCGCCGATGCCCTCGAAGACGAAGGCGACCCGCGGGTCGAAGCTGTCCGGCATCCGCCGGTAGGGCGAGTTCCGGTCGAACCCCTGCGCCGTGAACCCGACCCCCACCAGCCACTGCGGGGCCCGGCCGCGGAAGCGCCAAAGTCCGCCCGGCTCGCCGGTCAGGCTGTGGTGGCTCTCGCCCGGCGCCCCCTGCCAGTGCTCGGTGCCGTCGCGCCGCCGCACCTCGATGAAGGTCCCGGTGGGGTCGACGGGCGTCACCCAGTAGAAGCCGTTGCCGCCCATGTACATCAGCCGGCCGCCCTGCTCGAGGTACGACCGCATCCCCTGCAGCATCTCCCACGAGTAGTACTCCGGGTGGGTGCCGGTCAGCACCACGTTGTAGGGCTCGAGCAGGGCCGCCCCCTCGGCGTGGAGGTCGTGGTCGGTAACGACGTCGACCGCAAAGCCCTTCACGTCGAGCCAGTCGACGAGGTGGGTGTCGGCCATGAACTGCCACGGGTTGCGCGTGTCGATCTTGGGGCGCATGTTGGTGATGGGGCGCAGCCGCGACGAGTAGGCGACGCCGCTGCCGTCGGTGTGGGTCGAGTACAGGCTCATCGGCTGGAAGCCGGTGCCGCCGGTCCCGGCGTAGGCGAGATAGCTGACGGTCGGGGCCAGGAACGCGATGTCCGCGGTGGCGGTCCCGCGCGTCGGCCGGACGAAGAACGGCACGTAGTCCTCGCTGGTTATGGTCCGCAGCCGCGCCGCGTACACCCCGCTCGGCAGGTCCGCCGGCGCCTCGAAGGCGAAGCCGACCTCCCACGCCGCGTCCAGAAGGTCGTCGTCGTGGAAGTGGATGGCGCCGTACTGCTCGGGCGCTCGGCGGAAGTCCATCTCGGTCGCGTCCCACAGGTGCCCGGTCACCGCCCGCGTCGGCTGGTTCACGGTGCGGCCGTCCAGCCCGCTCCCCGCGGTGTCACGCACCCGATCGGTCGCGATGTCCGCCGCGAAGTCCCACGCCGCCGCCGCGTCGTCCGGCCCCGCGCCGGCCGCGATCGCCTGGACCTCGGCGGGGCTCAGCGCCCGGGCGTAGATGCGGGGGTTGTCGATCTTGCCGTTGTAGTGCCCGGCCACGCCGCCGTCGGCGGTCGCGTAGGCGGCCATGTGCAGCGGTACGTCGGGCGTCGCCAGCGCCCGCACCGGCGTCGTCTCCTCCGCCACGACGCGCGTCGGGTCGCTCGCGTAGCGGTCCAGCGGCTCCTGGTACAGCGTCACCCCGCCGGTCTCGGCGTCGAACGTCGCGGCCACGAAGTACCACTGCGTCGGTACGCCGTGCGGTCGCGGCCGGCCCGCCCCCGGGATGGCGGGCGCCCAGCGCCGCAGCGCCGGCTCCGCCGCCACCCGCGCCACCTGCCCGTCCGCCGCCCCGAGCCACAGGGCCAGCCGCCCCTGCTCGTCGATCATCAGGCCGTAGCCGCGGTCCGCCGCCCACTTCGTCACCACGCCCTGCGCGCCGGGCTCCCCGACCCAGCCCACGACCCCGGGCCGCGTCGGCGCGATCCAGGCGGTGATCGTGAAGCTGCCGCCGAGCCGCAGCGCCTCGGCGTCGGGCACGGTGACGTAGGAGCCGAGCGGCAGCTCCTGGCGTCGGCCGGGATAGTCGCCGTTGGCCGGCGCCTCGACCAGCGCCTCCTTGATGCCCGGCCCGTTCGGGTTCGCGTCGCCGTGGATCAGCCGGACGATCTCTGCCCGGTACGTGGGCAGTTCGCTACTGACCATGAACCGGATCGTCTCGCCCGGCGCCACGCTCATCCGGTCGGCGTAGCCGACGATGCCCATCGCGTTCAACGCCGCCTGCGGTCCGATCTCGGCCGCCGACTGCGCCCGGGCGCCGCCGGCCAGCGCGAGGACAGCGGTGGCGGCCATTCCAACGCATCTGGTGGTCACAGACATCACTGAAGCTCCTCTCGGCTGTCCCTCGCGAACCGTACCGAAGCTCGAACGGCATGACTTCTCGACTTCGCCCGAGCAAGGCAGGCCCCTACCCCTCCTCATCGGTAACGGCGGCCCCCCCGACCGTGAACCGCTCGAACCACAGCCGCAGGTAGAGCTGCACCCGCAGGAAGTTGGTCGGGGGCGAGCTGCGGCTGTGCCAACTGTCGGTCAGGCGGATCATCGCCGTGGGCACCTTGCGCAGCTTCAGGGCCCGGTAGTACTGCTCGGTCTGCTCCATGGGCGTCCGCAGGTCGCGCTCGCCGGTCATCAGCAGGGTCGGGGTGGTGACGTTGCCGACGTACATCAGGGTCGACCGCCGCAGGTGCTCCTCGGGGTCCTCCCAGGGGAGCTTCTCGAAGTTGCGGTACCAGCCCGACCCGTCGGTGGTGCCGACGAAGCTCAGCCAGTTGGTGACCGGGGCCTTGACCACGGCGGCGGTGAAGCGCCCGGTGCGGCCGACGATCCACGACGTCAGGACGCCCCCGCCGCTGCCGCCGTACACGAACAGGTTGCGCTCGTCGATGTAGCCGCGCGAGACGACCTCGTCCACCCCCGCCATCAGGTCGTCGTAGTCGTCCCCGGGTAGGCGTTCTTGATGGCGTTGCCGAACGCGCTGCCGTAGCCGCTGCTGCCGCGCGGGTTCGTGTACAGGACCACGTAGCCGTTCGCCGCGTGGTCCTGGTTCTTGAAGTCGAAGCCGGCGTTGTACATGGCGTGGGGGCCGCCGTGGATGCGGAGGATGAGGGGGTACTTCCTCGCGGGGTCGAAGTCGGGCGGCTTGACGATCCAGCCCTGGATGTCGAGCCCGTCGGGCGACCGGTACCAGATCTCCTCGACGTCGCCCAGGCGCACATCCGCGAGGAGCCCGGCGTTGGTGCGGTGCAGGGTGCGCATCGACGCCGGATCGTCGATGTCGAAGGCCACGAGGTCGCCGGGCGCGTGGTAACTGGAGACGACGCCGACCGCGACGCCGTTGTCGCTGACCGACGACACCGAGAGCATGTGGTTGCCGGTGGTCACCTGCCGGACCTCGCCGTCGACCGACGCGAAGTGGAGGTTGCTGGTGCCCCGGAGCTGCGCGTTCAGGTACACGCCGCCGCCGTCGGCGGCCCAGCCCACGATGCCGGGGCGCCGCCCCATCTCGGTGGCGACGACGCGGGGACCCGAGCCGTCGGCGGCCATCACGTAGAGGCCCTCCTCGCGGTAGGTGTCGGTGGTGTGGTCCATGCCGGTGTAGGCGATGGCGCGCCCGTCGGGCGAGGGGACGGCGCCCGCGTCGGGGCCGTCGCGGCTGGTCAGGGCGGTGATCTGGCGCGTCGCCAGGTCGACCCGGTACACCTCGGACTGCCGCCAGGCGTACTCGGCGTCCGGTTCGCGGAGGCCCGAGAAGACGATGCCGCGGCCGTCCGGCGTGAACC
>CAXXTG010000284.1:0-14637 GCA_963666855.2 Vicinamibacterales bacterium
CGAATCGCGGCCGCCCCGGGGTGAGCGGTTACGGCCGCCGCAGGTGAGCGGGCGCGGATCGGCAGTGACCAGCGCGCCGCCGCGGTGACCAGCGCGGCTGCACCAGTGAGAAGAGAAATGCCATCATTCCGCAGAATCGCCCTCGTGACCGCGGCCCTCGGCTGGGTGCCGACCCTCGCCCTCGTGGCCGTGCACTGGACCGGCGGGAGCCATGCCGCCGCCCAGGAGCGGACGCCGATCAAGGTGACCCGCATCTACACCGGGCCGGACGGCAAGACCCACGCCGAGGAGTACGACGTGCCGCTGGGGACGCGGCGCGGCGCGACCGAGCTGTCGGAGCCGATCGACGTCACGAGCGTCCAGTTCCGGCGGACCTCGCCCGACTACTTCATCGACTGGCACACCGCGCCGCGGCGGCAGTTCGTCATCACCCTGAGCGGGGAGAGCGAGGTGGTGATGGGCGACGGGACCGTCGTACGCCTGCACCCGGGGCACATCCTCCTCGCGGAGGACACCACCGGGCAGGGGCACATCTCGCGGGCGGTGGGCACCGAGGACCGGATCTCGCTGTTCCTGCCCCTGGCGGAGCAATGAGCGGCCCGTCCGCCATGGACACCGCCACGCTGTTCCACCTCGGCGGCAAGACGGCGCTCGTCACCGGCGGCTCGCGCGGCATCGGCCGCATGATCGCCGAGGGGTTCCTGCGGGCGGGGGCGACGGTCTGGATCTCGTCGCGGAAGGCGGAAGCCTGCGAGGGGACCGCGGCCGAGCTGTCGGCGGCGGGGCCCTGTCACGCCCTGCCCGCGAACGTCGCCGACGACGCGGACCGCGGCCGGCTCGTGCGGGCCCTCGGCGAGCGGACCCCGCGGCTCGACATCCTCGTGAACAACGCCGGGGCGGCGTGGGGCGCCCCCTACGAGACGTTCCCCGAGTCGGGGTTCCGCAAGGTGCTAGAGCTGAACGTGACCGCGCTGTTCTTCCTGACCCGCGACCTGACCCCGCTGCTGGCCGCCGCGGCCACCCCCGACGATCCGGCCCGGGTCATCAACATCGGCTCGATGGACGGCCTCCGGGCGCCGACCATTCTCGAGAACGGCACGTTCCCCTACTCGGCGAGCAAGGCCGCCGTCCACCACCTGACGCGGTCGCTGGCCCTCGAGCTGGCCCCCCGCCACGTCACCGTCAACGCGGTGGCGCCGGGGTTCTTCCCCAGCAAGATGACCGAGGCGACGCTGGAGACGTTCGGGGACGAGATCGTGCGCCGCTGCCCCCTGCGCCGCATCGGCCGCCCCGAGGACATGGCCGGCGTCGCCATCTACCTCGCGTCGCGGGCCGGCGCCTACACCACCGGCGCGGTCATACCCGTGGACGGCGGGACGTCGATCGCGTAGAGGGCGCAGCCCGGTCGTGGTATGCTTCCTATACGTTCGCTTCCGTCCGCTGACAGACCATGGCCGAACCGACAGACGCCGCCCCCGCCCCCGCACGCCAATCGATTCGATGGTCTCAGGAGACTATCGCCATCATGGCCGTCGGCGTGCCGATTCTCCTCGCCGTGCTCGGGGTACTGTGGAACACGATCAATCTCGGCGAAAGGATCACATCCGAAGTCGAGCGCCGCGAGGCGGAGCACGCGGACATCCGGCGCGCCATCCGCGAAGAACACATCGAGATCCGCGAAGCCATGCGCCGCGAGCACGCCGAACTCAGACAGGCGCTCCGGGACCACGCCAACCGGTAGGGGTATAGCCCGACAGCGGTCGCTTGACGGATCCGCCCGGCGTTCAACGAACCCTTCGGCGGTCCACGTCGTTCTTCGGCGCAGACGCGTGGCGGGGGCGCGGGTGCCTGAACCCGCGCCCAGCGCCCGCGACCCGTCAGTCCAGCAGCCGGTACGCCAGCAGCTCGCCGGCCTGGCCGCCGCCGCTGACCGCGACGACGATGTACTGCGCCCCGTCGTGCATGTAGGTCATCGGCGACCCCGACACCCCGGCCGGCATCAGGACCTCGCCGACCTCCTCGCCGGTCGTCTTGTCGTAGGCCCGCAGCATCGCCCCCACCTCGCCCGACGGCGTGGTGAACGTCCCCGGCTCGCCCGCGATCACCAGCGTCTTGGTGATGAGCGTGCCGACCCGGCCGACGCGGCCGGTGCGGGGAATCTCGACGCCCTCCAGGTCCGGGTGGTTGCGGACGTTGTCGGGCGTTTCGCCGTGGGGTATCTGCCAGAGATGGTCGCCGGTCTTCAGGTCGATGGCGGTGATGCGCCCCCACGGCGGCTTGACGAGGGGCAGCCCGCGGATGGTCAGGGCGCGGTCGCGCGGCGCGACCCCGGCCGGGTTGCCGCGGATGAAGTCCATGTCCGACCGTTCGGGATCGTTGACGAGCCCGAGCGAGGTCACGCTGGTGAACGAGTACCCGTAGAAGATGTCGGTCTCGGGGTCGAGGGAGCCGCCCGGCCAGTTGGTGCCGCCCCCGGCCGACGGCAGCATGAGCGTGCCGTACGGGCCATCCGGGTCGGCGACCACCGGCGGCGTGAAGATCGGGCCCATCCGGAAGTTGGCGACCCGGGCCAGCGCCTCGGCGTGCAGCTCGGGCGTGAAGTCGATGAGGTCCTCGACCCCCACGCCCTGCCGGTCGTAGGGGGCGGGGCGGGTGGGGAACGGCTGGGTCGCGGCGAGCAGCTCGCCGGGCACGTCGGACTGCTCCATCGGCCGCTCCTCGATCGGCCAGATCGGCTCGCCCGTCTCCCGGTCGAGCACGTAGAGCCACGCCTGTTTGCTCGGCTGGGCCACGATCTTCCGCTCGACCCCGTCGATGACGACGTCGGCGAGGATCGGCGCGCACGGGAAGTCCCAGTCCCACACGTCGTGGTGGATGGCCTGGAAGTGCCACAGCCGGTCGCCGGTCTCCAGGTCGACCGCGACGATGCTGTCCGAGAACAGGTTGTCGCCGTGGCGGTGCCCCCCGTAGTAGTCGTTGGTGGGCATCTCCGTCGCCAGGTACACGATGCCCAGCTCGAGGTCGACGCTGGTCTGCCCCCACACCCCGGTGTTGCCGGTGTAGCGCCACGAGTCGTTCAGCCAGGTGTCGTTCCCGAACTCGTCGGCCCCCGGCAGGGTGTGGAATATCCACTTCCGCTCGCCGGTGTCGGCGTCGAAGCCGCGGACGTAGCCCTTGGTGTTGCGCATCGACACGGGGGCGCTGCCGGGCACATGGGCGGCCCCGATGACGACGGTGTCGCCGGCCACCAGCGGCGTCGAGTGCAGGCCGATGGAGCCGCCGAGGGGGTCGATCTCCTGGTCCATGTTCTGCATCAGGTCGACGATGCCGTCCTCGCCGAATCCCGCGATGCGCTGCCCCGTCTTCGCGTTCAGCGCGATCATGCGGTAGCCGGGGGTGACGTAGATGATCTGCCCGTCGCCGCCGTCGTCGCGGTACGCGAGCCCGCGGCCCGACCGGCGGCGCGGCGACACCTCGGCCCGCTCGCCCTCGTCGAGGCGGTGCATCCACAGGTACTCGCCGGTCGCCGCGTCGGCCGCGACGACCGCGCGGCGGGTGCCCGCGGTGGTGTAGATGACCCCGCCCACCATCAGCGGCGTCGACTGGAAGTTGTACTCGGGCTCGGGGCCGAAGTTGTCGGTCTTGAGCCGCCACACCAGCTCGAGGTCCGCGAAGTTGTCCCCGTCGATCTGGTCGAGGGGCGAGTAGCGGGTGTTCGCCTCGTCGCCGCCGTAGTGGCGCCACTCGCCGTCCTGGGCACCGGCCCCGGTCTGCCCCGACACGATCGGTGCCGCGCCGCCGAGGGCGACCGCCGCGACCGCGGCGAACAGCGCGCCGCGCATGCATCCATCCATCATCGACCTCCTCAACCAGTCGACCAACGGGTTCACGATCCCATTCCGAGGACTCCGCGCCTTCGTCCAGCGCTACCCGCCCGCGGCGGCAACTGCCGCGGAGCGGCGGCGGGCGGCGACGGCCGGCACGATCTCGTCCTCCATCAGGCTGTACAGCGACCGCCGGTGCCCGCGTAGCGTCCGCCCGGGGTTGGGCGACGAGGTCATCACGGTGACCAGCCGCAGGGCGGGCACCACGTAGATGAACTGCCCGCCGTAGCCCCAGGCGTAGAAGGCGTCGTAGCCGGCCAGCTCCCGCACCCACCAGCCGTAGCCGTAGGCGCGGTCCGGGCTGCGGGTCCGCGTCGCGTGGGCGGCTATCGACGTGTGCACCCAGTCCTCGGAGACGATCTGCCGCGTGCCGGCGCGCCCGCAGTTCAGGTACATCTCGCCGATGGCGAGCATGTCGCGCGGCAGCATCGACATCTCGTTCCCGCCGAAGTACACGCCCTGCGGATCGGCGGTCCACCGGGGCACGGAGATCCCCATCGGCCCGCCCAGGTGGCGTTGGGCGAACCGCCAGGTGTTCATGCCGGACGCCTTCGCGACGATCGCCGACAGCAGGTGGGTGTTGCCCGTGCTGTAGATCATCCGGGTGCCCGGCTCGGCCACCAGGGGCCGGGTCAGCACGTGGCGGACCCAGTGACGGCTCGCCACCCAGCGGCCGTAGTTGCGGTTGCTGGTGGTCTCGAGGCCCGACCGCATGGTCAGCAGGTCCTCGACGGTGATGCCGCGCTTCGCGGGGTCGTCGACGAGGTCGGGGAAGAAACGGTCGACGGTGTCGTCGACGGCGACGTGCCCGCGGTCCACGGCAATGCCGACGAGCAGCGAGATGAGGCTCTTCGAGGCGGACTTCATGTTGGCGGCGCGGTTCGGCCTCGCACCGTTGAAGTACTCTTCGACCTCCAGCGCCCCGTCCACCGAGATGAGAAGCGACCGCATGCGCGGCAGCTCAGCGACCTGCGACAGGACCGGCTCGAACGCGGCGCCGGTTTCCACCCCCCCGCCGCCACCGGCGCCGGCCAAGCCGAGCAGGGCCAGACAGGCGACCGCCGCCGTACAGGCCGCCGCGTAACCGCGAAGTCTCCGCAACCACCCTCGCCCGTGGGACATAGCAACAGCACCCGTCTCGCCAGCCGAATCACCCCGGAACGCGTTCGGCCGATTGCCCGCGCCGGAACGGTTCGGCCGACCGCCCGCGCCCGGAAACCAGCCGGCGGCGCGGCGCACACCAACGTCGGCCCGGCTCCGACCCGCCGGGCGCCCAGGCGACGCGGGCGGCACGGAAGTCGGCCGAGCAACCGCAGCATCCTACCATTGGCGAAGCCGACGCGGTCAACGCCGGCCGCAACGGGGACAACCCCACCGCGGCGCCGATGGTGATGCCGACGCCCATCGAGAGCGCTTCGCCCAGGGCCATGCTATGCTCCCCTCATGCGCGGACGCCGCCGCCCGGAGACCGACCCCGCCGACTGGGTGGCCGTGCCGTATGTCTGCGCGGCCGGCCTGCTCACCCTCGCCCTGACCGGCGGCGACCCGTTGCTGGGCATGATCGTCTTCCCCGCCATCCTCGCCGCCGGACTGCCGTTCGCCGGCGTCGCCGCCGCCATCGTCATCATCCTCGCGGACCGCCGCGCGCGTCAGCACGCCCTCCGCGCCCGCAGCAGCTCCCGCGCGTCGCTGTAGAGTTCGGCCCGGCCTACGCCCACTCACAGCGGCACCGGGCACGCCGGCCTGCGATTCCCCGCCGCCCCGCCCCGTGAAGCGCCGCTCTCGCTGCTCCGAATCGCCGTGCCCGCAGGAGCGCCTGCACGCAGCCCGACTCGGGACGGGCACGCGGGCTCGCGCGTCCGCGACCGGGCACCCGGTCTGCGATAAGCTCTTGAAGGGTGCCGTTCCGAGGGCGCTGCGCACCGCGCGGCGTCGAGGGAGGAGCGGGCCTCACCGATTCGAGGCGCAACACATGCCGACAGGCGGCCGCAACGCTCGGAAACCGCCCACGTTCAAGTTCAAGAACGTCGGCCCGGTGGCCGACGCCGATCTGGAACTCGGGGACCTGACCATCATCGCCGGCCGCAACAACACCGGCAAGACGTACCTGGTCTACACCCTGTACGGTTTCCTGCAGATGTGGCACACGTGGCCGGGTGCGGCCGCGCCCTACGCGGGACACGGGACCCCCGCGCCCGCCGAGCGCGGCCGACGACGCGTCTTCGACGAACTCGTCGAACAGACCGCCAGCCGGGGTCGGGCCACGGTGCCGGCGGATCGGGACACGCTGGCCAGCGAGCGCAGGACGGTGCTGCGGGCCCTGACCCGCGCCTTCTCGCGGGAGGCGCTGGCCGGCGTCTTCAGTTCGCCGCCGGACGCGTTCCAGGAGGCGTCGCTCGGTGTCGAGCTCGACTGGACGCCGCCCGACCAGCTTCCGCAGGTCGAGATCGGGATGGCCCGCGGCGAGACCCTCGCGATGCGCCATGACGGCGCTGCGATCTCGGTCGACGGGATGGAGCTGGAACGCCGGCAACCCCGTCCTCCGGAAGAGGTGGCGGCGTACGTCTCCAGTCTCTATCTGCGGCTCCTGTTCCCCGACCTGCCGCTGAGTCCGTTCGTCCTCTGCGCCGAGCGCTTCGGCATCTCGCTCTTCTACAAGGAGCTCGACTTCACGAAGAACCAACTGGTCGATCTGCTGCAGAAGCTCGGCGACCGGAAGGAGGACGCCCGCTATCTGCCGTACGTCCTGATCGACCAGACCGTCAGCCGATACGCCCTCCCGATCAAGCACAACATCGACTACACCCGCGGCATCGCCGACCTACGCAGACAACGCAGCGAAATCTACGACGACAAGCTGTTCGAGGGCGTCAAGACGCTGATGAACGGCTACTACAAGACCACCAGCGACAACATCGAGTTCAAGTCGGCGGCGCGCGGCCCGGGCCGGTTCAGCATTCCGCTCCACCTGGCGTCGTCGTCGGCGCGCGGGCTGTCCGACCTGTACTTCTTCCTGCGCCACGTGGCCCGGCGGAACCACCTGCTGATCATCGACGAGCCGGAGGGTCATCTCGACACGGCCAACCAGATTCGGCTGGCGCGCCTGCTCGCGCGCCTAGTGCGGACCGGGCTGAAGGTCGTCCTGACCACCCACAGCGACTACCTGGTGAAGGAGCTGAACAACCTGGTCATGCTCGACGGACCCGTCGACGACAGGGAGGCCGTCGCCCAGCGGCTGGGGTACGAAGCCGACGACCGCATCGCGCCGGACCGGATCCGGGCCTACGTCACGGAAAAGCACGGCCTGACGCCGTGCACGGTGGACCGCTACGGCATCGACATGCCCATCTTCGACACGACCATCGACAGCATCAACGCGGTGGCCAACGAGCTTTCCTCGCGGCTGTCGGAGAGCACGGACGGGGCACCATGACGCTGGCGTCCGATCTGGCCCACATCTTGAAGCCGGATAAGCTGGTGCCGGCGGCCTCGGACGGCGGTATCGTGCTGCGCGACCCGCAGTCCCGCATGAGGGTACGCGTCGTGGATGCCCCGCCGACCGCGGCCGCGGTCCGCCTGGAGCGCATCGGTCATTCATCCGGGCTGCGGGACGGTCCCTGGAAGCGAGTCTGCGACTACCTGCTGATCATCGACTCGGGCGAACGCACGGATGCGGTCTTCATCGAACTCAAGAAGACGCTCACCGAGGAGATTCCACCGCGGGACCAACTGCGGAGGTCCGCGCCCATTCTCGAGTATCTTCGCGCCGTCTGCGAAGTCGAGTCGGACGACGGCGCGACGAGGTCGATATCGACGCGCTATTTCATCGTGGCCGAGAGAGGCGGCCGGAGACTGGACAAGCAGTGGGTGAAGACGGAGCCGGCCGGCCGGGTCCGAAGCGTGCAGTTCGAGAACATGACGATCAGGACGTTCATCGGCACCCGGGTTTCGCTCGCGACTCTGCTCGGGGCGTGACGAGGGCCGCGCCCGCGCCGGCGCGGCACGGAGCGTGGGGCAGCGCGGCGGGCGGATCCTCGCCGGTCATCAGGCAATGACCCCTGCGGCACCCGCAGCGTTCGGGAAGCGCGGCGTGGCGGGCGGATCCTCGCGAGTCATCCGGCGATGACCCCTGCGCACCCGCGACGTTCGGTGAAGGAGAGCTGCCCCTGCTCCCTGCCGGCCTGTTCCGTCGGGGCGCGGGATTCCGCGTACAATTTCCCCGCACGGTTGGCCGCGCGGAACGCGGTTCACGGAACGAAGAGGACGAGGCCGGGGCGCCGCGGGCATGGGCACGAGCCGGACGGCGGCGCGGCCGGGCCGGGGAGGTCGAGAATGAGACGCACGATTTGCCTGACGACGTTGACGGCGGTTGCCGTCCTCACCGCGGTCGCCGCCAACGAGGCGCGGCAGGACCGCTTCGGCATCCGCCAGCTTCAGATCGCCGACAACCTCTACGTGCTCACGTCCGATCCGGCCGAGCGGGGCATGCGCACCGGCGGGAACACCGCGGTGTTCGTGACCGCGTCGGGGGTGACCCTGGTCGACACCAAGATCCGCGGCTACGGCGAGGACATCCTGGCCGAGGTGGCGCGCATCACCGACAACCCGGTGACGACGATCATCAACACCCACACGCACTGGGACCACAGCGGCGCCAACACCGAGTTCCCCGACACCGTCGACTTCGTGGTGCACGAGAACACCGCCGGGCACATGGCGAGCACCGACTGCGACGACGGCGCCGGGTTCCAGGGCGGGTCCATCAAGAACTGCGAGGCGTTCACCGGCGACAACGCGCGGTTCCTGCCGAAGATCACCTTCGCCACCCGGACCTCGCTCTACAGCGGGGCGGACCAGATCGACCTCTACTACTTCGGCCGGGGCCACACCGACGGCGACACCTGGGTCGTGTTCCGCGAGGCGCGGGCTATGCACACCGGCGACATGATGGCGCGCAAGGGGCTGCCGTTCATCGACGCCGACAACACCAACGGCAGCGCCACCGAGTTCGGCCAGACGCTGAAGAACGCGGTCGACGCCATCGAGGACGTCGACACGATCATCCCGGGCCACAACGACGACCCCCTGACCTGGGACGACCTCGTCGACTACGCGGCGTTCTACGACGACCTGCTGACCCGCGCCCAGGCGGGGGCCGAGGCCGGGCAGAGCGTCGAGGAGACGGTGGCGGCGTACTCGGTGCCCGAGGAGTACAGCGACTTCCAGGCGCCGGCCGGCCGGGTGGAGCAGATCGTCGGGCTCATCTACGAGGGGCGCTGATTCGACGCCGGTGGACCCCGAGGGCGTTTCCGCCCGGGTGAATCCCCACTCGGCGGCGACGGCCTATCGGGAAGTCGTCGCGCGAAGCCCCGCTTGCCGCTCGAACCGTACCTGCCGGGAGCCTGCGCGGGCACGCCGCGGGCTCCCGGACGAGGAGGACCGATGACCGTACCCTGCCTTCGAACACGGCGGCTCGCGACCGCGTTCGCCGCGGCGCTCCCGTTCCTCCTGGGGACCGTGCCGGAGGCATCGGCCCAGGAAGCCGGCCGCCGCCAGCGCGGCGGTGGAATGGCCGTACGTGGGCGGCGACGCCGCGAACACCCGCTACTCGGCCGCCGACACCCTGACCCCGGACACCGTCGACCGGCTCGAGGCGGCGTGGACGTGGCGGCCCGCGGACCGGCCGCGGCGGGAGTTCGGCACCATCCCCGGCGCGTTCACGAGCACGCCGATCATGCTCGACGGCACCGTCTACGTCAGCTCCAACTACAACCGCGTCGCCGCCCTCGACGCCGAGACCGGGGCCGAACGCTGGGTCTTCGACCCCCGCGCCTACGCCGACGGCATGCCCGCCCTCGGCGGCGGCTTCCGGCACCGCGGCGTCACCATGTGGCGCGACGGCGGGGACCTGCGCATCTTCCTCGCGAGCCGGCACCGCCTGTTCTGCCTCGACGCGGCGACCGGCGAAGTGGTGCCGTCGTTCGGCGACGACGGCGTGGTCGACCTGAGCCGCGACCTCATCTGGCCCATCGACCGCAGCCACTTCGAGTTCAACGCGGCACCGGTCATGTACAAGGACCTCGTCATCGTCGGCAGCGCCGTCGGCGACCGCGTCATCTACCGACGGGCGCCGCCCGGCGACGTCCGCGCCTACGACGCCCGCACCGGCGCCCTCGTCTGGAGCTTCCACACCATCCCCCAGGAAGGCGAGTTCGGCAGCCGGACGTGGGAGAACGAGGCGTGGCGCCACATGGGGGCCACCAACGTCTGGGCCGGGGTGACCGTCGACGAGGCGCGCGGGCTCGTGTTCCTGCCCGTCGGCAACCCCACCAACGTCTACTACGGCGGGCAGCGGCTCGGCGACAACCTCTTCGCGGAGAGCCTGGTGGCCCTCGACGCCGACACCGGCGAGCGCGTGTGGCACTTCCAGATCGTCCACCACGGGGTCTGGGACTACGACCTGCCGACGCAGCCGATGCTGACCCCGATCACCATCGGCGGCCGGCGCGTCGAGGCCGTCACCCAGCTCACCAAGCAGGGGCTGGTCTTCGTCTTCGACCGCGTCACCGGCGAACCCGTCTGGCCCATCGAGGAGCGCGAGGTGCCGCAGAGCGACGTGCCCGGCGAGCGCACGTCGCCGACCCAGCCGTTCCCGACCCGCCCGCCGGCG
The DNA here is from genome assembly GCA_963666855.2 of Vicinamibacterales bacterium. Taxonomy (GTDB): domain Bacteria; phylum Acidobacteriota; class Vicinamibacteria; order Vicinamibacterales; family UBA8438; genus JAJEEA01. The sequence goes on from CAXXTG010000284.1 coordinate 10,555, forward strand.
CTGCTCCCCACCCTCGGCATGGCGCCCGACGACGCCTTCGACCTGACCCCGGCGCTGCGAGGCGGCGGCGCGGACTGCGATGGACGCGTTCCGCACCGGCCCCCTCTACACGCCGCCCAGCCTCGAAGGCTCGCTCGTGCGCCCGAGCGGCGGCGGCGTCGCCAACTGGGGCGGCGGGGCGTTCGACCCCGAGACGGGGATGCTCTACGTGAAGTCGTCGAACGTGGCCGGCGTGCAGCGTCTGGTGAAGTTCGACCCGGAGACCACCAACAACCCGTTCGCCGACGCCACCGACCCCGACTACGTCGGCTACGACGCCGACCTCGGCGGACGCGCGACCTTCGAGGGCGGCATCCCCCTGAACAAGCCGCCCTACGCCTACCTCGTCGCCGTCGACCTGAACGCGGGCGACATCACCTGGCGGGTCCCCTTCGGCCGCGGCAGCGACCGCCTGCGGGCGCATCCCGCCCTGCGGAACCTCGACCTGCCCGACCGGCTGGGCACCCCCGGCGCGCCCGGCACCATCGTCACCCGGGGCGGCCTCGTCTTCGTCGGGGGCGGAGAGGACGCGCTCTACGCCTTCGACAAGGCCACGGGCCGCGAGGTCTGGTCGGCCCCGCTGGCGGAGCGCTCCACCGCGACCCCGATGACCTACCGGACGGAATCGGGCCGCCAGTTCGTGCTGATCGCCACCGGCTCCGGAGCCAGCCAGGAGCTCGTGGCGTTCGCGACGCCGTGACAGAAACCAAACGTTAGGTTACAATCCCCATGACCTGGGGCGAGTTGATTCGCCGGCTGCGGGCGGCCGGTTTCGTGGAACAGCGAACCGGCAAGGGCAGTCACCGTCAACTCGTGCACCCGGAAACGAGGAGGGTGGTCACCGTTTCCGTGCACACCAGCAAGGAAGTCGGTACCGGACTGGCGCATCGCATCATGAAGAAGGCGGGATTGTGATCGAGCACTATCCGGTGGTCGTCGAGCGCGAGAGCAACGGGACGTTCAGCGCCTGGGTGGCGGGGCTGCCCGGCGTGTATGCGGCCGCGGACACCGCGGCGGCCGCGAAGCGCGGCATCAGATCCGCTCTGGCCGCCCACCTCGATGCGCTGACCGCACTCGGGCAGGACGTGAAGCCCCAGGCCGACCTCCTCGTCCTGCGCCATGACGCCCGGGCCCGGACGCGCCGCGAGCGTCTCCGCTTCGTCGGACCGGGAGCGCTGATGGGGAAGGCGGCAACCGCGGCCAAGGCCGAAGCCGCCCGGCGCAACGGCCGCAAGGGCGGTCGCCCCGCCGAGCGGCCGAAGCCCTCGTCCCCGGCTTGATGCGGTCTCAGAAGACGGCCGCACCGCTATCGTCGTCGTCCCTGTCCCATGCGCCACGCCGACGGCCGGTTCTCGTTCTCGGCCACCGACCTCGGTCACCATCTCGCCTGCAATCACCTGACGAGCCTCCGCCGGGCCATTGCGCTCGGCGAGCTCGACCCGCCGCCACCGTACGAAGACCCCCGCGGCGACGTGCTGCGGCAGCGCGGCATCGAGCACGAGCGGCGTCTACTGGATCGGTTCGCGGCCGACGGGCGCACCGTCGAGTCGATCACCCCCGCCGACACGCCGTTCTCCCACCGGGACGCCGCGACGGCGGCCGCGCGCACCCGGGACGCCATGCAGCGCGGGGCCGACATCGTCTACCAGGGGCGTCTGACGGACGCAGATGGCCGTTGGGGCGGCTACCCCGACTTCCTGCTCCGCGTCCCCAGGCCGAGCGTGCTCGGCGGCTGGTCGTACGAGGTGCTGGACGCGAAGCTGGCCCGCCATGCGAAGGGCGAGGCGGTGCTGCAGCTTCTCCTGTACTCGGACCTGCTCGCCCAAGCGCAGGGAACCGAGCCGGCTCGAATGCACCTCGCCCTCGGCGGCGGCGACGAACGGGACCGCGCGACCTTCCGGGTCGCGGAGTACGCGGCGTATTACCGCGCCGTCCGCGATCGGTTCGAGTCGCACGTGCAGACGCCGCCCGAGACCTATCCGGAACCGGTCGATCACTGCGAAGTCTGCGAGTGGAAGCAGGCTTGCGTACAGCGACGCCGCGCCGACGACCACCTGTCGGTCGTGGCCGGCATCACCCGCGGGCAGCGGAGCCGGCTGACAGAGCGGGAGGTAACGACGATGGCCGCGCTCGGCGCGCTGGCTCTGCCGGTTGTCCCCCGGCTCGACGGGGTCGGCGACGGCACGCTGACCCGCATCCGCGAGCAGGCGCGGGTGCAGGACCAGGGGCGGCGGGAGGGCCGCCGCGTTCACGAACTCGTCACGCCCGCCGAGCCCGACAAGGGGCTCGCGGCGCTGCCGGAGCCGTCCGACGGCGACCTGTTCTTCGACCTCGAAGGGGACCCGTTCGCGGCCGACGGCGGACTGGAGTACCTGTTCGGCGTCGCGGACAGGAACGGCGGGTACGACGGACGCTGGGCTCTCGACCCGGCGAGCGAGAAGGCCGAGTTCGAGCGCTTCATCGATCGGGTCATGACGCGCTGGGAGCAGCGTCCCGGCTTCCAGCCGAGGCCCTCGGCCAGGGCGAGGCCAACCTCGTCGGAGGCACCGCGTGGCTGTGGGCGCGCGAAGAGATGGCCGGCGCCGTGGACGTGCTCGTCATCGACGAGGCGGGCCAGATGGGCCTCGCGAACACCCTCGCCGTCTGCCAAGCGGCGGAGAGCCTGGTCCTGCTCGGCGACCCGCGCCAGCTCGATCAACCCATCCAGGGGGTCCACCCGCCCGGCGCCGACGTCTCCGCCCTCGGCCACCTCCTCGGCGAGTCGGCGACCGTCGACCCGACTCGCGGCGTCTTCCTGGACCACACATGGCGGATGCACCCGGACATCTGCGCGTTCACGACGGAGCAGTTCTACGAGGGGCGGCTCCGCGCCCGACCGCAGCTCCGTCGGCAGACGGTGATTGGGCCGGGAGCATTGGCCGGGCACGGCCTGCGCTTCATTCCCGTAGAACACGCCGGCAACACGAACGCCTCGGTAGAGGAAGCCGATCGCGTCGCGGGGCTCGTCCGCGACCTGACCGGCGCCGGCGCGGCCTGGGTCGACGAACAGGGGGTCCGAGCACGGCTGACGCTCGCAGACATCCTCATCGTGGCGCCCTACAACGCGCATGTCGCCACCCTGCGCGACCGGCTTCCGCACGGCGCGCGGGTGGGCACCGTCGACAAGTTCCAGGGGCAGGAGGCACCGATCGTCATCTACTCCATGGCCACGTCGACCGTCGACGAAGCGCCGCGCGGCATGACGTTCCTCTACAGCCTGCACCGCCTCAACGTCGCCACCTCCCGCGCCCGCTGCGTCGCGGCGATCGTGGCCAGCCCGGCTCTCCTCACGCCTCGGTGCCGCACCCCCGAACAGATGCGGCTGGCCAACCCCTTCTGCCGTTTCCTGGAGCTCGACGGCCCGCGGGGTCGCCCGGCCCGGCGGTACGTAGCCGCGGCTTCGGCACGAGCCATCGATCCGTCCGGGCCCACCAGCTCCGGCGCACCGTTCCCGACGTCGCCCGCATCGTCGGACGGCCCGAAGCGCCGAGGACTGCGACTCCCGACCTGCTCGCCGGTCTCAAGACGCTGATCGACCTTCGGAGGCGGCTGTGAGGCTCTCGGGGGCTCGCGCGCCGTCGGCCTCCTCGTGGCCGGCGCTGTTGTACGCTGTACGGACCTTCGCCACATCTCGCGCCATGAGCAACCCGCCTCTTCGGTCCGCCCGCTACTCGGATGAAGAGCTGACCGCCATGATGGCGGACCTGGAGTCCGACCTCGTAGAGCGGAAGGAATCGCTGCGGGGCGATACGCCGGTCAAGATCCGACAGGCGGTGTGCGCGTTCGCCAACGACCTGCCGGATCATCGGCGGCCCGGGGTCGTCTTCCTGGGGGCGCGGGACGACGGCCGCCCGGCGGCGGCGACCGTCACCGACCAGCTCCTGCTCCAGTTGGCCGACATCAAGACCGACGGGAACATCGTGCCGCCCCCCACGATGACGGTGGAGCCGCGCGTGCTCGACGGAGCCCGGGTGGCGGTCGTGACCGTGTGGCCGTCGGACTCGC
>CAXXTG010000285.1:0-12781 GCA_963666855.2 Vicinamibacterales bacterium
GCCCATCCAGAAGTCGATGTGCCCGTCGGGATGCGGCGTGCCGTCCATGTACACCGTGCGCGTGGCGTGGACGTACTCGTAGAGGATGAGCACCCGGTCGGAGAACTGCAGGATCTGGAACGGATACGGCATGTAGGTGATGCGCGGCACCCCCCGGCATGGTGCACCGGGTCTCGGGGTCGGCCGTCGCCCGGTTCTCGAAGTTGCGCTGCTTCTGCTCCAGGGCCCACGGCTGGTAGGGGATGTCGCCGCCCACCACAACGCTCTGGCCGGCGGGGACGCCCAGACTGCCCGAGTGGTCCTCGAGGTTCCACGCGGCGGTGTTCAGCGCCTGCCAGACGCCCTGCAGGTCGGGATGGCCGTCGCTCGTCCGCGGCGGGACGTAGGCCTCTTCCGCGGACTCCGCGGCTTGGCCGGCCGCCGCCGGCGCGACGAACAGGCTCAGCACCAGGACCGCCGTACCGCCCCCCCGCACGCACCGGCCAAAATCAGTCATCGGCAACTCCGCCATGTGCTCCGCTCCAAGGGCAGACGCCTAGCGGTTCGGCTCGGGCGCGCCCGTGCCCGACGAGCCCGCGAACAGGTTGCGGCCGTCGGGGAAGGTGATGGTGATGCCGTTGGCGGTCGGCGTCGCGTCCTTGGCCTTGTAGCCGTCGACCACGATCTCCAGCCCCGGCGGGAAGTCGCTCCGCCGCAGGCCGCGCCGCAGCAGCGCGGTGGGATTGCCCAACTCGACGGCCCAGTTCACCACCGCCCCGTCGGGACCGGCGACGTCCATGTGGAGCCACCCGTGCGGGTTCACCCACTCCAGCTCGGTCAGCGTGCCCTTCAGGGTCACCGGCTGATCGATGTCGAACTCGGCCGAGAACGAGTGGTGCGCCGACACCCCCGCCCCCGCCAGCAGCACCCCGAGAGCCGCGACGCCGACAGACAGCGTTCTCATGCCTGACCTCCTGCCGTCCCGAACGAACCCATGCGTATGGCCGCAGAGTACACCCGCGCCGGCCGAGACGCAATCCGGCGGGATCCCCGGACGCGGGGAACGAGCGGCGGCGGCCCGTCGCGACAGCCATCGACGCCCGTCGCCGCGAAGCCTCGCCCGGTTGCCCACCGGCGGGGCCGGCGTCGGCGGAATCGTCGAGAGCCCGTGCGTCTATCGAATCTCGTCGCGGTGCGCTTCGTAGTAGGCGCGCAGGATGGCGTTGATTCGGCTCTGATAGCCCCTTCCCTGGGCCTTCAGCCAAGCCAGCACGTCGGTGTCGAGCCGGATCGTCAACTGCTGCTTGCCTGGAGGGACGACCACCCGCGCCTGCCGGAAGAAGTCGGCGTCCAGCTCCGGAATGTCCGAGTAGTCGATGTCCTCGTCCCGCAGGGCGTCAACGCGCTCCAAGTCGCTCGCGATAGCGTCTCGCTTCACGGCTGTTCGCCTTTCTCATCGATATCACCCGCGTGCGGCCGCCCCGCGGGGTGTGGGCAATCACGACCACGCGGCCCTTCAGGCGGCCGAAGGTGATGAACCGCGGTTCTCCGTAGTCGTGGCGCGTGTCTTCGAACGTCACACACGCGCCGTCGAACACGGCCCGGACATCCTGGAAACCCAGACCATGCTTGGTGAGGTTCTCACGATTCTTCGTCTCGTCCCACGAGTACTCGCGCATTCTAGATCGCAGCCACAAACGTAACTACAACGGGGCGGGATGTCAAGGCGAGCCCGGCCCGGAGAGCGTCGCCCACGGCTCCGCACGCCGCCCAACCGACCTCCAGAAGTCCGCGCGGTTCTACGGCACAGACTCCCGGCGCGGCGGGCCGACCAGCGACAACGGGACGGACGGCGCCTCCGCCACGCGACGGCGCCCCCGGCGGCGCGGGGGGCCGCCGAGGGACGGCGCATGCGACAACGCGGAGGGTGCCTCGCCACGCGACGGCAGCCGAACGCCGGTCGCGAGGTACGCCGTGATCCCCGTCGCCCGGAACGTGTGGCCTCGCCACGCGACGGCAGCCGAACACCGGTCGCGAGGACCCGTCCATGCAAGGCTGTACCACATGGCGTGCCCCTATCCGCGCGGATGCAGTGTGCCGAGGATGCAATAGAAAGGCACTCTTTCCGTGTACCGTCCAGTCGGATCGTGTTCGAGCAGCGTGCGGCGCATGTCGGCGTCGAATCCATCGACCGCGCCCGCCACCGTTCGGCCGGCGAACGACGTGGACCGCAGGTATCCCAGAAAAGTGTCGAGAGTCCAGGTATGTTCGATACACACCTTCATGGACAGCAGGTCGAATCCCTCGCGCGCCAACACGTGCTCGTGCCGCTCCCGCGGCGTGAAGGTGCCCGGTCCGGCACGGCGCTTCCCGCCCAGCCACCGCCGCATGACCTCCCTGGCAAGGGCCTGCCACTCGGCCGTCCCGGTCCACGTGCTATTGCTGCCGAGAACCGCAAGCCTCCGGCCCGGCTGGAGCCAGCCGGCGCATCGGCGCGCCACGACGGCGCGGTTCATCCAGTGGAATGCGGCGCCGACGGTCACGAGTTCGACAGACGCAGGTTCGAGCACCAGGTCCTCGGCGGCGCTCAGGCGCCAGGTGACGTTCCGACGCTTCGCCCGCGCCGCCCGCAAGCGCGCCTCCGCCAACATGCCGGGCTCGGGATCGACCCCGACCACGTCGCGGAAATACGGCGACAGCGGCACGGCGATCTCGCCCGTCCCGCACCCGAGGTCAATGAGGCGACCGCGGCCGGTGGGCGCGGTGGCCGCCCGCAGCTTGGACAGCAGACTCTCGGGATAGGGAATGCGAAACCGCGCGTAGTCGCGTGCCGTATCCGCGAATAGCTGGGCCATGGTTTCCCCGGATCCGCCGCTTCACGTTCCCCTCTGGACCTCATCGAGAACGTTCCCGGCCCCGGCCGTACACGACGCCGGAGCCGCACGCGGCGGCTCCGAAGACGACCATCCGCGCGAGGCGCGCCCGTGGCCCGGTACGGAGCGCGGTCACGAGAGCGCGCGCTCGCTCTCCCGCGAATCGATGCGGAAGCTCACCCGAACGAATCTGTTGCGTTCGTCGTTGAGCAGGTCCGGCTCGGTGTCGTTGAACGCCCGCATCTCCCGCCGCATGATCAGCCACCCCCGGCCGCGGTTCTCCATGAAGCCCATGCCGGCCATGAAGTGCGCCAGGGACTCGTTCCTCGACCGGGGGCTGGCGCCCGCGCGGACGCGCTCGACCGTCATGTGGTTCGGCAGGGCCCCCGGACTGGTCACGTCCACCCGGCGGTCGAACACCTCCAACAGCACCTTCGAGCCGGTGACGGCGTAGTCGCGGTGGGTCACCGCGTTGGCCAGCGCCTCCCGGATGGCCCGGCGGGGCAGCAGGTACCGATCGCGGCGCACCAAGCCCTCGTAGGTCTCGAAACGGCCGAGACCGAGGAACCAGCCCGCCGCCCGTTCGACCTGTTCGTCCAGCCGCCCCGCCGCGTTCGCCACCTGCAGCACCTCGGCGGCCCGGTCGTCCCCCGCGTAGGCCACGCACTCGATGCGGAAGTCCCGCGTCCGGGTGTAGCGCTGCGGGTCGCGCCCGAAGGCGAGCACCCCGTAGAGGGTCGCCCGCAGCTCGCCCCCGATCTCCACGAGCACGTCCCGGTTGCGCAGGTCGTCCGCGCCGTCGGGCTGCGGATCTTCCGCCGTATCGAAGCCCAGGCGCTGCAGATACGAGCGGAACGCGTCGAGGTCGATTTGCGCGGGCGTTGCGTCGAGGATCGCGCGCTCTTCGGTGAGAATGTACCCGAACGCGTTGTAGAGTTCCTGAAGTTCGGAGGGCGACGGCTCGACGCTGCTGCGCTCCCGGCGAACCCAGACGCGGGCGTCGTAGCGCAGGGGTTCGAACCCGCGCTGCCGGGGCACCTCGATCCAGTGCACCCACCCCGCCGGATCCTCGAAGCGTCCCGAACGAGCGTGAAGCGGGGCGCTGCAGCCGGTCTGGAGAAACGCGGTCAGGCGCTCCTGCACCCGTTCCGGGCCCTCCTTGACGCCGACAATCCGCCGAGAGTCCTCGACCCCGAGCACGATCAGGCCGCCGTCCGTGTTCGCGAACGCGCACATCGCCTTGCCGACGGCGGACAGGTCGCCGAGCCCCCGCTTGAACTCGGTGTGTCGATCTTCGCCCGCCTCGATCCGCTCACGAACGTCGCGCCACTCCATGCCGCAACTCTCCCGACGGTCTCCCGCTCGCGTGAGCATGAGTCCGCGGCCGGCGCCTGACACACCCAAGCCGCAGGCGATGGCCACCGAAGATCGGCACGGCGCCGCAACCCCGCAACGGCAGCCGCGTCTCGTTTCATGCTACAGGAACAGGTCACGAGGCCGTGACCAGCGGCGCCCAGTCCCGTCGCGGGCGTTGGTACAATGGGTGGCCGATGACCGGAGCGGACCGGAGCGGCGGGCCCGGCACGTCGCCGCAACGTCCATCGGCACCCGCCGCGCCGCATCGGCCCCCGCGTCGTCACCGGATCGCCCGGCGCGTTGCGCCCATCGTGCCGGCCGGGTCGGCGGCGCAACCTTCAGGAGCACCCATGTCCCGAGTACAGCTCGCCATCAACGTGACCGACCTCGACAAGGCCGTCGCGTTCTACTCCCGGCTGTTCGACACCGCCCCCGCCAAGGTGAAGCCGGGCTACGCCAACTTCGCGATCGCCGATCCGCCGCTGAAGCTGGTCCTCTTCGAGGGCCCGGAGGGAGCGACGATCAACCATCTGGGCGTCGAGGTGGAGACGGCCGCGGAGGTGGCTTCGGCCGAGCGGCGCCTGGGCGCGGCGGGCCTCGCGACGACCGGCGTCGAGGACACCGTCTGCTGCCACGCCGAGAAGACCGAGACCTGGGTCGCCGACCCCGACGGCGCGCGCTGGGAGTGGTACGTCAAGTCGGGCGACGCCGACCAGCTCCACAAGACGATCGTCGGCCGCCGCCCGTCCGAAACGCCGGCCGCGGGGGGCCCGGCGACCTGCTGCCCGTGAACGGCTTGACGGCCCGGCGGTGACGGGCGCGGTCGAAGCCGGGGGGCCGACCGTCCCCCGGGGGCTACGACGTGCGGGCGCTAGCGTCCCCGCGGGGGCCGACCGCAAGGGAGAACGACGATGGTGCTGCTGGTTCGCAATCGCGTGAAGGACGCCGACAGGTGGAAGCGCGTGTTCGACGCCCAGGCGGCGGCCGGCACGGCGGCGGGTCTGACCGTCCTGCACGTGTGGCGCTCGGTCGACGCGGCGGACCAGGTCTTCTTCCTCCTGGAGGTCGAGGATCGGGCGAGGGCGGAGGCGTACATGGCGTCCCCGGAGGCGGCCGCGGTGGGCGTCGAGGCCGGCGCCATAGACGGCGAGGTCCATTTCCTCAACGCCTTCCCCACCCCGCGCGCCTGAAGACACCGCCTCGGTACTTCAGACCCGCAGCCGGACGGGCAGGGTCACGTCCTGTCGGGGGAAGACGCGTTTGCGGACCGCTTCCCAGGGCGACGAGCGCTTCTCCGGCGGGATGTCCTCGAGCGCCGCCAGTCGGTCGCGAATCAGGTCCCGCTGCCAGTCGGGGACGGGAATCTCCCCCGGGGCCAGACTGTCCCAGAGCTCGACCACGAGCTCGACGCGCTCGTGCGCCGGGAGATTCAGTGCTTCTCTCTGGATCTCGGACTTGGCCAACATCGCCTCAGCATATCCGTTTCGTTCGCCCATGTGGCGAACAGTACCCGTCCGAATCGCCCGTCGTGCGCTCGCCCGGCGGAGGGATAGAAGCCGGTGGCTCGTTCCGGGCGCCTGCGGTCGGGTATCGCGTCACCGGCACCAGCGGATCGCCCCCGCTTGCTGCTACGCTACAGGCACAACAGCCATGCGAGACAACGTACATGACCGGAGCCCGGCGGCTTCGCACCCGCGCCGCCCCGCGGCGGCCGGGGCGGGACCGCCGGTCCGCCTCGGCATATCGAGCTGCCTGCTCGGCGAGGCGGTCCGCTACGACGGCGGGCACAAGCGCGACCCCTACCTCGTCGAGACGCTCGGCCCGCTGGTGGAATGGGTGCCGGTGTGCCCCGAGGCCGAGCTGGGCCTGGGGACCCCGCGCGAGCCGATACGGCTCGTCCGCGACGCCGCCGCGGCCGACGGCGTGAGGCTCGTCGGCCGCAGCGGCGTGCGGTTGACGGGGCGCATGCGGCGGTTCGCGCGGAGCCGGGTGCGCGCCCTCGCGAAGGAGGACCTGAGCGGCTACGTCCTGAAGAAGGACTCGCCGAGCTGCGGGATGGAGCGCGTGAAGGTGTGGGCGGACGGCGACGGCCGGCCGTCGGAGCGCAACGGCCGCGGCCTGTTCGCGGCCGAGCTGCTGCGGCAGTTCCCGAACCTGCCGGTCGAAGAGGAGGGCCGGCTGCGGGACCCGGGGCTGCGCGAGAACTTCGTCGAGCGGGTCTTCGCCTACCGGCGGCTGCGGGCCCTCCTCTCGTCGCGCTGGAACGTCGGCGCCCTCGTACAGTGGCACACGACGCAGAAGCTGACCCTGATGGCCCACTCGCCGGTCCGCTACCGCGAGCTGGGGCGGCTGGTGGCCGAGGCGGGCGGGATCCCGCGGGCCGAGCTGGCCCGGCGCTACGAGGACGAGTTCATGACGGCCATGCGCATCCGGGCAACCCGCGCGCGCCACACCAACGCCCTCATGCACGCCGTCGGCCACTTCAAGCGGCAGATCGACACCGCCTCGCGCGACGAACTGCTGGCCACCCTCGAGGACTACCGCCTGGGCCTGGTGCCGCGCATCGTGCCACTGACCCTCGTGCGGCACCACGCGCGGCGGCTGGAGGTGCACTACCTGCTCGACCAGACCTACCTGCACCCCCACCCGAAGGAGCTGGCCCTGCTGAACCACGTCTGACGGCACCGCGCCCGGCCGAGCGTCACGGCTTGGCGACGTTCCAGTACACGCCCGCGCCGCCGTAGGTGTCGCCGAGCTCGGCGAGCCAGATGGTGCGTTCGATGTCGTCGGGGCCGCCGTCCGGCTTCGCGAAGGTGTAGGTGGCCTGCCCCCGGTTCTGGCCGGGGGCCTCGTCGTCGGCGTAGGTGTAGAGGGCGTACCCCTTGTAGGCCCACTGGCGGGTCCCGTCGCGGCGGGCGACGACCTCCCAGAAGCCCGTCGACCGGGCGTCGGCGGGGGCGGGGAACGGGTGCCACAGCTTCAGGCACTCGGCGTCGGCGCACGCGTCGCCGGCGAGCCGCCTGCCCCGGTGCCAAGCGTTCTTGAAGCTGTCGCGCAGGTTGCGGCCGCCCCAGTACTTCTGGAAGGCGGAGCCCGAATACAGGGTCATGCCCGCGTGCGACAGGGCGTCGCCGTAGCCCTCGAGGCCGGTCACGGCCACGCGGGGCGGCCGGAAGTTCTCGGTCACGACGGCCAGGCGCCAGCGCGCGTCGGCGGCCCGGCCGTGCGCGTCGCCGGGCAGCAGGTCGCCGCGATGGCGGTAGAGGGGCCGCCCCTGGTGGGCCCACTGCCGGGACCCGTCGGCGCGGCTCACGACCGAGAAGTCGCCCACGTCGAGGGCGAGGGCGGGTGCCGCGACGGGCAGCCAGCGCGTCCCGCATCCGGCGTCGGAGCAGCCCTGGCCGTCGTCGGCCGCGTCGCCGTCGAACGCGTAGAGGGTGAACCCGGCGAAGTCGGTCAGGACCACGGCCTGCGCCGACAGCACCAGCCGCGCCTCGATGCCGTCGGGCGCCGTTACGGACCGGTGGGGCTCGAAGCGGGCGACGCGCCAACCCGGGGGCGGCAGCAGCGCCCCCGCCGCCTCCGGCCGCTCGGCGAGCTTGAGGTTCGCGGTCTCGGCGAGGCCGACGTTGGTGGCGACCTCGCCCGGCTCCTCCTCCCGCGACCAGGTGTGCAGCGGGCGCAACTGGTAGGCCCACTGCAGGCGCCCGTCCGGGCGGCGCAGCGGGGACCAGTCCGCGAAGGGCTCGGCGCCGTCGGGCGCCGGCAGGGGCGGGAACTCGGCCGCGCAGGCGGCCACGCAGGCCGCGCCGCCGGTCCGATAGTCGTCCGCGAACAGGAGGGTGCGGCCCTCCTCGTCCCCCAGCCGCGTCCAGAGCATCTGGGCGGCCGACGCCTGCAGCTCGCGCACCACCTCGACCAGGGTCACCCCGGGGGGCACGGTCGGCGGCACCTGCCGCTGCTCGGCACGCGCCGTCGACAGCGCGCCGAAGGTGAACGCCGCGGCCGCTACGGCCGCCGCCCCGAACCGGAACCCCGGCCGGCGTCCTCGCGAAAGCACCATCACCATTCTCCAAGCCCCCCGACGAAGACCATCCGAAGCCGCCCCGGCCGTGCCTCGGGGCGCCCGACCGGGCATCCGGGGCGAACGAACTGACGAAGACCATGCGCCGCCGCCCCGGCCGCCGACAGCGCACCAATGCCCGCCCGGTAAAGCCGGCGCTCCTGCGAACCGGTCATGGTTCCAGCCGCAGGCGAGGGCCGCAGACCCGCCCCGAGTCGACGTTCGAACGCCGCGGGCCGTTGCGCGGTGCCGTCCGGTACTGGGCGCAACGTCAGGCCAGCACCTCGCTGAACGGCCGCGACACCTGGTTCGACTCGGTGCCCCAACTGCCGTTCACCAGCCCCAGGGCCTGCTGGATGGTGAACCCGACGCGGGTGGCCGCGTCGCCCTCCGCCGCGACGTGCAGGCCCGTCTTCATCCGGCCGCCGCCGCTGCCGGCGGTGAGGATGGGGTAGCGCTTCATCGAGTGCATGCGCGCCTCGCCGTGGTCGGTGAACGCGAAGACCACGGTGCGGTCGAGCAGGGTGCCCTCGCCCTCCTGGATGCCGTCGAGGGTCTGGACGAACTCGCGGAAGAAGTCCATCATCCGCTCGGCCAGCCACTTGCAGCCGGGCTGGTACCCGAGTTCGGGATGGATCGGCTCTTCGTGGGTCAGGGCGTGGTAGGCGTTGACCTCGCCGGGCAGGCGCAGGCGCGAGAACGCCGAACCCATCGTCAGGTTGAAGATGCGCGTCTGGCCGCACGCCATCGCGTGGGCGAGGAGCCGCGCGAACTGCCGGTGGGTGCGCTCGACCTGCTCGACGAGGGCGCCGATCTCCTCGGTCCCCGCCTCCGGCACCCTGCACGCGGGGAGGGGCGCCGGCCGGTCGAGCTCGAACGCCAGCTTCCGCTCGAGGTCGCGCACCGACGAGAAGTACTCGTCGAGCCGCGCGCGGTCCGTCGCGGACACCGACGACATCAGCTTCCGGCGCTGCTCGGACACCGCCGAGAGCACGCTGTGGCGGACCATCACCGCGGGGTCGGCCTGGAAGTCGGCGACGTTCGGGTCCTGAAACCCGTCGCCGAAGATGCGCGCGTAGAGGGCGAGGGGCGACGTCTCCGACGGGTTCAGGCCGCTCGACCCGCGCGCGCTCCAGCTCGCGCTGCTGTCGCCGTCGCACGTCACCTCGAGCGAGCGGAACCGCGTGCCCCGGCCGATGTGGTCGCCGATGAGGGTGTCGATGCTCGTCGAGTAGTCGCCGCCGTTGCGCGACACCATGCCGGTGGCCTGGCCCTGGGCGCCCGAGTAGTGGTTCTGGTTGACCTTGCCGTCCAGGAACACCTGCATCCCGCTGAACAGGTTCATCTTCGACCGGATGGGCTGCAGCCCCGCGAGGTGCTCGGGCAGCTCGTAGTCGGGGCCGGCGCCCGCCGGCTCCCAGTGGTTGGGGATGAGCCCGAGCCCCCAGAACCACGTGCCGAAGCACGGCGGCAGCGCGGCGCCGGTGGCCGCGTAGGCGGTCCCGTTCGCGTTCAGGAACGACTCAAGCACGGGCAGCCCGACGGCGACCGAGGCGCCGCCCCGCAGCATGCCGCGCAGCACCGTGCGGCGGCCGATCTCGCGTGTTGCACTCATGTCGCTCTCCTCACCTAACCCGCTCTGCGGGCAACCCGCGGGTCGCTCCGCCGAAGGCCCGACGGGGGTACCCCGCCCCGGCCCGCCGGCTCACACCGACCTGCCCCGCTGCCTCAAACCCGCCGCCGATCACCACCTGCCGAACGGACCGTCGCTCCGCCGAACCCGCGCCGCTCCGTCTGGAACCGTTCCGTCACTCCGCGCCCGCGACCACCGTGTAGAAGTCCGGATTGCGCCCGATGCGGCGCATCAGCGCGCGCCACTTCAGACCGCCGTCGGTCAGCTCCGCCTCGACATCGGCGAGCCACGCCCGCTCGCCGGCCGTCGGCGGGCGCGCCGCGCCGTAGGAGAACGCCCGCTCGATGAAGCACGACGCCGCCCGCGGGTCGTCCCGCAGCGCCTCGGCCAGCCCCGCCGGCCCGTCGTAGGTGCGGCCGTTCAGCTCGCCGCCGGCGTCGATGGGCGCGCCGTTCTCCATCGTCCGGTAGCCGCCGGCCGCGTCGAACACCTCCAGGGTCAGCCCGATCGGGATCCGTCAGGTTGTGGCAGCTCGCGCACGCGGGGTTCCGCCGGTGCTCGGCCAGCCGGTCGCGCGTCGTCCGGTAGTCGGGGTTGTAGGTGTCCTGCAGCAGGCTGAAGTCGACGTCCGGGGGCGGCGGCGGCACCGTCCGGCACAGGAAGATCTGCTGCACCGCCTGTCCCCGCAGGGTGGGGGACGACCGCCCCGGGTGCGAGTGCAGGGCGAGGAAGCTCACCTGCCCGAGCAACCCCACGTGGCTGCTGCCCTCGGCGAAGCGGTACGGCACCCACGGCACCGCGCCGCCGAGCTCCTGCGAGCGCGGCAGCGGCGCCCCGTAGATGGCGGCCAGCGGCGGGGTCAGGAACGTGTCGCGCGTCACGAACAGGTCGCGGTAGTCGCGGTTCCGGTTCAGCAGGTGGTCGACGACGGTCCGAAGGGTCTGCTCGCGCGCGTCGTCCTCGACGTTCTTCGTGAACCGGGGGAAGAGGCTCGAGTCGATGGAGAGCGTCGCGAAGCGGTCGAGCTCGAGCAGGTCCGAGAAGAACGCGCGCACGCCCTGCCCGGCCCGCGGCGAGGCGAGCAGCCGCTCGACCTGCCGATCGAGCCCGTCCGGGGTGAGCAACTCGCCGGACTCGGCGGCGTCGAGCAGCAGGTGGTCGGGGGCGCTGTCCCACAGGAAGAAGCTGAGGCGCGACGCCCGCGACCAGGCGTCGAGGCGCAGCCGGCCGGGGTCGGCGGGGTCGGGCTCGCTGCGCTCGACGCGGAACAGGAACTCGGGCGCCACCAGCATCCCCGCCAGCGCCGCGCGCAGTCCGGCGTAGTAGTCGCCGAGGGTCTCGGCCGCGGACCGCGCCACCGCGACGTACAGGCCGGTCTCGCCCCCGGTCAGCGGGCGGCGGAACAGGAACCGCCCCGCCCGCTCGACGAACCGGGCCGCGCACGCGTCGTCGGGGGCGCCGGCCGCCGCGGGGCGGCACCCGATGAGGGTGGCCCGCCGGGCCGGGTCCGTCACCTGCGCGGCGATTTGCTGCGCGAGGGCCTCGTAGCGCTCCACCTCCGCCGCGGTCAGCGTGCTCCGGCGGGCCCCGACGGCGAGCAGCCCGCGGTCGCGCACGCCGAGCACGGCGCCGCCCTCGTCGACCCGGATGCTCGGGCCGAAGACGTCGTGGATGGCGCGCTGGTACTGCGCCGGCGTGAGCCGCACGAACGTCAGCTCTTCGGCCGCGCCCGGCGCCGCCGACACGCCGACGACGAGGGCCGCCAGCAGAGCCGGCAGGCGGACGATGCGCCGCATGGGAATACTCCCGCTCATGTCGTCACTCCGGGTCCAGCGTCACGTTCTCGTGCACCGCCGGTCCGCTCAGCGCCGGGCCGGGGCCGACCGCGTGGGCCACCACGTCGCCGGCCAGGGTCGCGTGGAACGCGGGCACCGCCTCCAGGAAGTACGCGGCGGAGATCGCGGTGTTCTCCCCCGTTTCGGGGTCCGGCACCCCGTCGGCCAGCCGCTTCATCGCGTAGTACACCCCCGGCAGGTCGACCTGGGCGTTCTCTTCGCCGCGGATGGCGAGGTAGTGGAAGTAGTCGCGCCAGGGCTGGTAGCCGCCGATGATGCCCGACGCGCCGCCGTGGTCGGCCATCTCCAGGCGTAGGCGGGTGCCCGTGAACCGCAGTATCGCGTAGAACTGCGACTCGCCCTGCATCGAGAAGTCGCCGGGCTCGATGGTGAGGACGCCGTCGTCGATGCGGCCCGCGAACACGCTGTGCGAGCGCGGGTCGGGGTCGACGACGTAGGTGGCGCCCGACAGCACCCCGCCGCGGGCGTCGCGCATGGCCACGTTCAGGGCGCGGTCGAAGGTGACGGTGACCTCGCCGTCGCCGTCCAGATCGTCCCCGGTGACGGACATCAGCCACGCCGGCATCGCGTCGAGCGCGGTGTCCCAGGCGATGTCCTCGTTGTAGGGCCGCACCGGCCGGCGCACCTGGTACACCTCGAAGCAGCCCAGGGCGCGCCACATCTGGTTGTCGACGCCGAGATCGCCGCTGACCGGATCCTCGAACGAATCGGGCTCCACCACGCCGTTCAGGTCGAAGCCGTGGGCGAAGCGGCCCTCCGCGGTCCGGACCTGCGGGTCGGCGACGAGGACCGGCACGTTGCCGGGGTCGACCGCCCGGCCGTCCAGGCGCGGCAGCTCCCTGATCGCCACCCGGTTGCCGTCCGCGTCGACACCGCCGCCGGCGAGGATGGCGCGGGCCTCCGCCTCGCTGAACCCCCGCCCGACGAGGCGCCGCACCTTGAGGTCGGAGAGCCCGCCGTTGTCCCCCCGCGGGCAGGTGTCCGTGTTCCCCCAGGTCGCGGTGTGGACCATGGAGATCAC
>CAXXTG010000286.1:0-34315 GCA_963666855.2 Vicinamibacterales bacterium
CCGCGACGGCGGAGGAGATCGCGGCCCTCGACATCGACATCCGGCCCGACGGCGCCGGGCTGCCCCTCGGCGGCGGCACCGTCGCCGACGGCGCGGGCGTCTGGGACCGCGCGTGCCGCGCCTGTCATGGAGCGGAAGGCGAGGGCGGCATCGCCGCCCCCGTCGTCGGCCGCGACCCGGCGGCGCGCCCGCCCACCGTCGGCAACTACTGGCCGTACGCCACGACCCTCTACGATTACATCTACCGCGCGATGCCGGGCAACGCGCCCGGGACGCTGACGCCGGACGAGGTGTACGGGCTCGTCGCCTGGATCCTGAACCGGAACGACATCATCGACGACGAGGCGGTCATGAACGCCGCCACCCTGCCCGACGTCGTCATGCCCGCGCGCGACCGGTTCATGCCGGACGACCGCCTGGAGAGCGACGCGGTCCGCTGAACCGTCCAGTCTGAACCGTCCAGAAGCACGTGGTGAGACCCCCGCGAACCGCCGCGGTTGCGACGGCCCTGCTGCTGGCCGTGCTGTGGCTGCCGACCGGCGCGGCGGCCCAGCCTCCGTCCGAGCCCGCCGTCGGCCAGGAGGGGAAGGACGTCCCCTGGGTGCCGACGCCCGACGTGCTCGTCGACAAGATGCTGGAGATGGCCGAGGTGACCGCGGACGACCTCGTCATCGACCTCGGCTCCGGCGACGGGCCGCCTCGTCATCGCCGCGGCCCGCCTCGGCGCGCGGGCCGTCGGGGTCGAGTTCGCGCCGAACCTCGTGGCCCTGTCCGAGCGCCGCGCAACCGAGGCGGGGGTGGCCGACCGGACCGAGTTCGTCGCCGCCGACCTGTTCGACTTCGACCTCTCCCCGGCCACCGTGGTCACGATGTTCCTGCTGCCGGACATCAACTACCGGCTGCGCCCCGCCCTCTTCGACCTGCGGCCGGGCACCCGCATCGTCTCGAACACCTGGGACCTGCGCGGGTCCGAGACCGACCCCGACGCCCCCGGATGGGCCCCCGACGCCACCGTGGTGCTCGACCCGTGCCCCACCTGGTGCACATCGCTGCTGTGGATCGTCCCCGCCAAGGTGGCCGGCGCCTGGCAAACGGACGCCGGCGAGCTGGTGCTCGAGCAGCGCTTCCAGGAGCTGTCCGGCGAGTTCCGGACCGTGGACGGGACCGTCCCGATCACCGCGGGATGGCTGCGCGGCGAGGCAATCAGCTTCGAGGCCGGCGCCGTCTCCTACACCGGCCGGGTCGCCGGAGCGACCATGAGCGGCGCCGCCCGAACGCCGGCCGGAGTCACCGAGTGGCGCGCCGTCCGGGACTGAGCCGCGCGGCGCACGCCGGGACCGCCCGGCTGCCCGGCGTCGTGCTTCTCATCCACCCTCGTGTGAGCTTCGTCGGCTCTCCTGCTGCAGTTGCCCGCGCGTGGAGGGAAGCGCGAGGCCGCACCAACATCCCGCGGAGCAGGCCGGCCAGCCACCCACGACGAATCGGGCGGCCCCGGGGGTTCATCCGCGTCACGACTCTCCGCCGCCGGCCGGCGGGTCCGCGTCGCGCCGTTCCTGCCTCGCCTTCACGACCAGCCAAGCCCCCAGGCCGACCAGCCCCAACGGCCACCAGCTCTCCAGCCAGTCGAGCGAGAACCCGAACAACGTGTTGGACAGCAGGAGGACGCCGACCGCGATCAGCGCCACGCCGCCGCCGACCGACCCCTGGAGCTTCGGCGGCAACCCGTTCATGTCCGGCAGATCGATGCCCCGCACGCCGTCGAGGGCCAGGTTGTACAGGGTGGCGCGCCGGCAAGCATCGACGATGGTGTAGATGACGAAGAATCCCAGAAATATTCCCAGGGCCGGGCTCAGGGCGCTGAACGACGGGGATGCCAGAAGGGCGATGATGGTCGCGAACACGGCGATGTGGATGAAGCCGAGCTTGTAGTAACCGACGTAGACTTGGCCAATCCCCGGCATCAGCGACAGCACGCCCGCGAGGAACGGCGACTTGCGGTGCAAACGGGGCACCGCGCCCTGCATGCTCGGGGGAACGGCTTGGCCGGCCGGAGGCGAAGGCGGCGGGACGGGCGCCGGAGCGGGGGGGGCCGGCGCGGCGGGCCGAGGGGGTGTCGGCGCGGCCGCGGCCGGAGCCGCAGGAGCCGAAGCCGCCGACGGAGGATCGGCCGGGGCCGCCGGAGGGGCCGCCGAAGACACGGGGGAGGGGGGTCGTGGGCACCGCCGGCGAGGGGCCGGCGGAAGAACGCGTCGAGGGCGCCGCCGGCGCATCCGGGTGCTCGGGGGAACCGTTCATGGTCTGCTCCTTTCGGCCGGACGCGAAACGTCGTCCGCGGCCGGGGTGGAAGAGAAAGGGGAAAGCAGCTCGGCCAGCATCGCGCCGGCGTCCCGGGTCAGCGACCGCAGCGCGTCCACGCCGCCGAACAGGTCGCGGTTGTCGAGCGCCCGGGCGAGCTGCCGCCAATGCCGGCCGAGGTCCGGCGCCGCCGCCGCGACGCGGCGGTACCAGGGGACGGCGAACCGCCCCGCGAAACCGCTCACGTCATGGGCGACGCGCACGGTCCGCTCGCTCGCCGCGGCGATCGCCAGGTTCACGGACGCGACAGAACCGACGCCCGCGTCGCGCGCGACGGACACGCCCTGCTGAAGCAGGACCCGCGCCTCGACCGCGGTGGCCCGCAGCGGCGACCACGACGCGCCGAACATCAGCCAGAACAGGAGGGCCGCGACGCAGCCGGCCTCCCAGGCGATGCGGGGCCTCGCGAAGAGCCCGCGGACGGCATTCCGCCATCGACCGGCCGCCGAGGGTCGTCTCGCGGTCCGCCCGCGGGTGCGCGCGAGCACCGCGTCGGCGAGCTCCGGCGGCGGCGGCAGCTCCGCGAGTGCCGGCAGGTCGTCGCGCAGCCGGGCGGCCGCGGCGGCCAGCGCCGCGCAGCCGTCGCAGTGTCGCAGATGCGCCTCGACGAGCTGGCGGTCGACACGGTCGAGCGTGCCGTCGAGAAGATCGCCCAGGCAGGCGCGCGCCCGCTCGCAGGGCGGCCCGGTCGTTCGCGAAAGGACGGCGTCGGTCAGATCGTCGGGAACGTCCATCGGCTCGCGCCCGGGTGCCTCACCCAGCAGGGCGCAGATCTCACCGCACCGGGAACAGCCCGCGGCGTGCGCCGCCGCCCACGCCCGCTCTTCCGCGGACAGCGTCCCCGCCAGCAGTTCGTCGAGGCGGTCGGTGAACCGGTCGCAGCTCATCGCCGGCCTCCGGCCCGTGAAGCGTCCGCGTACGACGGGCGGTCCGTGAACCGCTCGCAGCTCATCGCCCGCCCCCGGCGGGATACGCATCGCCGTATGACGGGTCGATCGCGAGGACCTGCCGCGCCAGCTCCAGGCGCGCCCGGTGCGCCCGCGACTTCACGGTGCCGAGCGGCAGACCCAGCATGCCGGCGATCTCGCCGAGCTTCAGTCCCTGGATGTCCTTGAGCAGAATCACCTCGCGGTTCACGCCGTCCAGACGCTGCAGCGCCTGGTGGACCAGCCTCGTGCGCGCGTCGGCCAGCCACGCCTGCTCGGGGCTCGGCGCGGTGTCCCGCGGCGTCGCGTCGTCCTCCGCGTCGGCCCGCACGTCCTCCGCCGGAGGGCGGGTCCTGCGGCGGCGGAGCTGGTCGATGCAGAGGTTGCGGGTGATGCGCAGCAGCCACGCCATGAAGTGGCCCCCCTCGAAGGTCCCGAGCTGCCGGTAGACACGCACGAACGCCTCCTGCGCCACGTCCCGGGCGTCCTCGACGCTGCCCAAATAGTGATAGGCCAGCCCGTAGACCCGCCCCTGGCTGCGCCGCACCAGCCACTCCCAGGCGAGGTCGTCGCCCCGCCGGCACCGCTCGACGAGCGCCGCCTCGTCAATGTCCATCGACAATCCGCGTCTCCGGCCCGCCCGCTTTCCGTCCGTTCCGGGCTCTGCGGAGAAGAACGCATCCGACCGCAAAAGGTTCGCGGCGCCATGCACGCGGTGCAATGCGGAACGCGGACCCGCCCGGGAATCGCACGTCCGCTTCACCCGGCGCGGCCGTGACAGCCCGTTCCTTCAGAACGCGCGACCCGCGGCAGGCGATGCAGCCAGATTGTGCTGGAGGACGAGGGCCGCCAGCCACATGTCATTGGTGGGAATCGGAGTGCCCGGTCGTGTCTCGAGCGCGACCTTCATCTCCACAGGCCCGCATCGGGCTCGTCCTGGGCGGAGAGCGCCGACTCGACAGCCTTGTCGGTCTTCCACGTGCCGGCCACGTCACTCAGATCCCGGCGCTTTCGCGGCGCCAAGGGAACGCCGGCACCCGCCGCGAGCGCGTCGACGACAACCTCGTTCAGGCTCTTCCCGGCCGCCCGCGCCCGCGCGCGCAGGGCGTCGACGACGACGGCTGGGATACCGCGGATCGTGTATTGCATTCAGATCGTGGCGGGCCGGGACCCGGGGGCGACGAGCGCCTCGACCGCGGCCACGATGTGGCGGGCCGAGATGCCGAAGCGGTCGAGCAGCTCGGCCGGCTTGCCGCTGCGGGGCACGTCGCGCACGGCGAGGCGGTGCACCGCGATGCCGTGGGGGGCGACGGCGTCGCTCACGGCGTCGCCCAGGCCGCCCGCGGCGTAGTGGTCCTCGACGGTGACGAGGCGGCCGCCGGTCGCGAGCGCGGCTTCGACGAGGCCGTCGGCGTCGATGGGCTGCAGGCAGTAGGCGTCGACGACCCGGATGCGCACCCCGGCCTCGGTCAGCGTGTCGCAGGCGGCGAGCGCCTCGAAGACCGTGACCCCCGCCGCGACCACCGTGCACGCGTCGTCCGCGCTCTCGCGCAGGGTCTTGGACCCGCCGATGGGAAACGCCTCGTCGGCCGCGTAGACGACCGGGGTCTTGGGGCGCGACGTGCGGATGTAGGTCATGCCGTCGTGCGCGGCCGCCGCCGCGACCAGCGCCGACGTGCTAACCGCGTCGCACGGATAGAGCACCGCGCACCCCGGCACCGCCCGCATCATCGCGAGGTCCTCGAGGGCCATCTGCGACGGCCCGTCCTCGCCGATCGACACCCCGGCGTGCGAGCCCGCGAGCTTGACGTTGACGTTGCCGATGCCCCCCATGCGGATGAAGTCGGCGGCCCGGGTGAGGAAGGCGGCGAACGTCGACGGGAAGGGAATCGCGCCGCGGCTCGCGAGGCCGAGGGCCGCCCCCACCATGACCTGCTCGGCGATGTAGGTCTGGTAGAAACGCTCCGGATGCCGCCGCTCGAACCGGTCGCTGAAGGTCGAGTTCTTGACGTCGGCGTCGAGGGCCACCACCCGCGGGTCGGACGCGCCGAGCGCGGCCAGCGCCGCGCCGTAGGCCTCGCGCGTGGCGACCTTGGCGCCGAGCTCGTACGCCGGCAGGCTGAGCGCCGAACCCGGGGAGGGTCGGCCGGTCCGAGCCGGCGGGGCCGGGATCGGCAGCGCGGGGACCGGGGCATCCGAGGCCGACGCCGGAGCGCCCGCCCCGCCGAGCCGCCCCTCCAGCTCGCGCAGGGCGCGATCGAGGTCGTCCCCCTTGAACGGCTTGCCGTGCCACGCGTCGCGCCCCTCGGCGAACGACACGCCCTTGCCCTTCACGGTGCGCGCGAGGATCATCGTCGGCCGCCCCGCGGTGCGCGCCGCCTCGTCCAGCGCGTCGAGCAGGGCCGCGAGGTCGTGCCCGTCCACCACGAGCGCGTGCCACCCGAACGCCCGCCACCGCCGCTCGTAGGCGGCCATGTCGTGCCCCCACTGGGTGGGCCGGCTCTGCCCCAGGGCGTTGACGTCGGTGATCGCGCACAGGTTGTCGAGCCCCATCGCGGCCGCCGCCTGCGCCGCCTCCCACACCGACCCCTCCGCCGACTCGCCGTCGCCGAGGAGCACGTAGGTGCGGTAGGCCGACCCGATGCGCCGCGCGTTCAGGGCCATGCCCACCCCCGCGCAGATGCCCTGCCCGAGCGAGCCGGTCGCCACGTCGACGAACGGCAGCCGCGGCGTCGGGTGCCCCTCGAGGTCGGAGCCGATCTCGCGCAGCGCGGCGAGCTCGTCGCGCCCGATCGCCCCCGCCTCGGCCCACGCCGCGTAGAGCACCGGCGCCGCGTGCCCCTTCGAGAGCACGAAGCGGTCGTTGTCTTCGTGGTCCGGGTCGCGCGGGTCGAACCGCATCTGGCCGAAGAACAGCGCCGCCATGATCTCGGCGGCCGAGCAGCAGCTCGTGGGATGGCCGCTCCCCGCCCGGCTCGTGGCCCGGACCGACTCGATGCGGAGCCGGGTTGCGACATCGCGCAGCGCGGGAAGGGTGGAGCGATCGGTGGACACGGCGCCTCCAGAAACGGGGGAGTGTACCACGGCCCGGCCGTGTCCGCGGCGGCGGCGCGGCCTGCTTGCGGCGCCCCGGATGGGTCCAGCGCAGGTTCGGAAACCGCTTCACTTGCGCTGATCGGCCGGGCGCCGGCGCGCTCACGATGGGCACGACGCGCCGGACACCGCGTCGAGCGCGAGGACGTACGCGGCGCCGTCGAGGTCCAGGCCGCGGTACGCGGGGGTCTGGCGCGTCAGGGTGCGGCGGGCGAGGTCCAGGTAGGCCGGCTCCTCGGCGAGGTCGGCGAGGCGGGCGAGGACCATCGCCGCGCGGCAGTTGAGGTCGAGGGGGTGGACGGGGTCGCGCAGCAGGCCGACGGGGGCGTCGGGCCCCGGCAGCGCCGGGTCGCGGTCGAGGAAGCCGCCGGCGTCGTCCCACAGGGCGCGGCGGCAGTAGGCCATCAGCTCGCGGGGCATGTCGAGATAGGCGGGCTGGCCGGTGGCCTCGTAGAGGTCGAGCAGCGCCGTGCTGGCCAGCACCTGGTCGGCGAGGAGGCCGCGCGGACCCGCGTCGCCGGTCGCCGCGTGCCCGACGCCGGCGCCGCGCTCGTAGGTCGCCATGACCACCCGGTCGACCGACTCGGCCGCGAACTCGAGGAGCGAGCGGTCGTCGAGCGCCGACGCGCCGTGGATGTAGGCCGAGGCCATGACCGCGGCGGCGTCGGTGTAGACGGTCCGGTCGACGGCCCCCGCCCCCGCCGCCGGGGAATGCCCGGGCCGCTCCGGGTCGGGCGTCCCGCGTTGGCTGGCGGAGAAGCCGCCGTCGGGGTCGGCCAGCGTCGCGTGCGCGAAGCGGACGAGGGCCCGCGCGCGGTCGGCGTAGTCTCCGCGCTCGAAGAGGGTCGCCGCGGATAGGTACAGGTCGAGGAGGCGCGCGTTGGGCAGGAGCAGCTTCTCGGGCGCGGGGTCCGACCAGTCGCGGCCCGCGCAGTAGCGGAAGAAACCGCCGTCGACGGGATCCCACAGGCTTCCGGAGGCCATCGCGTCGAGGGTGCGGGTGACGATGCGGGTCAGGTCGGGGTCGCCGGTTCCGCGGCACAGCAGGAGGGCGGCGGCGAGGGCGTCGGCCTCGACCCGCTTGCGACCGCCGCCGAAACCGGCCCAGGTCTCGTCGAACCGCGCCGGCAGCAGATCGCGGAGCCACCGCCCGGCGTCGGCGTCGAGTTGAGCGTCCGCCGTCCCGGTGCGATCCGCCCTCGCGGCGGAAGCCGCCATCCCGTCCGGCTCGGTCCTTCCCCCGGGGTGCACCCCGCCCCCGGACGCCGCGTCGAGCCGCGCGGCGGCGGCGCGGGCGGCGATGTCGGCTCGCCGCTCGGCGAACGCCTCGGCCACATCGGCCAGCACCTGCGTCAGGGCGTCGGCGTCGAGATAGGTGCCGCCCCCCAGCAGGTCGCCGTCGGGCGTGAGGAAGGCGGTGGTCGGCCAGCCGTCCAGGGTGTACCGCGCGCTGACGTCGGGCCGGCGCTCGGCGTCGACCCGCACCGGCAGGAACCGGTCGGCCACGAGCCGCACGACGCGCCGATCGCGGAAGCTGAACCGGTCCATCTCCGCCGTCCACCGGCACCACGCGGCGCCGATGAACAGCAGCATCGGCTTCTGTTCCGCCGCGGACCGGGCGAAGGCGTCGGCTCCCCAGTCGAGCCAGGCAATCGATTCCGCCGATTCCGCCGAAGGCATCACGCTTGACGAGCAGACACCTCCAAGGCCGCCGGCCGAGACCCGGAGCCGCTGTCTGCAATCGCGTTCGTCGCGAGGTCGCGCTGACCGACCGACCCGGCGGAACGCGCGACCCAGGTCTCGGCGGACAAAAAAGCCGTCGGGGCGCAGGCTGGCGGGCCATGACCACCGCGGTTGCCGGCCGCGCCAACCACGGTTTACGGCGCCGAGCGCCGTTACGGGTTCGCCTGGGCCAGCAGCAGCTCGTACAGCCGGTCGATACGCTCTCCGCCGCTCTCGATCTTCCGGCCCAGCTCCGCGTGAGCGGCCCGGTTCTCCACTTGCGCGGCTTCGATCAACGCCCGGTTCTCCGCTTGCGCGGCTTCGACCAACGCCCGCATCTCCGCTTGCGCGGCTTCGACCAACGCCCGCATCTCCGTTTGCGCGGCTTCGACCGACGCCCGCATCTCTGTTTGCGCGGCTTCGACCGACGTCCGCATCTCCGTTTGCACGGCTTCGACCGACGTCCGCATCTCCGTTTGCACGGCTTCGACCGACGTCCGCATCTCCGTTTGCACGGCTTCGACCGACGTCCGCATGTCGGCTTGCGCAGCTTCGATCGACGTCCGCATCGCGTCGAGGGATGCCTGCAGGTCGGCCCTGAATCCGGCCGCCAACGAGACCATGCCGATTATCAGTAGCCCGACCGCCGCTATCGCAGCGACGACGGCCGCGCCGGCATTCACCCATTCACGCTTGAACATCGCCCCTCCCTCCGCCCGAACGGCAGGCGTGAAGCCGGTCTCCGCGCCTCGGCGACGCCGCCCGCGGGCGGGTCCTCGGCAACCTCCGCCCGGGAGACATGCCAAGAGCATGCCAGGCACGGCCCGGCCCGGGATCACTCCTCCTCGATGGCGGCGTCGATGTCGAGGTCGATGCACCCGCGGACGCTGTTGGCGGCGGGGCACTTCGTCGCGTGCGTGTCGACGGCCCGCTGCGCCTTCTCGAGGCTGCCGGCGGGGACGCGGATGCGGTAGCGCACGCGGATCGTCGTGATGCGCAGCACATTGTCGATGGCCTGGATGTCGCCCTCGACGCTGGCCTGCAGCTTGTCCGTCGGCGCCGGGATGTCGCGCACCTCCAGTGCGCGTGCAAGGGTGCCGAGCAGTCAACCGCCGACCGCGCCGACCATGTAGTCGAGGGTGGCCGGCACGTCCTCGGGCGGCTCGACGCCGTAGAACGCCTTGATGCCCCCGTGGACGCCGAACCGGATCGGCTCGTCGAAACCCTCCAGATACGCGTGCCGCAGCGGACCGCCGATACGCTCGATCCGCAGTTTGCTCGTGTGAACCACTGCTGCTTCTGCCACCAGACCCTCCCGTGCGCCCGCGCTCCGGGCGCTGAAACCAGCCCGCCAACGTCGGAGCCCGGACATCCGCCGCCTTGGGCCGCCCCGACATCATCCCGAAGCGGAGCGCCGGCCCCGGAACCTCCGCCGCCGGGACCGCCGGTCGGCCGCGTGTCCGCCGGTGCCGTCGACGCCGTGCCCGCGACCTGCGACCGGGCGTTCTCCCGTGATGGGGCCGGCCTGGTTCCAGCCGCGCCGCCGACGACGAGCCGACGACCTGCCGCCCGCCGGAGCGGCTCGACCGCCGCCGGTCCCGTCGGCCCCCCGCCGCCTCCGTAACCTGATGCTACAATTTTCGGTCCGCGCACACCAATAACCGATGTCCGCACCTCCGGACGGCGGTCCGCCGTCCCCCCCGTCACCGGCCGCGCCGGGCGACGTTCGACGCGCCGGACCGGCCGAGGCGTCCGATCCGCCGCCCCCGTCCCCGCCCCACCTCGGCGACATGGACGCGGCCGCGTTCCGGCGGGCCGGCCACGAACTGGTCGACCGGATCGCCCGGTACCTGGAAGAGGCCGAGCGCTACCCCGTGCTGTCGCGGGTGAAGCCGGGCGAGGTCCGCGACGCCGTGCCCCCGGCCGCGCCCGACGCCGGCGAGCCGTGGAGCGCCATCCGGGACGACGTCGAGCGCATCGTCGTCCCCGGCCTGACCCACTGGAACCACCCCGGCTTCTTCGCCTACTTCGCGATCAGCGCCAGCGGCCCCGGCATCCTCGCCGACTTCCTGAGCGCCGCGTTCAACGCGCAGGGCATGCTGTGGCGCACCTCGCCGGCGGTGACCGAGCTCGAAGGGGTGACCCTGGGCTGGCTGCGGCGGCTGCTCGGCCTGCCCGACGGCTTCGAGGGGGTCATCTACGACACCGCCTCCATCTCGACCCTGCACGCGCTGGCGGCGGCCCGGCAGGCGGTGCCCGAGGTGCGCGAACGCGGCCTCGCGGGGCGCCCCGAGGTGGCGGCGCTCCGCGTGTACTGTTCCGAGCACGCCCACTCGTCGGTCGACAAGGCGGTGATGACGCTGGGGCTGGGCCACGCCGGGCTGCGGCGCGTCGCCACCGACGAGCGCTTCCGCCTGCGCCCCGACGCGCTCGCCGCGGCCGTCGAGGAGGACCGGCGGAACGGCGTCACCCCGCTGGCGGTGGTGGCGACGGTGGGCACCACCGCGGTGACGAGCGTCGATCCGGTGCCGGCCATCGCCGACGTCTGCGCGCGGGAGGGGCTGTGGCTGCACGTCGACGCCGCCTACGCGGGGGCGGCGGCCATGGTGCCCGGCCACGAGGACACGCTGGCGGGATGCGACCGCGCCGACTCGCTGGTCGTCAACCCCCACAAGTGGCTGTTCGTGCCCTTCGACCTGAGCGCCCTCTACTGCCGCCGCATGGACCGGCTGGAGGAGGCCTTCGCCCTGACCCCCGACTACCTGCAGAGCCGCGAGCCGGGGACGGCGCGCAACCTCATGGACACCGGGGTGCAGCTCGGGCGGCGGTTCCGCGCCCTGAAGCTGTGGATGGTGCTGCGCTACTTCGGGGCCGACGGCATCCGCCGCCGCCTCGCCGAGCACATGCGGCTCGCCCGGGTCTTCGCGGACCGGGTGGACGCCGACAACCGCTTCGAGCGGCTCGCCCCCGCCCCGTTCTCGGTGGTGTGCTTCCGCGCGAACCCCGCCGAGCCCGCCGGCGACCTCGACGACCTGAACGCCCGCCTGCTCGACGCCGTGAACGCCACCGGCGAGGTGTTCCTGTCGCACACCCGGCTCGACGGCCGCTTCGCCCTGCGGCTCGCCGTCGGGCACATCCGCACCGAGGAGCGCCACGTCCGGCGGGCGTGGGATCTCCTGCAGGAGCACCTCGACCGGCTCTTGTCCGCCTGACGGCCGGCTCACCCCGTCGGCGCGGCCAGGCGCCAGCGCTCGACCCACGCCTCGTCTACCCGCTCCAGCGCCACGAGTCCGTTCACCGGGAACGGCGGCAGGCTCTCGTCCTCGCCCAGCAGCCGGCGCAGCAGCCGGTCGATGTGCGGCATGTGGCCCACCAGCATCACGTCGCGTGTCTCGACCTCGATCAGGTCGGCGAGCCGCGGGGGGTCACCGGGCTGCGCCCACCGGGTGGCCGTGAATTCGGCGAGGGGGTTGCAGGCGCGCCAGTACGCCTCGGCCGTCTGCCGGGCCCGCAGCTTGCCGCTGTGCCAGATAGCCGCGGGGCGCACTCTCCGCGCCGCCGCCTGCGCGGCCAGCGCGTCGGCCTGCCCGCGCCCGCGGGGGGACAGGGGGCGCCGGGGATCGACCCCGGGCCCGAGGGCGTCTCCGTGGTGGGCGAGGTAGAAGAACATCGGCCGGCCGTCAGAGGATGGCGTGGCGGCGGCGCGCGGTCAACCCCGCCCGGCGCGGCGGGGCGACCCTGGAACCCGTGGCGGGGGCGACAGGGGAATCTTGTCGGCCGGGCCGGCGCGGCACGGCGGGGTAACCTCGAGAACCGTGGCGAGGGGTGGGTTCCAGCCGCGCCGGACCGATGAAGCGGACGGTCCGCGAGCCCGGGCGGGGAGAGCCCCGGGTTTCACCGCGGCTGCTCCGCGGCCCGGCGCCACCGCCGGTCTGCGCCGGCATCCGCGATATGATCGCCCGCCATGGACCTGTTCAGCTCGGTAGACCCGGTCGCGGCCATCTCCCTCGGCGCCCTCGCGGTGGCCATCGTCGTAAGCTGCACCATCCGGCTGCACGTCGGCTTCCTGGCCATCTCGCTCGCCTGGCTCGTCGGCGTCTACGTCGCCGGGATGAGCGCGCGCGAGGTGATGGCGGGTTTCCCCGCCCGGCTCTTCCTGACCCTGGCCGGCGTCACCCTGCTGTTCTCGATGGCCCAGCTCAACGGGACCCTCGACCGGATCGCCCACCGGGCCGTCAGCTACGCGCGCGGCAACGTCGGCATCATGCCGATGATGTTCTTCCTCCTCGCGTTCCTCCTCGCGTCGATCGGGCCCGGCAACATCGCCTCGACCGCGATCATCGCCCCCATGTCGATGGCGGTGGCGGGGCAGGTGGGGGTGCCCGCGTTCCTGATGGCGATCATGACGGGCATGGGCGCCAACGCGGGGTCGCTCTCGCCCATCGCGCCGACCGGCGTCATCGTGAACGGCGTGATGGAGCAGTTCGGGATGGGCGGGTACGAGCTCTACAACTACCTGAACAACATGATGGCGCACACCGTCGTGGTGTTCACCGCCTACTTCGCCTTCGGCGGCCTGAAGCTCCTCGGCCGCTACCACGAGGGGGCGGTGGACGTGCCGTCGAGCGACGGGGCCGCCGGCGTCGACGACGCCGGCGCCGTGACGTTCTCGCGGACGCACTTCGTCACCCTGGCCGTGATCGCGACGCTGATCGTGAGCGTCATCTTCTTCGATGTCGACGTCGGACTCGGGGCGTTCGCGGGCGCGGTGCTGCTGAGCCTGCTCAAGGCCGGCGACGAGCTCGAGGCGGTGAAGATCATGCCGTGGCGGGTCATCATGATGGTGTGCGGGGTCACCGTGCTCATCGAGGTGCTCGGCCAGACCGGCGGGTTGGACCTCTTCACCGACCTCATCGAGCGCCCCGCGGCCATCGCCCCCACGTTCATCATGGCCGCGTCGACCGGGTTCATCTCGATCTACAGCAGCACCTCGGGGGTCGTGCTGCCCGCGTTCCTCCCCACCGTGGCCGAGCTCGGGCAGCGGCTGTCGGTCGAGCCCATCGCCCTCGCCTCGGCGATGAACGTGGGCGGGCACCTCGTCGACGTCTCGCCGCTGTCGACCCTCGGCGCCCTCTGCATGGCCGCCGCCCACCCCAGCGTCGACACCCGCGACTTGTTCAACAAGCTGATGGCGTGGGGCCTGTCGATGACCGTCGTGGGGGGGCTGGTGTCGTGGCTTCTGTTCAGCGTGCTGGGCATCGGGGTGTAGGGGCACCGGTGGAAGGGTCCCCGCCGCATTGGACCGCTGCTGTTCACGGTGTGGGCATCGGTCCCCGCGGGCACCCTTCGGGCTCGGTGCAACGCGGGTCTCGCGACGGGCAGCCAAGTCCGGGCCGGGGGGACACACGGCCAGCGGATACCGTCGTCAGCGAAGGTGGAGGCATCGATGCGAACACGTCTGACGCACGCGGCCCTGGTCGGCCTGCTGCTGATTCCCGGCGTCGGCGACGCCGCCGCGCAGGTCATGCGTTGGCAGGTCGACGGCGAGACGCGCGAAGCCATCGTCCACGCCCCCGCGTCGGCCGGAGCGGAGCGGTCTCCGCTGATCCTGTCGTTCCACGGGTTCGGCGACAACGCGCGGAACTTCCAGTACACCAACCTGCACGCGGCGTGGCCCGACGCCGTCGTCGTGTACTTCCAGGGACTCCCGACCCGCCGCGGCCTCCCCGGCTGGCAGGTGGAGCCCGGCGGCGGCAACCGCGACCTCGCGCTCGTCGACGCGCCCTGGCGTCGCTGCGCGGGACGTACGCCATCGACGACGACCGCATCTACGCGACGGGCTACTCGAACGGCGGGATGTTCGCCTACCTCCTGTGGGCGGAGCGGCCCGGCGTGTTCGCCGCGTACGCCCCGGTGGCGGCCCGGCTCCGCCCTTCGGTGCGGCCCACCGAGCCCCGGCCCGTCTTCCACGTGGCCGGAGAGCGCGACCGGGTGGTCCGCTTCTCCGATCAGGAGGCCGCGATAGCCGTGGCCATCGACGTGAACGGCGTCGACGGGGGGAGCGGCTGCGGCGCCGGCTGCACGGTGTACGGAGCCGGCACGGCGGCGCCGGTCATGACGTGGATCCATGGCGGCGCCCACGTCTACCCGCGCGGGACCAGCGAACGGATCGTCGCGTTCTTCCGCGAGCACTCCCGCGCCCGCTGATCGGCCGGTTCGATGCGAGGCATGCCGCGCTCCGCCGCTCCATCGATTCGCCCCTGCCGCGGATGGCGGGTAGGCACGCTGGGCGCGCGGTGAATGCGGTCGGGTCAGCCGTCGAAGCCCTGATGGGGAAACAGGCCGTGAAGATGCCGGCGGGCCGCCAGCGCAAACCCCTTCAACACCCTCGCGCGGCGCTCGGCGGCGACCGAGACCCCGCGCCGCGCATGATTCGCGAGCCGATCACCGGTCCGCGCGCCTGGACCCGCCGCACGATTCGCGAGAGCGACTGGCGGATCCCGCTGCCGTCGAACTGCCTCGACGAGATCGAGCGGTTCGCGCGCGCGCTCGAGCGCGACCCCGTGCCGACATGGCTGCTCGACCCCGCGGACTATGGGCTCGACGCCTGCCGCGGCCTGCTGGGCGAGGTGCGCCGGTGCCTGGACGAAGGCCCCGGCGTGGCGGTGGTGGACCGGATTCCCATTGAGGAGCTCGACGGCCGCCCGCGGATCGAGGCCGTGTTCTGGCTGCTCGCGGCGATGGTCGGCCGCCCCGTGGTCCAGACCCGCGACGGCGAGATCCTGGTGGAGGTCACCGACACCGGCGTCAAGAAGCGCATCGGGGTGCGCGGCTACCGCACCAGCGTCGCCCAGCCCCCGCACGTCGACAACTCGTTCAACCATGCGCCGCCCGACCACGTGAGCCTGCTCTGCCTCCGCGCCGCCAAGGAAGGCGGGGCGAGCCGCTTCGTGAGCTTCTGCTCCGTCCACAACGTCCTGCTCGCGGAGCACGCCAGCCTGCTCGAGCGCCTCTACCTTCCCTTCCACCAGGACCGCCAGGGCGACTTCTGGCCGGACGAGTCGCAGACCGTGTTCTTCCCCGTCTTCGAGCTGCGGCCCGACCTGCGGTGCCGGTACACCCACTTCACGATCCCGGCCGGCTACGAAACGGCGGGGGTCGAGATGGACGAGGTGACGCGCGCCGCGTTCGAGACGATGACCCGCGTGGTGCAGGACCCGGACCTGTGCTGCGAGTTCACCCTCCGGCCGGGCGAGCTGCAGTTCGTGAACAACCGCTGGTGCGGCCACGGCCGGACGGCCTACGTCGACGATCCGGAGCGCCGACGCCTCATGCTACGGCTCTGGCACCGCGACGGCGGGTCGCGCCGCTACCGTGGTTGAGCGCTCCCATCCCCCTTCCCATCCCCCTCGTCGGCGCAACCTTCCAGACAACGCGTCACCCCTCGCATTCGCATCCCGGCCGTTGCGCCCGGACTTGACACCGTCCAGTGCACCCGGTATGGCCTTGATCGACTTTCGCGAGGCGCTCGATCGCGCCGGCACAAGACCCAATGTACTGCTCGGCAATGGTTTCAGTTTAGCGCTGGATGGCGGATTTTCCTACGATGCTCTCTTCGAAATGGCTGACTTTGAAGGACATGAGAGAGCCGTCCTGGTGACTGCTATTGCGACCAATCATTTGAGTCACCCCGGCGAGATCCACGAAGATAAGTACAGAGCTTGCAGGACCTTTTTGCGTCACTTCAATGCTGTTTACACGTTGAACTCGTCACAACCCGGCCCCGGAGCGTACGACTCGGCCGGCGTCGAGCACGACCACCCAGTCGGCGAGGGCGCGGACCTCGGCCTCGGCGTGGGACACGTAGAGCATGGGGGTCGACAGCTCGTCGCGGATGCGCTCCAGGTAGGGGAGGATGCGCGAACGCAGCGAGGCGTCGAGGGCGGCGAGGGGCTCGTCGAGCAGCAGGAGCGCCGGCGACGCGGCGAGGGCGCGGGCGAGGGCGACGCGCTGGCGCTCGCCGCCGGAGAGGCCGGCGACCCCGCGGTCGAGCAGGGGGCCGAGCTCGAGGAGGGCGATGACGTGGTCGAACCCGCCGCCCGGCCCCGCCCCCACGCCGTAGAGGATGTTGCGGCGCACGTTCATGTGGGGGAAGAGGGCGAGGTCCTGGGGCACGTAGCCGACGCGCCGGCGGTGGCAGGGCATGTCGATGCCGGCCCCGGCGTCGAAGAGGGTCCGCTCCCCGATGCGGATGACCCCGCGCCGCGGCCGGCGCAGCCCGGCGATGGACTCCAGCACCGTCGTCTTGCCGGCCCCCGACGGGCCGAACAGGGCGACGACCCGCGCGTCGATGCGCTCGCGCATCTCGACCACGAAGCCGCCCTGGCGCAGGGTGAAGTCGAGGGTGATGGGGCCGGCCGCGCCCGCGCCGCGCGGGGGCTCGCCGGGCGTCGCGGGTCCGTGCGGGGCGGGCGGGAACCGAGCATTCGGCCGGTGCGCCGCGGCATCGTCGGCAGGCGTTCCGGTCATGGCGGTACCGACGTCAGACAGCTCGGTGCGCGACCAGCCGGTTAGACGCCAGCAGGGCGCCGAAGGCGATGGCCGCCGACACCGCCAGCATCACCGCGGCGGCGGCGTCCCGGCCGGTCTCGGTGTAGGTGTAGATGGACACCGCGATAGTCCGCGTGCCCGGCAGGGCGCCGGCCACCATGATCGTCGCGCCGAACTCGCCGAGCGCCCGCGAGAACCCCAGCAGCGCCCCCGCGAGAACTCCGCGCCGGGCCAGGGGCAGGCTCACCGTGAAGAAGACGCGCGCCGGCCGCGCCCCCAGCGTCGCCGCGATCTGCTCGTAGCGCCGGTCCACCTGCTCGAACCCCGCCCGCGCCGAGCGCACCAGCAGCGGCAGGCCCATCACCGCCATCGCCACCACCACCGCCCGCCACGTGAACATCACCTCGAGGCCCATCCGTTCGAGCAGCCCGCCGAGCACGCCGCGCCGCCCCAGGACGGCGATGAGGATCAGCCCCGTCGCCACCGGCGGCAGCACCAGGGGCAGCGACACCAGGGTCTCCAGCACCGCGTGCCCGGGGAAGCGGCGGCGGGCCAGCACCCACGCGACGGCTAGGCCCGGGGGCAGCATGACGGCGGTGGCGAGGACGGCCATGCTCACGGTGAAGAGCGCGACGGAGAGGACCTCGTTCATGGGCCGGCCGCCTCGCCGGCCATGGCCGCCCGTTCGGCCGTGGCGAACGGGGCGGCCGAGGGCGTGTCGTTCATGGACCGGCCGCCTCGTCGTCGTCGATGACCGCTCCCGCCGGCCGCGGTGAACAGGACGGCGGAGAGAACGTCGTTCATGGTGTCGCGGGGTGGGCGGCGGGCCGGTGCTCGGGCACGATGAAGCCGGCCTGCCTGAACGCGTCGCGAGCGGCGCCGCTCTGGAGATGGGCGAGGAAGCGTGCCGCGCCCGCCGGGTTCGGGGCGTCGGCCAGAACCGCGGCCGGATAGGCGATGGCCGGCCCCTCGCCGGCCGGCACCTCG
Organism: Vicinamibacterales bacterium; assembly: GCA_963666855.2. Classification (GTDB taxonomy): domain Bacteria; phylum Acidobacteriota; class Vicinamibacteria; order Vicinamibacterales; family UBA8438; genus JAJEEA01. Next base: position 17,634 of record CAXXTG010000286.1, read on the forward strand.
AACGCGACCGCGACGTCGCCGGACGAGCGCGCGTCGGTGCGGTAGACGATGCCGGCGTCGGCGTCGCCCGCCGCGACCACGGCCAGCGCCGCCCGCACGCTGCGGGTCGGGACCAGGCGGGGGGCCAGCGCGTCCCAGAGGCCGAGCGACGCCAGGTAACTGCGCGCGTAGACGCCCGCGGGCACGCCGGCCGGGTCTCCGACGGCGATGCGCCGGAACGCCGGGTCGCACAGCCCCGCCGCGTCGCGCGGGGCCGCGGAAGCGCCGGCCGGCGCGACCACCGCGAGGCGGTTGGACAGCAGCACGACCCGCGTCTCCGCGTCGATCAGCGATTCCGCCGCCACCCGGTCGAGCTGCCGCTCGTCGGCGCTGACGAACACGTCGACGGGCGCCCCGGCCAGGATCTGCGCGGCCAGGGTGCTGGAGCCGGCCAAGTTCAGCTCGACCGCGGCGCCGGTGTCCCGTTCGAAGCCGCGGGCCACCCGCCGCAGCGGCTCGGTCAGGCTGACCGCGGCCGACACGCGCACGCTGTCGGCCCGCGGGACGCCCGGACCCGCGCAGGACGACAGGACCGCCACGGCCACGAACGCCAGGATCGCCGCCGTCACGGCCGCGGGCCGGCCCCGGCCGCGCCCGGCCGCGGCTTCCTGTTCCGCCGGCCCATCCGGCTGCGGTTCGTTGTCGAGATCGAGGCGCACGCCGGGGTTGTCGTTGACCTGCACGCCCGCCGCGGAGGCGCGCGATGGCGGAACCGGAGCAATCAGGGTCGCCATGGCGGGCTCCATCCGCCCGGCATCGTACCACGGGCGGCCGGAGGACAGCTCTTCCGTGCAGTGCGCAGACTGGTCAACGATCCTATAATGCCTCCGTGGTCCGCCTTGTCGCCGCCCTCGTCCTCCTCGCGGCCGCCGCCCTCGGCGCCGGGATCTACGTGGGGGCGGGCCGCGGCCCCGGGCCGGCCGTGGAGATTCACGAGCCCGCCCGCTTCATCGGCCGGCAGGTCGAGTTCTCGGCCAGCGTCGATCCCGGCGACGCCGAGCTCACCGCGGTCACCGCGGTCATCGAGCAGGACGGGGTCACCGTGCCGATCTTCTCCTTGGCGGCGCCCGACGACTCCCGGATCACGCAGGAGACGGCCACCCGCATCCGCATCAGCCGCACCCTGACGCGCGACGCGTACCGAGAGCTCGCGGAGGGTCCGGCGACGATCGTCGTCGAAGCGACCCACGCGCGGCTGTTCGGCCTGCGCGAGCGCACCGCCGCCGCCCGCCTCGACGTCGAGGCGCGGTTCACCCCGCCGCGGGTGTCCATCGCGTCGACGTTCCACTTCGTGAACCACGGCGGGGCCGAGCTGGCGGTCTACCGCGTCAATCCGCCCGACGCCGAGTCCGGGGTCCGGGTCGGGGACCGCTCGTACCGCGGCTGGCCCGCGTCGGCGGCGGGGGTGGACAGCCCCGACGAGACCCTGCGGGTGGCGTTCTTCGCGCTGCTTCACGAGCAGGAGCTCGATGCGCGGATCCGCCTGTACGCCCGGGACGGGGCCGGCAACGAGACCGAGGCGGAGTTCGACCACCGCGTCTTCCCGCGCCGGTTCCGGCGTTCGCGGCTGACCGTCGGCGACCGGTTCCTGGCCCGGGTGGTGCCTGACATCGTGGCCCGGAGCCCGGAGTTCGCCTCGCTCCCCCTGCCGCCCGACGCCGGGCTCCTGGAGCAGTATCTCGCCGTCAACGGCCCGCTCCGGCGCCTCAACGCCGAGCGCATCCGCGAGCTGGCGGCCGACACCGCCGACGAGCGGCTCTGGACCGAGCCGTTCCGGCAGCTCGCCAACTCGCAGGTCGAGTCGGGCTTCGGCGACCACCGCACCTACGTGTACGAGGGACGCGAGGTGGACCAGCAGGTGCACCTCGGCTTCGACCTGTCGGTGACCGCCAACGTGCCTATCCTGGCCGCGAACGCGGGCCGGGTCATCTGGGCCGATTATCTCGGCATCTACGGCAACTGCGTGATCGTCGACCACGGCCTCGGGCTGCAGTCGCTCTACGCGCACCTGTCGTCGATCTCCGTCGCCGAGGGCGACGCCGTGGCCCTCGGCGACGAGCTCGGACGGAGCGGCATGACCGGCCTCGCCGGCGGCGACCACCTGCACTTCACGATGCTCCTGCACGGCGAGCCGGTCACCCCGGTCGAATGGTGGGACCCGCACTGGATCGAGGATCGGTTGACCCGCAAGCTGCGCGACGCCTCCTGACCGGGCGCGCCGCCGGTTTGCGGCGGCGCGGGTCCGGCGCCCGGCCGCCGGTGGGAGCCTCCGCCTCGGGTCCGGCGCGCCGCGGCCCGTCCTCCGACCCGCCGCCGGTTTGCGGCGGCCGGTCGCCTGTGATACAAAATAGGCGCTTCGGAGGTGCCCGCGGTACGTGTGCCGAGCGCCTCGGCACGGAGCATTCTTCCCGTTGTTTTCCCGGATCGGGCGCGCGGATGCGGCCCGCTTCAGTCGCAAATCACACGAGGGGTTCGCAGGAGTGAAGGCAATGCAGCAGCGGAAACTGTGGTCGATTCTGTCCGTTCTCGCCGTCGCCGCCGCGGCGGCATGCGGCGGCGGCGGCGAGGACGCCCCGGCGGCGGTCGCGGAGCCGGCGGCGCCGGCCTTCGACCCGTCGACGGCGGGCAACGTCTCCGGCATGGTGATGGTGGACGGCGAGCTCCCGGCGCCGGAGGAGCTGATGATGAACTCGGACCCGAACTGCGTGATGGCCGCGACCGACACGCAGTCGAGCACCTACGTCGGCAGCGACGGCCATCTCGGCAACGTGTTCGTGTACGTGCGCGAAGGCCTCGGCGGCATGACCTTCCCGACGCCGGGCGAGGTCGTGACCCTGAACCAGGAGGGGTGCCGCTACATCCCGCACGTGCTGGGCATCCAGGTCGGCCAGACCCTGAACATCATCAACAGCGACCCGACCCTGCACAACATCCACGCGATCCCCGCGGTGAACGCGGAGTTCAACATGGGGCAGCCGATTCAGGGCATGCAGTTCGAGCGGACGTTCGACAACGTCGAGGTCATGGTGCCGATGCGGTGCGACGTCCACGGCTGGATGAACTCGTACATCGGGGTGCTGGACCATCCGTTCTTCGCGGTCACCGGCGAGGACGGCATGTTCGACATCAGCGCGCTGCCGCCGGGCGACTACGTCATCGAGGCGTGGCACGAGGCGCTCGGCACCCAGACCCAGAACGTGACCGTCACCACCGGCGGGACCGCCGAGGTGTCGTTCACCTTCTCGGTGTCGTAGCCCGACGGTCCGTCAGGTCGGCTTCACGGGCATCTCTCCCATTTTCGGTCCGGGGGTCCGCGCCTTTCCATGGCGCGGACCCCCCGGGGCCGACCGACACCAGAGCGACCGCATGCTGCGAGCGAGGCAGGCGGCGGGCACGGACGCCGCCGTCGCGGGCAACCGGTTCACGGACTTCGTCACCCTCACCAAGCCGCGCCTGAACTCGCTGGTCGTGGCGACGGCGGGCGTGGGCTATCTGGCCGCGCGCGGCGGCGTTGACGGGGCGGTACTGGCTCACACGACGATCGGCGCGGCCCTGGTGGCCGGGGGGGCCGCCGCGCTCAACCAGATCGCCGAGCGCGACCTCGACGAGCGGATGCCCCGGACCCGGGAGCGCCCGCTGGCCGCGGGGCGGCTGCAGCCGGGGGAGTCGGCGGCGTTCGCGCTGGCGCTGGCGCTGGCCGGCCTCGTGCAGATCGCGGCGGGGGCCAACCTCCTGGCCGCGTGCCTCGCCCTCGCCACGCTCGTCAGCTATGCCGCCGTCTACACCCCGCTGAAGCGCAGGACCCACTGGGCGGTCCTCGTCGGGGCGGTGCCCGGCGCGCTGCCGGTCGTCATCGGCTGGGCGGCGGCGCGGCCGTTGTCGGCCGGGGCGTGGTCGCTCTTCGCCCTGCTCTTCGTCTGGCAGTTGCCGCACTTCCTGGCGCTGGCCTGGATGTACCGCGACGACTTCGGGAGGGCGGGGCTGCCGCTGCTCGCGGTCGTCGACGCCGCCGGCCGTCGCACCGCGCGGCATCTCGTCGCCTACAGCGTCCTGTTGGTGCCGGTCAGCCTGCTTCCCGCCTGGCTGGGGGTGGCGGGAACCGGATACGCGTTGGGCGCGGGCCTCCTCGGGGTGGGCCTGCTCGCCCTCGCGTGCCGCTTCGCCGCTCACCGGTCTTCCGAGCGGGCGCGGGTCCTGTTCCGCGCCACGCTCGTGTACCTGCCGCTCGTCTGGATGCTGCTGCTGGCCGACCCGGCCTGACCGGCGTCGCCGCGCCGGGGCGCGCCGAGCCCGAGCCCATGTTCGAGGTCACCCAGCTTCCCGCCGTCAACGCCGCCCTGAACAGCATCGCCGCCGCCTTGCTGGCGGCCGGCTACGCGTGCATCCGGCGGGGCCGCATCGACCTCCACCGGCGCTGCATGCTGGCCGCGTTCGCGACCTCGGCGCTGTTCCTGGTCTCGTACCTCGTCTATCACGCGCAGGTCGGGTCGCGTCCGTTCACCGGGGAGGGGGCGGTCCGGGTCGCGTACTTCGCGATCCTCATCTCCCACATCGTCCTCGCCGCCGCGATCCTGCCCCTGGCCATCGTCACCCTGCGCCGCGGCCTGCGCCGCGACGACGCCCGCCACGCCGCCCTCGCCCGGTGGACCCTGCCCATCTGGCTCTACGTCTCGGTGACCGGCGTCGCGGTGTACTGGATGCTCTACCACCTCTACCCGGCCTGACCGCCGTCGGGCCTTTTCCGCCGAGCCCGAACGGTCCCGCCCGCGCGGTGCGGCTTCCTCACAGGCGCACGGCTTGGTAGAGGTAGAGCAGGCCGACCGCGACCGCGTACAGGGCTCCGCCGAACGGGAGGTTGCGCCGCGCCAACCGCCAGTTGCCGACGCCGTACCGGCTGGAAAGGACCACGTTGACGCCCGACATGGGGTTCACCGCGCACCCCAGGCCCCAGCCCATCGCCAGCGCCACGGCGAGGAACGTGGGGTCGAGGTCGATCCGCTCCACCAGCGGCGCCACGACGCCGACGATCACGACGGGATGGATGCAGGCGGCCGACGTCACGATGCAGGCGAGCACCAGCAGGCTCGCGTGGAAGGCGTCCAGACGGTCGAAGAACATCCAGCCGCCGGCCGCCGCCGAGGCCGACACGAGGCCCGCGGCCATGACCCCGGCGCCGAGGAACAACGCCAGCTCGCCGCCCATCTCGGGGGCGCGGGTGCGAACGTAGTCGTCCGCGGCCGCCCGCAATCCCCGCACGCCGCCGCGCCGGAGCAGCGCGATGGCCACGACGAGCGGCGCGAGCAGGGTGATCAGCGACAGCACCGAGTAGCCGGACGTCAGGGCGGCGGCGGTGAGGACCGCCGCGCCGAGGACCAGCGGCACCCGCAGATCCTCGGGGTGGACGGGGTAGCCGCGGAAGTCCTCGATGTACTCGCACCGGCCGCTGCACGCGTACCAGGACAGCAGCGCGAACGCCGCCAGCGCCAGCGGAACACCGAACGCCATCAGCACCAGCGGGTTCGATCCCGGGGTGTAGGCCAGGGCGAGGGCGACGCCGCCGATGAACGGCGAGTGGAAGGCGACGGCGCTGAACGACCGGCTGAGCAACTGCGCCTGGTTCGGATCGAGGGGCCGCACGCGCGCCAGCCGGTCGGCCATGATGACCACCGCCGAGACGTTGATGACGGCGCCGAAGGCGTGGACGCCGAGCATGCTGCGCAGGTAGGCGCCCACGCCGCGCGGCAGCTCGGGCTCGCCGGGGCGCGCAGGCGGGTTCAGGAGGCGGAGCGCCGTGACCGCGGCCAGCATCGACAGGATCGGCTGGTTCTGCGCGAGCAGGCGCTCGAAGTCCGGCGGTGTGCCGCGGCCTGCGGCCCAGACCATGGCCGCCGCGCCGACGCCCATGAACGCCAGCGCCTGCACGTGCTGCTGCCGGCCGAGCCCCGGCCAGAGCAGGGCCAGGGCGGCCCACGCCGGCGCCGCCGCGGCCCACGCCGGCACGTCGGTCCGGACGGTGCCGGCGACGGCGAGCAGCAGCATCGCCGCGATCGCCGCGCCCGCCGCCCGGCGCCGGCCGCCGGCGCCCGCGGCGGACGCCGTTCCGGGCTCCCCGTCCACGGCGTCCGCCCGCGGGCCGATCGCCCGTGCCGCGTGGCCGCCGGCCGTCATTCGTAGAGGAGGTAGGGCGCCGCGAGACGCCGCCACGCGGCGGCGCCGTCGTCCCAGCCGGCGGCGATCGCCCACGCGGGGTCGCCGGCGCGGATGCGGTCCACCATCGCCCGCGACCCGAACAGGCGCGCGACCGCGTCGAGGTCGAACGCGTCGCGGTGCAGCTTGTGGAGGGCCGCCGCCACCTCGAGGCCGAGCCGCACGGGCCGCAGGGCGTCGCGGTCGGTGACGACGAAGAAGACCCCGTGGCACAGCTCGCCGGCGAACCGGCTGCCGTCGGGGGTGAACGAGACCGGGTAGACGCGCAGGCCGGGCAGGCCGGCGCGGTTCAGCTCGCGGGCGAGGGCGGGGCCGTCGATCCACGGGGCGCCGATCTGCTCGAACGGGGTGTCGGTGCCGCGTCCGACCGACAGGTTGGCGCCCTCGACGGCGCCGATGCCGGGATAGAGCGCCGCCTGATGCAGGTTGCGCAGGTTCGGCGACGGGTCGACCCACGTCAGGCCGGTCTCGTCGAACCAGTGGGCGCGGGTCCAGCCCCGCATGGGCACCACCTCCAGGTCCGCCCCGATCTCCCGCTCGCGGTTGAACAGCCGCGCCAGCTCGCCCAGGGTCAGGCCGTGCCGCACCGGCGACGGGAAGTAGCCGGTGAACCCCAGCGACTCCGCGTCGAGGCGCGGCCCCTCGACGGCGGCGCCCCCGATGGGGTTGGGCCGATCGAGCACCACCACCCGCAGCCCGCGCCGCGCGGCCGCTTCGAGGACGTAGGCCACGGTGGCGGCGTAGGTATAGAAGCGGGCCCCGGCGTCCTGCAGATCGACGACCACCGTGTCGAGGTCCCGCAGCATCGCTTCCGTCGGGCGGCGCGTCTCTCCGTAGAGGGAGTGGATGGGGAGCCCGGTGGCGGCGTCCCGGCCCGACGGGACCGGCCCGTCCAGCTCGCCGCGGATGCCGTGCTCGGGACTGAACAGCGCCGCCAGCTCGACCCCGGGGGCCTCGGCGAGGAGGTCGATGGTCGACGCGCCGTCCCGCGCGCGGCCCGTCCGGTTCGTCAGCAGACCGACCCGCCGCCCGGCCAGCCGCCGGAAGCCCTCCTCGCGCAGCACGTCGACGCCGGTCCACACCGGACCGCGGGCCGGCGCGGGGGCGTCGCGCAGGGCCGAGGCGACCACCGTCGCGACCCGGCCGCGCAGGGCCGTCACGTCGCCCCCGCCCGCGGGGTGCACGCGGTTCGACAGGAAGACCACGAAGGTGTCCGACGCCGGGTCGATCCAGAGCGACGTCCCGGTGAAGCCGGTATGGCCGTAGGAGCCGACGGGGAACAGGTCGCCGCGGTTCGACGAGTACCGCGAGTCGATGTCCCACCCCAGCCCCCGCCGGTCGGCCAGGCGCGGCGGGGTGGAGACCCGGGTCATCCGGTCCACCGTGAGGGGGGCCAGCAGGCGGACCCCGTCGCGGGCGCCGCCGCCGAGCAGCATCGCGCAGAAGCGCGCGAGGTCGCGGGCGGTGCTGAAGAGCCCGGCGTGGCCGGCCACCCCGCCCATGCGCCGCGCCGTGGGGTCGTGCACCCGCCCCCGCAGCATGGTCGCGCCGGGACCCCCGCAGGGCCACGCCAGGGGCGCGCACGCCTCGGTCGGGGCGATCCGGGGCGCGAGGGCCGCCGGGGGGTTGAAGCCGGTGTCGGCCATCCCCAGCGGGCCGAAAATGCGTTCCCGCGCGAACCGGTCGGGGCTCAGCCCGCTGACCCGCCCGACGATGTCGCCGAGCAGCATGAAGTTCAGGTCGCTGTAGATGAAGCGCTCGCCGGGGGCCGCGGCCGGGGGCAGGGCGACGGTGCGGGCGATGGCGGTCCCGGCCCCCTCGAAGGACTCCTCCAGCGGCAGGTCGGGCGCGAGGCCGGAGGTGTGGGTCAGCAGGTGGGCGATGGTGACCGCCCCGCGCCCCTGGCCGCCGAACCCCGGCACGTGGTCGGCGACGCGGTCGCGCAGCCGCAGACGCCCTTCCTCGACGAGCATCATCACGCTGGTGGTCGTCGCGACGACCTTGGTCAGGGACGCGAGGTCGAAGACGGTGTCGACGGTCATCGGTTCGGGCGGATCCGCGGTGAGCGACCGCGAGCCGAAGGCCCGCTCGTACACGATCCCGCCCTCGTGCCCCACGAGGACCACCGCGCCGGGGAGGCGCCCGTCGCGGATGGCCTGCTCGACCACGGCGTCGACGAGCGCGAGGCGGGCGGGGTCGACGGCGGCGGCAGCCGGCCCGGCGTGCAGGGCGAGCCACAGGCACGCCGCGCCGTACAGACGGAGACGGCCTCGAAGCGCGGGCGGGCGGCGGGGGCGGAGGGAATGGCCGGGCACCGGTTTTGGATTATACTGAGTGGCCCTAACGCTGGAGCCGACAGACGGGGAGTCTCTCATGATCGTCAACCGACATCCGTTCCCGTTGCGCACCCTCCTGGTTCTCCTGCTGCTCGGAGGCTTGGCCTCGACCGCGGCGGCGCAGGGCGGCGTGCGCGGCATCGTCAGGGACGACGCGGGGAACGGGGTGGCCGGCGCGCGGGTGATCGCCGAGAGCCTGGAGACCTCGCAGACCCGGACCATCACGACCAACAACGCCGGCCGCTTCACGTTCATCGGCCTCGCGGGCGGCGATTGGCTTTTCGTCGTCCAGGCCGACGGCTATCGGGAGGAGCAGGGCTACTCCGCCGTACGGCGTTCCGGCGAGCCGGCGCGGGTCGAGTTCAACCTCGATCCCGATCCGTTCAACCCGTTGGCGCCCCCCGTCGGCGTGCTCGCCGGGGTGAAGTCGGCCGACATCCTCGCGCGGCTCCGGGGCGCCGAGCGTCTCTTCGACGGGGGCAACTACGACGGCGCCATCGACGCCTACCGCGACATCCTGGCGATGGCCCCGTCCCTGACCAGCGTCAACCTGTCGATCGGCCACGCGTGGCGGGCGAAGCGCGAGCCGGAGCGCGCCCTCGCGGCCTATCGCAGCGCGCTGGCCGCGGATCCCGCGAACCCGCAGGCGCTGGCCGCCATCAGCGCGCTCGACGGGGGGCAGTAGGCGGCGGGCGTCCGCCGCGGGCGGTTTCGTTCTATCTCAGGAGCTACTTCACATGCGCACCAAGATCTTCTCGTCGCTCGCCGTCATCCTGGCCACGGCCCTGCTCGTGCCCAGCGCCTTCGCCCAGGGCGGCATCCTGTTCGGCCGGGTCACCGACGCCGAGACCGGCGATCCCGTCCCTGGCGCCGTCGTCCGCCTCGACGGCCACGCCCCGTTGGGCAACGCCGAGCCGGACGATCCCCGCGACGAAACCACGAGCGACAGCGGCGAGTACACGCTGCTCGGCCTCCCCAGCGGAACCTGGAACCTCACCGTCGAGGCCGAGGGCTACCAGGCCGCGCCCGGCACCGTGACCGTCCGGTTCGGCCGCAACGCGCCGGTCAACATCGCGCTCGAGGCCATTCCCCATCCCCTGATGGCCGAGATGGACCAGTCGCTGCTGGACGGGATGAACCGGGCCGAGCGGAACGCGTTCCTCGACGGCATCCAGGCCGAGCTGGACGCGCTCGACGAGGCGCGCGACCGCGGCGACTGGGAGACCGCCCTCAGCGGCGCGCAGTCGCTGCAGCAGCGGTTTCCGACGATAGCGGGGCTGTACTTGGACATCGGCACGGCCCAGGCGCAGCTCGGACGGTTCGACGAGGCCATCGAGTCGTACGAGGCGGCCGCGGCGGCGGCCCCGCAGATGCGTTCGCAGATCGACACCCAGATCGCCCGGCTGCGGGCGCAGATGGGCGACCCCGACGCCGTGCAGGCCCTGATCAACAGCGGGGCCGCCGCCCGCGAGGACTACTACAACCAGGGCACCGCCGCGTTCGCGCGCGGCGAGACGGACCAGGCCGCCGAGTGGTTCGAGCGGGCGACGGCGGCCGATCCGAATTGGGTGCTGCCGGTGTTCCAGCTTGGACTGGTGAGGCTGAACCAGGGCGACATCGAGGGCGCCAAGGCCCATTTCGCGCGGGCCGTCGAGCTCGACCCGAACTCGCCCGAGGGGGCGCAGGCGCAGGCCGTGCTCAGCCAGTTGCCATAGGATGCAGACCATCCGCTCCGTCGCGGTGCTCGGGGCCGGCACCATGGGGGCCCAGATCGCGGCCCAGGTCGCCAACGCGGGCTGGCCGGTGCTGCTGCTCGATCTCGACGCCGACACCGCGGCGCGGGGGCTGAAGCACGCCGCCGCCCTGAAGCCCGACCCGTTCTTCACGAAGGACGTCCGGTCGCGCATCCGCCTCGGCGGGTTCGACGCCGACCTGCCGGCCGTCGGCGGGTGCGACTGGGTCGTCGAGGCCGTCGTCGAGCGCATCGACGCCAAGCGGGCCCTGCTCGACCGGGTGGAGGCGTGCCTGGGGGCCGGCGCCGTCGTCAGTTCGAACACCTCGGGCATCCCCATCGCGGCCATCGCCGAAGGACGCGGCCCCGAGTTCCGCCGGCGGTGGCTGGGCACCCACTTCTTCAACCCCCCCCGCTACCTCCGCCTCGTCGAGGTCATCCCGACCGCCGACACCGACCCCGCGGCCGTCGCCGCCGTGTCGTCCTTCGTCAACGGGCAGCTCGGGCGGGGGGTGGTCGTCGCCCGCGACGCCCCCGGCTTCATCGGCAACCGCATCGGCCTGCACGGGGTCGCGGCGGCCCTCGCCCAGCTCGCGGAGGGCGGCTACACCATCGAGGAGATCGACGCCATCACCGGCCCCGCCATCGGGCGGCCGAAGAGCGCGACGTTCCGCACCATGGACATCGCGGGCATCGACATCCTCGCCCACGTCGGTGCCGACCTCGTGGCCAGGCTCGAGCGGCCCGACGAGCGGCAGGCGTTCGAGCTGCCCCCGCTCGTCGGCGACCTCGTCGCGCGCGGGTGGATCGGCGAGAAGGCGGGGCGGGGCTTCTACCGCAAGGAGCGCGGCGCCGGGGGCAGCGACATCCTCACCCTAGACCCCGCCACGATGGCCTACCGGCCGCGGCAGCCGGCGGCGCTGGGGGCCCTCGAGGCGGCCCGCGCCATCGACGACCCCGCCGAGCGCGTCCGCACCCTGTTCCTCGGGCGCGACCGCGTGGGCGAGTTCCTGCGGGCGACCCTGGGGCGCACCCTGCTGTACAGCGCGGAGGTCGCGGCCGAGGTCGCGCATTCGCCCGACGACGTGGACCGCGCCCTGCGGTGGGGTTTCGGCTGGGAGCTCGGCCCCTTCGAACTGCTCGACGCCGTCGGCGTCGACGCGGTGCTGGACGCCTGCGCGCCCGACGGCGTCGCCGACCTGTCTCCCGCCGCCCGCGAGTGGGCGGGGCTCGCCCCGCGGTCGGACAAGCCGCGGCGGGTCCGCACGGGTCCCCTCCCGCCGGCCGCGCCGGACCTGCAGATTCTGACCGCGGCGCGGCGGCGCGGCGGCGTCGTCAAGGGGAACGCCGGGGCGAGCCTCGTCGACCTCGGCGACGGCGTGCTCGCCGTCGAGTTCCACTCGAAGATGAACACCATCGGCGGCGACACCGTGCAGCTTCTGACGGCGGGGGTGGCCGAGGCGGCGGAGCGGTTCGCGGGGCTGGTGGTCGGCAACGACGCCGTGAACTTCTGCGCCGGTGCCAACCTGATGCTCGTGCTGCTGGAGGCCCAGGAGGGGAACTGGGACGAGATCGACCTCATGGTCCGCGGCTTCCAGCAGGCGGTCATCGGACTGCGGTACTCGCCGGTTCCGGTGGTCGTCGCGCCGGCCGGCCTCGCCCTCGGCGGCGGCTCGGAGATCGTGCTCCACGGCGACCGCGTGCAGGCGGCGGCCGAGACCTACATGGGGCAGGCCGAGGCCGGGGTCGGGCTGATACCCGCCGGCTGCGGCACGAAGGAGCTGACGGTCCGCGCGATGGACGCCACGCTGCCGGGAACCGACCCGCTCCCCCGCCTGGTGCGGGCGTTCGAGACCATCGGGTTCGGCATGGTGTCGACGAGCGCGGCCGACGCCCGCCGGCTGGGGTTCCTGCGCGACGTCGACGGGGTCACCATGGACCGCGAGCGGCTGATGGCCGACGCGAAGGCGGTGGCGCTCGACCGCGTCCGCGGCGGCTACCGCGCCCCGGAGCCGCGCACCGCGATTCCCGTCGGCGGAGAGGAGGCCCGCGCCGCCCTCGAGCTGGGCTTGCACCTCGCGTGGCGCGGCGGCGCGATCAGCGATCACGACGCGCGGATCGGCCGGGCCCTGGCCCGCATCATGACGGGGGGCGACCTGCCCCACGCCGCGGCGGTGACCGAGCAGCATCTGCTGGACCTCGAGCGCGAGGCGTTCCTGAGCCTCTGCGGCGAGGCGAAGACCCTCGACCGGATCCGCCACACCCTCAAGACGGGGAAGGCGCTGAGAAACTAGCCGGGAGCCGACACCGTCTCATCTTCAAGAGGCGCCGGCGGCGCGAAGGAGAGGCCCGTGACTGATGCAGTGATCGTGTCGGCGGTTCGCACCCCGGTCGGCAAGGCGCCCCGGGGCACGCTGCGCACGACCCGGCCCGACGAGCTGGGGGCGGCGGTGATCGCCGAGGCGCTGAAGCGGGCCCCCGGCATCGAGCCCGGCGAGGTGGAGGATGTCATCCTCGGCTGCGCGATGCCCGAGGCCGAGCAGGGCATGAACGTCGCCCGCATCGCCAGCCTCCGCGCCGGCGTGCCCATCGGCGCGTCGGCGATCACCGTCAACCGGTTCTGCTCGTCGGGCCTCCAGGCCATCGCCTACGGGGCCGAGCGCATCATGGTGGGCGGGGCCGACGCCGTCGTCGCCGGCGGCACCGAGTCGATGAGCCTCATCCCCATGGGCGGGCACAAGGTCGCCCCCAACCCGGGCCTCATGAAGGACTATCCCGACGTCTACCTCTCGACGGGGCTGGTCGCCGAGAACCACGCCCGCGAGGCGCGGGTCTCGCGCGGCGAGCAGGACGCCTTCGCCCTGCGCAGCCACCAACGGGCGTTGGCCGCCCTCGACGCGGGCCGGTTCGACGACGAGCTGGTGCCCGTCGACGTGCGGGTCGCCGAGCCCGCCGACGGCAACGGCGGCGGCCCCACGGTGCGGACCGTCGCGTTCACCGCCGACGAGGGGCCGCGCCGCGACACCTCGCTGGATGTCCTCGGCGGCCTGCGGCCCGCGTTCCACGTGAAGGGCTCGGTGACCGCCGGCAACTCGTCGCAACTGAGCGACGGCGCCGCCGCCGTCGTGCTCACCTCGCGCGGGCGGGCCGAAAGGGCGGGCCTGGAGCCGCTCGCCCGGTTCGTGGCCTACGCCACCGCCGGGGTCGAGCCCGAGCGGTTCGGGCTCGGGCCGGTGCCCGCGATCCGGAAGGTGCTGAAGCGGGCCGGGCTCACCCTCGACGACATCGACCTCGTCGAGCTGAACGAGGCGTTCGCGGCCCAGGTGCTGGCGTGCCTGCGCGAGCTGCCCATCGACCCCGACAAGCTGAACGTCAACGGCGGGGCGATCGCCCTCGGCCACCCGCTGGGCTGCACCGGGGCCAAGCTGACGACGTCGCTCCTCCACGAGTTGAAGCGCCGCGGGGGCCGCTACGGCCTCGTCACCATGTGCGTGGGCGGCGGCATGGGCGCGGCGGGCATCTTCGAGCGCGCGGCGTAGCGCCCGGGAGGGATTCCAATGACGACGGTCGCGACGACGGCTTCCCGCGTCACCGGCGGCTCCTGGCTGCTGGAGGAGACCGCGCCCGGCTCGGTGTTCACCCCCGAGCGGCTGAGCGACGAGCACCGGCTGATCGACCAGACCGCGGCCGAGTTCGTCGACAACGAGATCGCGCCCAACCACGACCGGCTCGAGACCAAGGACTGGGACCTCGCCCGGCGCCTCGTGCGCCGCGCCGGCGACCTCGGGCTGCTGGGGACCGACGTGCCCGAGGCGTACGGCGGCCTCGCCCTCGACAAGGCGTCGACCGTCGTCGTCGGCACCCGCATCGGCCACAGCGGGTCGTTCGGGTCGACGTTCGGGGCCCACACCGGCCTCGCCGTCCTGCCCCTGCACTGCTTCGGCACGCCGGCCCAGAAGGAGGCGTACCTGGGCCGGCTCGTCAGCGGCGAGTGGGTCGGCGCCTACTGCCTCAGCGAGTCGGGCTCGGGGTCGGACGCGCTCGGGGCCAAGGCGCGGGCGGTCCGGAACGCCGACGGCGGCTTCTCGCTGACGGGCGAGAAGATGTGGATCACCAACGGCGGGTTCGCCGACCTCTACGTCGTCTTCGCCAAGGTCGACGGCGAGCACTTCACCGCGTTCCTGGTGGAGCGGTCCCAGCCCGGGGTCTCGACCGGCAAGGAAGAGCGCAAGATGGGCCTGCACGGCTCGTCGACCACCCCGGTCATCCTGCAGGACGTCCGCGTGCCGGCCGGGAACGTCCTCGGCGAGGTGGGCGAGGGGCACAAGGTCGCGTTCAACACCCTGAACTACGGGCGCTTCAAGCTCGCGGTGTCGGCCGCCGGGAACGCCCACCTCGCGATCGGCGAGGCGGCGCGCTACGCGGCCGAGCGGCGCCAGTTCGGTGTTCCCATCGCCAGCTTCGGCGCCATCAAGCACAAGTTGGGGGAGATGGCGGCGCGGGCCTACGCGGTCGACAGCATGATCTACCGCACCGCCGGCCTCCTCGACGCGGCCCTCGCCGACCACGACCCCGCCGATGCCGCCCCCCTGCGCGAGGCGCTGGAGGAGCTGGCCGTCGAGTCGTCGATCCTCAAGGTCGCGGGCAGCGAGACGCTGCACTACGTCCTCGACGAGAACGTGCAGATCCACGGCGGCAACGGGTTCGTCCGGGACTACCCGGCCGAGCGCCACTACCGCGACTCGCGGGTGAACCGCATCTTCGAGGGCACCAACGAGATCAACCGCCTGCTGATTCCCGGCACCCTGGTCCGGCGCGCCCTGAAGGGGGGCGGCATCCCCCTCGTCGCCGCCGCCAAGGGGCTGCAGGACGAGCTGATGAGCCCGCCGGCGCTGTCGGCCCCCGCCGACGCGCCCCTCGGCGGGCAGCTCGCGGCGGTCGCGGCGTTCAAGAAGACCGCGGTGATGGTGCTCGGCCTGGCCATGCAGCGCTACGGGCGGAAGCTGACCGACGAGCAGGAGGTGCTGTCGTGCGCCGCCGACGTCGTCATCGACGCCTACGCGGCCGAGAGCGCGGTCGTCCGGGCCCTGCAGGCGGAGGCCGACGCGCCGCGCGGCGCCGCCCTGCAGGCCGACGCCGCCCGGGTCCTGGTGGACGGGGCGGCGGAGCGCGTCGGCACCGCGGCCCGCGCCGCGCTCGCCGCGATGGCCGAGGGCGACACGCTGCGCATGCACCTCGCGGGCCTGCGCCGGCTGCTGCGGGTCGCCCCGGTCAACGCCGTCGCCCTGCGGCGGCGGCTTGCGGACGCCCTCGTCGACAGGGCAGGATATGTGTTCGCATGATGAAGGCAATGCGCATGACGGCAAGAAGCACCCCGCGCGCCGCCCCCGCCGGCATCCTGCTCGCGGCCCTCGCCGCGTGCACGGCGCCGCCCCCCGACGAGTCGTTCTGGCTCACCGAGCTCGTGGAGTCGCGCGAGTTGAAGGACCGCTTCTTCCGCGAGGCCCCCGACTCGCCGATCCGCATCGAGCGCCGCGGACAGCTTCTGCCGCTCCACTACTACGAGCCGGACGCCGCGTACCGGGTCCCCCGCCGCCCTGGAGGTGGCGCCCGAGCAGCCGATCTACGAGATTCCGACCTCGACCGGGGTCATCCGCCCCATGCAGCGCGTGGGGGTGCTCGAGTTCGCCCTGAACGGCGAGCCGATGCGGCTGTCGGCTCTCGCCGAGGCCCCGGTCCGGTCGATCGACTCGCTGTTCATCATGTTCAAGGACCCGACCAACGAGGCCGACACCTACGCGGGGGGCCGCTACATGGACCTGCCCCGCACCGCCAGCGGCCTCTACGACCTCGACTTCAAACCGCGCCTACAACCCCTACTGCTACTACAACGAGGAGTACGACTGCCCCTATCCGCCGCGCGAGAACTGGCTGACGGCGGCGGTGCCGGCGGGCGAGCGCCTCGCGCCGGGCTACACCGGGTTCGGCATCGGCGTGATACCGCCGCCCCCCGAGGACGAGGCCTCCGCGCCTTGACCGCCCGCGGCGGGGGCGCGGCGCTGTGCGGCGTCGTCTTCGACTTCGACGGGGTGATCGCCGACAGCGAGCCGCTGCATCTGCGCGCCGTCCAGGCCGCGCTCGCCGGGCACGGCGTCGACCTCGCGCGTCCGACTACTACGACCGCTACCTGGGATTCCACGACGCCGACGTTTTCCGCACCGTGTGGCGCGATCGGGGCTGGGCCCTCGACGAGGACACGCTGGCCGGGCTGATCCGGGTCAAGGGCGAACGGTTCGAGGCGCTGTCCGGCCGGGGCGCGGCCCTGTTCCCCGGCGCCGCCGACTGCATCCGGCGCGTCGCGGCCGAGG
>CAXXTG010000287.1:0-4188 GCA_963666855.2 Vicinamibacterales bacterium
TCTCGGCGTGGATGGGCGACGGCGTGCCCTGCAGAGTCGGGCGCTCCATCTGGTGGACGGCCCAGCCCTCGGGGCAGTGGCGGCCGGTGGCGGTCGGCCCGCTGGTGACGTCGCAGCGGCTGCGGTCGAAGCTGGTGACCTGGTCCGTCCCCCGCCAGTTGAGCCAGACGATGCCGTCGCCGTCCACCGCGACCCCGCCGCTCTTGAAGATGGGCACGTCGAGCTCCGGCGCCCTCGAAGACCTCGGCCATGCAGCTCGCCGGCGGGTCGTCACCGCGCACGAAGCGCACGAGCTTGTTGTCGTCCTCGCCGATGCCCGCGCACCACAGGCCGCCGTCGTTGGTGTCGACACCCGATGGAGTAGCAGCCGAACTCGATGCGGCGGTCGAGGGCCGGGGCTGATGGGCTCGTCGGGCTCGGTCCACTCGGTGATGACGCCGTCCCCGTTGGTGTCGAGCACGGCGGGGCACCAGCCCTGGGACGCCTCGGCGTCGCCGGTCCTCGTCCCACACCTCGGTGCTGAGCCACCCCACCGCGTCGTTCACGCCGAAGTAGATGGGCGCGTCGTCCTCGTCGGTGAAGTGGTTGTGGTCGACGGCGAGGCAGTGGGGGATCTTCTCGACCGAGCCGTCGCGCGGGTCGTAGACGACGGCCTGCTTGGGGCTCCCGGACGGGCGGAAGTTGGCGAGGTACGGGTTGTCCGACCCGGGGCCGCAGAAGTCCGGCGGGGCATCGCCGGGATCGAGCCGGGCGGTGGCCCAGACCCGGCCCCCGCCGTCCATGGCGATGCTGCGCAGCCCCTGG
This sequence comes from Vicinamibacterales bacterium, assembly GCA_963666855.2. Lineage (GTDB taxonomy): Bacteria > Acidobacteriota > Vicinamibacteria > Vicinamibacterales > UBA8438 > JAJEEA01. The sequence goes on from CAXXTG010000287.1 coordinate 805, forward strand.
GCGTCGAGCTCGATGCGGCCGACCTCGTGGGTCGCGGGATCGAGCCACGACAGCATGGTGTCCTCCTGGTGGACGCCGTACACGCGCCCGCCCGCGTTCAGCGTGGGGTTCCAGGCGTAGGTGCCCTGCGAGTCGCTGCGCGAGCCCTGGGGGGTGGCCCAGTCCCAGACGGTGATCACGACGTTGCGCTCGAGCCCCGACGGCCGCGGCGGCGGCTCGGGGTAGGCACCGGCGGCGATGGCGTCGGTCCAGCGGCCGAACATCGCGGCCTGCGGCCCGAGCCCGCGGAACATGCCGGTCATCATGCTGCCGCCGAAGAGCTCACTGTTCAGCCGCTGCAGCCACGCCTCGTCGGTGGGCAGGTCATCGAGGTGGGCGGGTATCTGCCGCGTGCCCTCGTTGCCGAGGGGGGTGGCACTGCAGGCACGACTTGACGGTCGACGCGACCTGCAGCGCGGGGATGTCGCCGTCGGGAATCTCCAGCAGGCTGAGCCACGAGGCGGGGGGATAGACGGCCGCGGCGGACCGGAGGTCGGGGGCCACGGTAGCCGCAAGGTCGAGCCGCTGCCCGCGCACCCCCGCCACCCGCTCGGCGTCGAGCAGGCCGTAGCCGCGCACGAAGACCTCGTAGTCGGCCTCGGGCAGGTCGGGGACCACGTACCGGCCCTCGTCGTCGGTCACCACGATGCGCGCGAACGGCGTGGGCAGATCGCGGGTCTCGGCGATCACCCAGACCCCGGCCTCGGGCCCCTGCGCGCTCGTGACCACGCCGCCGATGTCGTCGGCGTCGAGCGCGACGCCCGCCGGCTCCTGCGCTCCCGTCCCCGCCACGGCGGCCATCAGCGCCGCCAGCCCGCATGCAACACCCGCTCTCAAGAGCCTCATCAGACACCTCCGCGCCTGTACGCGGGCCGGGCGGCCGGCACACGCCGCCCGCCCGGAAACCGCCGCCACTGCCCGGCCAGCCCTCGGCACGGCCGGCACCGCGATGCCGCGCCAAGGCCCCGCCGGCCGCCGATCTTCCTTACTCCGGCTCCGCTTGGCCGCCGCGAACGCCTACTGGCCGCCTTCCGCCGCCGCGCGCTCCTCCGCCCGGGCGCCGGCGAGGATGCCGGGCATGGCGTAGTTGCCCTCGTGGCAGGCGTACTCGAAAATGGGGTCCTCGGTGCCGTCGAGCAGCAGCTCCACCGTCCACGGCCGCGTCCACGTGTCGGGGTCGTTCAGGGTGATCTCGTGCCGGAGCACGTCGGGGGCGATGCGCTCGAACCGCTCGACGAGGACCAGCCCCGCCGACGCGCCGCTGTAGCGGGTCCGCGCGTCGTAGTTGCGCGTCTCGACCACGAGGGGCGTCGCCCTCCCAGCGCCCGCGCGAGTTGCCCGCCCACTGCGCGATGTTCCCGTGGAGGTGCGGGCGCCCGTCGAGCGGGATCGTCCGCGCGTGGTGCCCCATCTCCTGGATCATCACGACCTGATCCCCGGTCTGGAAGATCTGCGTGTAGCTGTTGTAGCCCGACCCCATGTTGGGCACGCCGAAGAACAGGCAGCGGTCGCCGAGGGTGCGGTCCTCCGGGCCGTCGGAGCCGGTCGCCCCGAGGCCGCCGGCCTGCGCCGCCCGGCGGCGCTCCTGGGCCGCCTCGGTCAGCGGCGGCCGGCGCCCGTTCGGCGGGTCGATGATGAGCGACGTGCGGTTGTCCAGCGTCCGCTCGACCAGCCAGAACGCGTTGTAGTTGCCGGTGACGACGTCGAAGTCCTGGAACTCGGCGTTGCCCAGGGCCTGCTGGATCAGCCGGTCGCCCAGGAGGTCGCCGGCCTGTTCGGCGTCGCGGAACGCCTGGATGCGGGCGGTCAGATCGGCCAGCTCCTCGTCGGTCAGCCGCGCCTTGTCGCCGAGCTGCTCGGGCCGCTCCATCGGGGTGGCGCTGTTGTTCGCCCAGATGCCCTGCAGGTCGGGATGCCCGTCCGCCGTCCGCGGCGCTGTCCACCCTTCGGGGGCCTGCCCCGCCGCCGCGGGCGGCAGCGCCGCCAGTCCCACCGCCGCCGTCACCAGCACCGCCGCCAACCTCTGCTTCCTCATGACCGCTGCTCCTTGGCTGCTCGTTCGATCGCGCCGCCCGAAACCGTCGCTGCCCGAGTTTGTCCGGGCATGGCCGGCACCTATCAGCCCGTGGCGAAAGTCCCCGCTGCATTCGAGCGGCGATGCATCCCGCCTGACTGCGTTGTTCGTCGCTTACATATGCCCAATATGCGCCCTCCTCACGCCTTGTCAGGCGGGCGCCTCGCCGCTCTCGATGCAACGCGGGGCTTTCACCACGGGCTGCTATGCCGGCGGAGACCGAAAGTAGTATCCGAAAATAGCCCCCATCAGGGGGCCGAGATATAGAACGCACTGTTGCAGGATTGTTCCCATGTCAGCCGGGGCGATGTAGCCAAGAACAAGGAGGACTACCGTGAACACCAAGATGCCGACAAAGACGGAGGTGAAAATCAGGGCGATCCGGCCGCGGATCCTGGCGTCGTAGGTCACGGTCCGACACTCACCCTGCCGCGAACCATGCCGCCGACGCCGGGTCCCGTGTAGAAATCCGGTATCGCTTCTTCCTCGACGTGCCAAGCGCCCCAGGGCGCCTTCAGCGAAGTCGATCCCTCCGCGCTCAGGACAAGATACAAATCGGTGCCAATCTCAAGCAGATCGATGTTCGCGACATGCCGCCGGTCCCACTTCCGCCCAAGGAGCCCGCGGCCTTCGGATGTCGGCGTCGTCATTTGCATGGAAAGGGAGATCACCGTCGCCCCTCGTTGCCCCCCGCGCTCGTCGGACAGGGTGACATGGACGCCGAGATCGTCGAGCTGCGTCCGAAGCTCTTCCCAAGACACGGCGTGACGGGACTGATCCGCCAACCACTGAACCGCGTCAGGCTGTTTCCCCGGCCCGTCCTGCCCGCCGGCCGGCGCCGCGACCAGAAAAACAGCCAAGATCATGCCGCACATCACCCCGCCTCTCGTCCACGGGAATCCCATCCCGACACCCCACCTTACGTTAGCACGTCCACACCCGACTCGACTCACCAGTCGTCCGCGGCCGGCGCAGCGTGCCCGGCAAGGGGCGCGGCCACCGTTCGTTCGCCGCCGTCGGATCGACGCGCTCCTCCCCCGCTCGACCCGGCCTCACGCCTCGTCGTCCTCCGGCATGAGCACGAACTCGGGGTACGCCTCGATGCCGAGTTCCGCCACGTCCTGGCCGAGCTGCTCGACCCGGTCCGACACCCGGACCCCAACGGTCTTCTCCAGCGCCATCCACACCAGCCAGGACAGCGCGAACACGAACGCGCCGATGGAGACGATACCGAGCAACTGCACGCCGAGGTTGCCGCCGGCCGCGATGCT
>CAXXTG010000288.1:0-5669 GCA_963666855.2 Vicinamibacterales bacterium
CGCCGCCCCCCGCCGCGCCTTCGACCGGCTCTTGCCGGTCGAACCGGGCGTGTAGTACCGTGCTGTAGTGGGAGGATGAGGGATGACGACCCGCGAACTGGTGTGGAACGCCATGTTTGCCGCCGACATGAGCCACCGGTACTTCCTCTCCCGCGCGGCCTGGAACAAGCGCGCCGACGACGCCGTGCGCGTGCTGCTGCTCGTCATGTCGAGCGCAGCCTGGACCGCCCTGGTGGCGCAGGTGCCCGCCGCGGCGCCCTACCTGGCCTTCGCCGCGGTGGTCCTGGCGTCGCTGACCGTCATCGTCCGGTTTCACGATCAGGCCGCGACCTACGCGACCGCCGCAGAGGAATTCAGCCGCATCCTCAACGAATATCGCGAGCTGTGGCGCGACATCGACTCGTACAGGGTGACCGACGACAACGCCGCGGAGCGGCTCAGAGCGCTGAAGGAGCGATCCGTGATCGCCACCCGCCCCCTCATGAAGTCGAGAGTCAACAACCGGGTGCTGATGCGGTGCCACGAGGCGGCCAGCCGGGTAGCGCTCCATGCCTGACCACCGGACGGATTTCCGCCGATGCCGGCGCCGCCGCCCCCGCCGCCTCCGCAACCGCCCCCTCCCCCACCGCCCGGAGAACAGCCGTCCTCCGCCTCGACCGTGAGATAGCGGCCGGCGGCAAACGGTATCTTCGACATCGGGGCGGAGCACCCGCGTCCCGAAGCCGTGCGCCCCCCGATCGGAGGACGCACGACGCGAGACCGTCGCCGGACCCCGCCCAGTCGGGCGGCCGACCCCTACACCCCCGTCAGCGGACCGGTGCTGTCCGAGATGCGGTCCACCTTCACCCCCACCTTCTCGAGCAGGGTGAGCCCGAGGTTCATGAACGGGGTGTGCAGGTCGTAGACGAGGTGGCGGTTGCCGGCGAGCTGGCCGCAGCCGCCGCCCATGAGGGTGATGGGCAGGTTGTAGGGGGTGTGCTGGTCGCCGTCGCCCATGCCGGCGCCGTGCAGCAGGATGGCGTGGTCGAGGAGGGTGCCGTCGCCGTCGGGGGCGTCGGCCATCTTCTCGACCAGCCGGGCGAAGAGCTGCAGTTGGTACTGGCTGATCTTGGTGTACTGCGTGATGTTGTGCGGGTCCTGCTGGTGGTGCGAGACGGTGTGGTGCGCCTCGGGGACGCCGATGTTGGGATAGGTGCGGCCGCTCGTCTCGCGGGCCATCTGCATGCAGCTCACGCGGGTGACGTCGGCCTGGAACGCGAGGACGAGCATGTCGTGCAGCAGGCCCACGTGCTCCTCGTAGTCGTCGGGGACGCCGGCGGGCTGGTCGACGGCGGGCAGCGGGGTCGAGGCCTGGTTGGCCTCGGTGCGCTGGATGCGCCGCTCGATCTCGCGGATGGACTGGAGGTACTCGCCGACGGTGGCGCGGTCCTGCGGGCCGACGCGCTTCTCGAGGCGGTGGATGCTGTCGCCGACCGAGTCGAGGATGCTGCGGTCGGTGCGCATCTGGGCGAGCCGGGCCTCGACGCTGCCGCCGTCGCCGAAGAGGCGCTGGAAGACGACGCGGGGGGTCGCGCTCGTGGGGCAGCGGCGTCGTGGGGGTGAGCCACGACGTCGAGTTGCGGTAGGCGCAACTGTAGCCGTTCTCGCAGTTGCCCACCTGGTAGTTCGACTCGGTGGTGAGCTCGAGCGAGCGCAGGGCGGTGTCGGCCCCGAGCTGGTCGGCGGCGTACTGGTCGATGGTCTTGCCGGCGCGGATGTCGGCCCCCTCGGTGCGCTTGGGGAGGATGCCGTTGAGCCAGCCGCCGTGGGCGCGGGTGTGCACGCCGCCGCCCTCGTTGGGGCTGACGACGCCCGAGTTGCTGAGCCCGGTGACGATGGTCATCCGGTCGCGGTACTGCGCGAGTGGCTGCAGTACCGGGGTGAGGTCGAAGCCGGACCCGCCGGCGCCCTCGGGGTGGAAGCTCTTGGGGAGGATGCCGTTCGGCACGTAGAAGAACGCCAGCCGGGGCACCGGGGCGGTCACCGCGCGGGCCGCCGCCGAGAGCGCGGGCACCATGGCGTCGAGCAGGGGCAGGGCGACGGTGGCCCCGAGGCCGCGCAGCACGGTGCGCCGGGACAGCGACTTCTGGGTGACGATCATGACTGCGATCTCCTCATCAGGAACGGGTCACTGGTGACGATGCCGAGGACGACGGTCTGGAACCGGTAGCCGTCGGCCGACGCCTCGCGCACGATGCGGCGCAGGGTCGGCATGTCGTAAGGCTCGAGGCCGCGGCCGAGGGCATAGGTCATGAGCTTCTCGGTCACGGTGGTCACGAACTGCCGGGGGTCGCGGGCGAGGGCGTCGCGCATCTCGGCGACGCCGTCGAAGGCGCGGCCGTCGGGCAGCACCCCGGACGGGTCGATGGGGTTGAACGACTCGTCGACGACGCGCCACCGGCCGATGGCGTCGAAGTTCTCGAGGGCGAACCCCGTCGGGTCGATCATGGCGTGGCACGCCGAGCACGCGGGGTTGGCGCGGTGGGCCTCGAGCCGCGCCCGCACCGTGGGCCGCTTGGCCTGCGTCCGCTGGTCGTTCAGGGCCGGGATGTTGGGCGGCGGGTCGGGCGGCGGCGTGCCGAGCAGGTTGTCGAGAATCCACTTGCCCCGCAGCACCGGCGAGGTGCGGATGGCGTGCGAGGTCAGGGTGAGCACGCTGCCGTGCCCGAGAATGCCGCGCCGGGGGCTGTCGGCGGGCAGGTCGACGCGGCGGAAGCGGCTGCCGGTGACCCCGGGAATGCCGTAGTGCTCGGCCAGCCGCTCGTCGAGGAACGTGTAGCCGGCGGTGAGCAGGTCGACGACGCTGCGGTCGTCGCGCACGATGCTGTCGACGAAGAGCCGGGTCTCGCGCAGCATGCTCTGGCGCAGCGACTCGTCGAAGGCGACCGAGAACGGGTCGCCGGGCCGCACCGTGGTCTCGAGGTTGCGGAGCTGCAGCCACTGCGCGGCGAAGTTGGTGGTGAGGGTCTCGGAGCGGGGGTCGGCGACCATGCGCCGCACCTGCCGCTCGAGCTCGCCGGGGTCGCGGAGGCGCCCGGCCTCGGCCGCCGCGAGAAGCTCTTCGTCGGGGATGCTGCTCCAGAGGAAGAACGAGAGCCGCGACGCCAGATCGAGGTCCGGGACCGGGTACGGCGCGCCGGGGGCCGCGCCGGCGGGGTCGGCCTCGATGCGGTAGAGGAACTCGGGGCTGACGAGGAGCCGGCGGATGGCGAGCTCGACCCCGTCCTCGAAGCCGCCGGCGGCCCGGCCCTGCTCGTAGAAGTCGAGCAGCACGGCCAGCTCTTCGTCCGACACGGGGCGGCGGTAGGCGCGGCGGGCGAGCCCGGACAGGATCTCGCGCGCGCACGCGGCCTCGCCGGCCGCGGCGGCCGTCCCGGCGGCGGACTCGGCGGCCGTCCCGGCGGCGGACTCGGCGGCCGTCCCGGCGGCGGACTCGGCGGCCGTCCCGGCGGCAAGTTCGCCGGCCGCCGCGTCGGGCCGGCACATGAAGATGCGGTCGCGCGACGGCGTGTCGGCGGCCCCGGCCGCGTCGTACGGGCCGGTGATGGTGACGCTCTGCACGAACGGCTGCGCGCCCGCGAGGCCGCCGGCGTTCCCGGCCACCCGCGGGTTGGGGAACGGCTCGCGGACCTGCTCGACGAGGGCCGACGGCTGCTTGTAGAACGTCACCCCGACCTCGCGGGGCCCGGCCGCCACGTCGAGGCGGAAGTCGATGGTCGACGCCTGCGCGTAGGGGTTGTCGGCCGCCCCGTCGGGGGGCGGGCCGAGGGTGAACGCCTCGACGGGCTCGCCGTCGACGGTGACCTCGAGGTCGTGGGCCTCGCGCAGCCGCCGCGTGCCGGTGAGCTGGATGCGGAAGTCGTAGCCCGCGTCCTGCGGGAAGAGGGTGCTCGATGTAGAGGCCGCCGCGGGTGCCGAAGGGCAGCGCCTCGACCCGGGCGTGCTGGGACAGGTCCTGAGCCGCCTCGTAGGTGTCGGCGGACATGGCCGGGGGCGGGCTGCCCACCGCGAGCCGCGCGATGGTGCGGGCGGCGGCGAGGTAGCGCTCCATGAGCGCCTGCGACATGCGGAGGATGCCGCCGATGTTGTCGAAGCCGAAGCTCGAGTCGTCGGCGGGGAGGAAGTCGTCGGCGTCGAGCTCGACCGCGAGCAGGTCGCGCACGGCGTTGCGGTACTCGGTGCGGTTCAGGCGGTGGAACGTCGCGGACCGCCCGGGGTCGCGGGTGGCCGCCCACGCGCCGTCCAGCTCGCCCTCGAGCCAGTCGAGGAAGCCGCCGAGGGCGGCGGCGTCGGGCCGGGGCCTCCCAGCCGGGGGCATGACGCCGCCCCGCAGCTTGCGGACGACCTTCTCCCACTCGGCGGCGCGGCCGCCGACGTCGGCGAGGTCGAGGGTGTCGAGGGTCAGGCCCACCGCGCGGAGCTGCCCCACGAGCGGCGACGCGGGCCGCCCCCCGCCGTTCACCACGCCCTCGTTGTGGCAGGTGACGCAGTAGCGGTCGAGGAGGGCGCGGTGGTCGGCCGGCGCTTCGGCCGGCGTCGCCGCCCCGGCCGACGGTCCGTCCGCCGGCTGGCCCGGGGGCCGCCACGGCGCCGAAACCGAGAACGAGCACCGCCCGGCCGAACGACGCGAGACAGGTCTTCAGCATGAGATGTGCGGCGGAGACGCACCGCCCCCGAAAGGTGCCATGCTAGTATGCGGTAGCCACGCTGTCAACGGAACCCGAAGACCTCGACATGACCCTCACCAGACGATCGATACTCCAGAACGCGGGCGCGGCCGGCTCGCTGATGCTCGTCGGCGGACTGCCCACGTGGGCGCGGGGCGGCCAACCCCCCGAGGGGCCGGCGCCGCCCGACTACCTGAAGCTGTCGTCGGCCCTGGTCGGGGTCGACGCGGCGCGGCTCGAGCCCGAGGCGCGCGCGGGCGATATCGCCCTCGCCGACATCTACTACGCGCTGTGCACCGAGGCCGCGCCCGACGCGACGGCGGCGCTGCTGGCCGCCTGGCGGGAGGCGGCGGGCGGCGCGGAGGAGGCGGGCGGCGCGGAGGCGGCGACCATCGCCGGACGCCTGCTGGCGGGCGGGGGAAGGTCGCCCGCGGACGGGGTGGGCGCGCTGGCCCGGCTGACGATGCTGATGTGGCTCTACGGCGTGTGGTACGGCGGTACGGAGACGGCGCGGATGCCCGACTCGGCCGAGGCCCTCGGCCCGGACCACCGCACCGACCTCGTGGTCTCGGTGCGCGCCTACCGGAACGGCTGGATCTGGCGGTTCGCCCAGGCGCAGCCGATGGGGGTGGCGGGGGCGCCGGAGTCGTGGGCGGAAACGCCGCCGGACCTCGACGAGTTCATCGACGGGTAGGCGGGCCGCCGCCATGCAGAAGACCGGGACGCCGCGCTACGACGTGGCCATCGCGGGCTCGGGGTTCGCCGGCGCGACGATGGCCCTGCTGCTCGCCCGGGCCGGCCGGCGGGTGCTCGTGCTCGAGGCGGGGCCGGGGCTCGACGCCCTGCACCGCGACCACGTCGAGCGCTACGTGCTCGCCACCTTCAAGTCGCCGTCGGCGCCCTACCCCCCCGACCCCGGCGTCCTCGACCCGAGCCGCACGAACGCCCCCCGGCCGACGATCG
>CAXXTG010000289.1:0-2952 GCA_963666855.2 Vicinamibacterales bacterium
GACCACCGCGGTCAGCGCCGGCGACGAGCCGCCCCCGCAGCCGGGGCTGTACGACCCCGGGGCCGACTTCGGGGCCACCCCCGCCGCGGCCGCGCACCGGTGGTTCGTCTACGACTTCGACTTCTCGACCGGCGAGGTCCGCTGGGTGCGCGAGCTCTACTCGGCGGTGCCCGCCATCGAGCGCCACATCAAGAACAGCTTCGCGTCGGAGACCCCCGTCACCGACGGCGAGCGGCTCTACGTCTACTTCGGGACGGTCGGCCTCGTGGCCGCCCTCGACCTCGAGGGCGGGGTCGTCTGGACCCGCGAGGTCGGCGTCTTCAACGGCTGGCAGCGCTTCGGCACCGCCGCCTCGCCGGCCCTGCACGACGGCCGGCTGTACATCGTCAACGACAACACCACCGGCTCGTTCCTGCTCGCCCTCGACGCCCGCACCGGCGACACCGTCTGGCGCGTCGAGCGCGACGAGAACGAGAACTGGGCGAGCCCGTTCGTGTGGGAGAACGACGTCCGCACCGAGATCGTCACCGCCGGCCGCCGCCGCGTCCGGTCCTACGACCTCGACGGCCGCGAGCTGTGGGACATCGGGGGGATGACCGTCAACGTCGTCCCCACCCCGTTCGCCCGCGACGGCCTCGTCTACATCAGCTCGGGGTACCCCGGCGGCATGCCGCGCCCGGTGTACGCCATCCGCGCCGGCGCCTCCGGCGACATCTCGCTCGCCCCCGGCGAGACCGGCAACGACTACGTCGTCTGGTACCAGCCGATGCTGGGCACCTACAACACCTCCGCCCTCGTCTACGAGGGCGCCTACTACACGCTGCTCGACCGCGGCTTCCTGCTGAGCCACGACGCCCGCACCGGCCGCGAGATCTACGGCCGCACCCGCATCCGCCCCGGCACCGGCTTCACCGCCTCGCCGTGGGCCTACAACGACCGCGTCTTCCTGCTCGGCGAGGACGGCGACACCTTCGTCGTCCGCGCCGGCCCCGAGTTCGAGCTGCTGCACACCAACTCGCTCAACGAGATGGCCCTCGCCACCCCCGCCGTGGTGCGCGGCAGCCTGATCCTGCGGACCCAGTCGAAGCTCTACCGCATCAGCAACGAGGCTGCGGGACCCTGAGGCGACCGCGAAGGCGGATCAGGAGTCCTGTCCCAACTCTCGCTTGATCTCCGCCATGCTGAACGTCCGCCCGGCGGCGTGGTCCGCGCGCCCTTCCTTAATGGCCTCGATGGCGTCCCCGCTCAAGGTCGTCTCCGTGGCGGATGGTTCGGGTTGGGCTGGCGGCGCGGTCTTCCGCCCGCGAAGCCGGCGGAACTAGTTTGGTCAATCCTGGGCATCGTGCGGTCTCCGCGGCTCTCGGCCGAGCATTCTCGCATCTAGCGTAACCCCGGCCGCGGCTTCCCGGGCACCCGCGAGAACCGGCAGCCAAGGCCGCCGGCCCCGGTCGCGGCTCCGGGCCGAAGTGAGCGTGCAGCGTAGAATCGGTGGAGGGGTGCGGGGTTGCCGCGGGTTGCCGGGTTCCCCGCCGCGGTAGAGCTGGTCCTCGGACGCAGGTGTTCAAGGCGATGGTGAAGGCAGGCAGGGGCGCGCTCGTCGGTGGCGGGGTCGCCGCCATGGCGCGCAGTCTTCTGGCGTTAGGGGCGGGGATGTTCCTCGCGGCGGTGCTGCCGATGGCCGCTGCCCAGCTTCCGGACGGCCTGCGCGAGCGGGCCGGGCAGGGCGACGCGGCCGCTCAGGCCGAGCTCGGCCGGCGGTACTACGTCGGGGAGGGCGTGAGGCAGGACGACGCAGAGGCTGTTCGCTGGACCCGGCTCGCGGCCGAGCAGGGTCATGCGCCGGCGCAGTACAGCCTGGGACTTCTCTACTTCCGGGGCCGCGGGGTCACCGGCGACGACGCGGCGGCGGCGCGCTGGTACCGGGCGGCGGCCGAGCAGGGCCACCCCCCGGCCCAGGCCGCGCTGAGTGACATGTACACCTACGGCGCCGGGGTCGAGGAGGATCCGGTCCTCGCCAGCATGTGGATCGAACTGGCCTGGCGGGCGAGCCTCGACGGCGGCGACTGGCGCCTCTATGCCCGCCAGCGCGCGGAGCTGGCTTCGTGGGTGACGGTGGAGCAGACGGCGGAGGGCCGCCGGCTCGCCCGCGAGTGGACGCCGGCGCCCGAGCGGTGACGTAACGGCGTTGCGGTCGCCCTTCCGGGACGGGGCGGCGGAGAAGGCGGCGTGAGCACTAGGGTCACGGGACGGGCTGCGAAATGACCCGGAACGGCCGGCGCACCCGGGTCACCTCGGCGCCGTCGCGCATCACACGGGCGCGCGCCACATAGCGCCCCGGCGGCAGGTGGGGCACCGCGACGACGGCCGTGGCCCCGCGGTGCCGGGTGCCGTCCGGACCGTTCAGTACGGCCGGCCCCCGCGCGAGGACCGGCCCGCCCGCGCCGTCGACCACGTCGACCTCGACCCGGGTGTCGTCCCACCGCGCCCGAGACCGCGCGTACAGCTCCGTGAAGGCCAGCAGACGCCCGCTCGTCACCTGCGCTTCGACCTGCGGGACGATCCGTCCCGCCGGCGCCGAGGCTTGGTCGGCCAGCATCAGGTCGCCGGCGGCGAGCGGTTCGCCCGACAGCCGGGGCACGCGCATCGGATGCTCCACGCTGCCGCGCCGCCCGGCCGCGTCGATCGCGGCCAGCTTCAGCGTATACGCGCCGGGCTGCTCCAGCGCCACCGCGATGGCGACCTCGAAGACCGGGCCGTCCGGCTTCGGCACGAGCCTCGGAGCGACCTGCATCGTCGCGCGGGCCGCCTCCACGCCGACCGCGTCGCGCACCACGTACCCCACCTCCAGCGTCGTGGGCACGTTGCCCGCGGCATCGACCTCCGCGCCGATCAGGAGCCGCATCGGCTCGCTGTAGCTCGTGGCGTTGCGGTAGGCGTACGTCGCCACGCGCA
>CAXXTG010000290.1:0-7786 GCA_963666855.2 Vicinamibacterales bacterium
CTGCGGGCGGTGGAGGCGGACATCGCCGCGGCGGTGAAGACCGCCGAGGAGGCCGGGTTTCCCGCCGAGAAGATCAACCGGCGGGGCTGGATGACGGTCTACCAGCGGCTGGAGTACCTGCTGGACCCCGGCACGTGGCGGCCGCTGCACACCCTCTACAACCCGGCCGAGAACGAGGAGGGCGTCACCAACGTCGTCGACGGCCTCGGGCGCATCGAGGGCCGCTGGGCGGTGGTCATCGGGTTCGACAACAAGGTCATGGCGGGGGCGTGGCTGCCCGGCCAGTCCGAGAACATCCTCCGCGCGACCGACCTCGCCCGACGGCTGAACGTGCCCCTCGTCTGGCTCGTCCACTGCAGCGGGGCGAAGCTGCCCGAGCAGGAGAAGTTCTACGCCAACCGGCGCGGCGCGGGGACCCCGTTCTTTCGGCACGCCGAGCTCGAGCAGGCGGGCATTCCCGTGCTGGCCGGCATCTACGGCACGAACCCCGCCGGCGGGGGATACCAGTCGGTCAGCCCGACGATCCTGCTTGCGCACAAGGACGCCAACATGGCCGTCGGCGGCGTCGGCATCGTCTCGGGCATGGCCCCCAAGGGCGGGTTCGACACCGCCATGGTCGAGGAGCTGATCGCGCGGACCCGCGAGTTCACGGCGCGCCCCCCCGGGGACGTCGCGACCCACCACGACGCCACGGGGTTCTTCACGCGGGTCTACGACGAGGAGACCGGCGTCCTCGACGGGCTGAAGGAGTACATGCGGGCGATGCCCGCCTACGGGCCCGAGTTCTTCCGGGCGGCGCCGCCGAAGGAGCCCGCGTTCCCGGTCGACGACCTCTACCATCTGCTGCCGGCCAACCAGAAGGAGGTCTACGACTTCGACGAGGTCCTGGCCCGCCTCGTCGACGGCAGCGAGCGGCTGGAGTTCCGGCCCGACTACGGCCCCGAGGTGTTCACCGGCGTCTGCAAGGTCGACGGCCGCCTCGTCGGCTGCATCGGCAACCGGCAGGGCTACCTGGGGAAGGGCTATCCCGACTACGGCGACTACCCGGGCATGGGGGGCAAGCTCTACCGGCAGGGGCTCGTCAAGATGAACGAGTTCGTCACCCTGTGCGGCCGCGACCGCCTGCCCGTCGTCTGGTTCCAGGACACGTCGGGTATCGACGTCGGCGAGCGGGCCGAGAAGGCCGAGGTGCTCGGGCTCGGGCAGGCCTTGATCTACTCGATCCAGCAGACCGACGTGCCGATGATGCTGGTGGTGCTGCGGAAGGGCACGGCGGCCGCCCACTACGTCATGGGCGGCCCCACCGCCAACCGCCACAACGCGTTCACCCTCGGCACCCCCGCCACCGAGATCGAGGTCATGCACGGCGAGACCGCCGCCGTCGCCACCTACGCCCGCCGCGCCGCCAAGGAGCACGCGGCCGGTCGCCCCCTCGACCCCGTCATCGACCGCATGAACGCGCTCGTCGACCGCTACCACGAGACCTCGCGGCCCGCCTACTGCGCCCGCCACGGCTTCGTCGACGAGGTCGTGGCCCTCGCCGACCTGCGGGGCTACCTGCAGGCGTTCACCGCCGCCGCCTACCAGAACCCCGTCTCGATCTGCCCCCGCCACCACATGCTGCTCCCCCGCGTCATCCGGGGGTGAGCCCGCGTCACCGGCCGAGGCGGTCGAACTTCTGCACGCGCTGGCCGACGTTGACCTCGGTGGTGTAGAGGTTGCCGCGCGAGTCGACGGCGAGGTTGTGCAGCCGGTAGAACTGGCCGGCCATCTTGCCGAGGCGGCCGAAGCGGCCGCGCACCTCGAGAGTCCCGCGGTCGAGAATCCAGATGACGTTGTTCGTCCCGTCCGGGATGTACAGCCAGCGCTGCTCGGCGTCCTCGGACAGGGTGACGCCCGAGACCGACCCGCTGCCGAGGGTCGCGGGGCGCACGAACGCCTCCTTGATGAAAGTGCCCTGCTTGTCGAAGACCTGCAGCCGGTTGTTGGTGCGGTCGGCGACGTAGACGAGCCCGTCGTGGGCGATGCCGACGTCGTGCACGGGGCTGCGGTAGTGGCGGATGGGTTCGGCGTCGGGGTCGTAGGCCGGCAGCGGGCTGTCGTCGGGGCGTTCGCCGTAGGCGCCCCAGTGCCGGCGGTAGGCGCCCGGTCTCGGCGTCGAAGACGATGACCCGGCGGTTGCCGTAGCCGTCGGCGACGTAGACCTCGTTCGTCTCCGGATCCACCCGGATGCCCGCCGGGCGGCCGAGGTTCTCGGTGTCGTTGCTCCCGCCGCTCTGCCCGGCGCGGCCGATCTGCAGCAGGAACTCGCCGTCGGCCGTGAACTTGAGGATGTGCGCGTCGGTGGCCGCGTTGCCCCCCGATCCAGACGTGGCCCTCGTGATCGATGTGAATCCCGTGCTCGTTCTCCGGCCATTCGTACCCGTCGCCGGGACCGCCCCAGGAGCGCAGCACCGTGCCGTCCGCCGCGAACTCGATCACCGGCGGCGCCGGCACGCAGCACATGCCGTGCTCGCCGCGCTGGCGGGCGTCGAGGGTCCGCGGACGGTGCAGCACCCAGACGTGGTCGTCGGCGTCGACGTCGATGCCCGAGACCTGCCCGAGCATCCAGTTGTCGGGCAGCTCGCGCGCCCAGAACGGGTCGATGCGGAACTGCGGGACGTCCTCCCCGGCCTGGGCCGGCTGGGCCTGTCCGGGGCCCGCGGCGCCGGCGGCCAGCGCGAGCGACACGAGCGCGCTCGAAACAGCGATCCGGTGCAGTCGATTCATCATGCCGCCTACGATAGCATCACGACGCCGCGCCGGGGGACTCGGCCGACGCGGACGACGGCCGGGTCGGCCGCTCGGCCGCCCGGCGTCGGGCGGCCGAGCGGCGGCGATGCACTACAATTCCAGACCGACGCGCCGTCAGGCGTCCGCGGCGCATGACCGCGCCGACCTTCTGCCGACGCTTCGAGGGTCGGACGGGCGGCAAGCGGGCCGCAAGGGGGACGACCGGCGGGCCGGCCGACCCCGGCAATCGGTGACGCCGCGACCGAACCACGAGACCCGGGACAGCGGCCGATGCCGCTGAGGAGGAACGCAGAATGAAGTGGCTACTGACCGTCGTCGCCGTGCTGGCCCTCGTCGCGCCGGCCCAGGCGCAGCTCGCAGTGCCCAACGAGGCCGGCATCACCTACGGCCACGTGCACCTGAACGTCAGCGACATCGAGGTCCACAAGAAGCTGTGGGTCGAGTGGTTCGGCGGCGAGGTCGTCGAGAGAGGCCCGCTGACCGCCGTCCGGCTGCCCAACTTCCTGATTGCGCTGACCGAGCGCGAGCCGACCGGCCCCATGCAGGGCTCGGTGCTCGACCACTTCGGCTTCAAGGTGCGCAACACCACGGAGTTCGTGCAGCGGTGGCGCGAGGCGGGCATGGAGGTCGGGCCCGAGTTCATCGGCTCGGAGGGGATGCCCAACGCCTACGTCATGGCCCCCGACGGCGTCTGGGTCGAGCTGCAGGAGGACCCGTCGCTGCACGTCCCCATCGCCGGCTATCACATCCACTTCTTCACGCCCGAGTACGAGGAATTGCTGGACTGGTACACGGAGGTCTTCGGCCTGCGCATTCGGCCGCGCGGCCGCATTCAGACGACGACCGACGTGCCGGGCATGAACATGAGCTTCGGGGCCGGCAGCGTTGACGAGCCGGTCGGCACGCGCGGTCGCGCCCTCGACCACATCGGCTTCGAGGTGGACGATCTCGAGGCGTTCTGCCAGAAGCTCGAAGCGATGGGCATCGAGTTCGACGTCGCGTATCGCGAGGTCGACAGCATCCAGCTCAAGATCGCCTTCCTCACCGACCCGGCGGGCACCTACATCGAGCTGACGGAAGGCTACGACGCGTACTGAGTCCTCGTCGACGAGTCCGTGGCCGCGGCTCGGCCACGGGCCCTCGCCGCCGCGCGGACTCCCCGCTAATCGGACGCGCCGCCGACCCAGGCGGCGCTGAGCGCCTCGCGGTCGACCGCCTCGCCCCGCAGGTAGACGTCGACGATGCCGCGGGTGTTCGTGATGTCGTCCAGGGGGTTGGCCTCGAGCACGATGAAGTCGGCGCTCTTGCCGGCCTCGAGGGTGCCGAGGCCGTCGAGCCGCATCATCGCGGCGGAGTTCCGCGTCGCGGCGACGATGACGTCGGCGGGGGTCATGCCCGTCCGCACCATGTCCTCCATCTCGGCGTGCGGGCTCCAGCCGGCGCCGCCGTCGGTGCCGAACGCGATGGTGACGACCCCCTCGGCGCTCAACCGCTCGAGGTTGCGGGCCTGGATGCCGAAGGCCTCCTGGGCCTCGGGCCGGTCGACCTGCTGGGCCTGCATCTGCTCAAGTTGGTCGGCGGGGATGGTGCCGTCGATCCAGCTCAGGTCGACGGGTACGCCGGGCCCAGGCAGGTTCGGTACGAGGTAGACGCCGGGGCGCTCCCTGAACATCTCGACGACCTCGTCGTCGACGTCCATGTCGCGGATGCCGTGGGCGAACCCGTCGACGCCGGCCTCCAGCAACCCCTTGGCGTCCTCGAGCGTGAAGACGTGGGCGGTGACGCGCAGCCCGTTCTGGTGCGCCTCGTCGATCACCGCGCCGTACAGCTCGGGGGTCAGCTTGTCGAACTGGCCGCCGCGGTCGTCGACCCATATCTTGATCCAGTCGAGGCCCAGGGGCGACAGCTCCTGCACGGCGGCGCGCGCCTCCTCCTCGGTCGTGATCCAGTAGGGGACCTCGGTGCGGCCCGGCTCGGGCGCGGTGATGCCCCGGTCGACGGTGAAGTAGCGGGCGGCGTCGGGGATGACCTCGTCGCGCACCGCGAACGCCGCCTCACCGGTGCCGCGCCCGAGGCTCAGCACCGCCGCGACCCCGTAGTAGGCCTTGCGCTGCAGGTCCTCGACCAGGGTGTCCCGGTCCTCGGCGCGCAGGTGGACGTGAGTGTCGATGATCGCGGGCATGACCGTCCGTCCGGACAGGTCCACCCGGGCCGCGCCCTCGGGCACCTCGATCGAGGCGCTGTCGCCGACCGCCGTCAGCCGGTCCTGGTCGACGACGAGGGTGCCCGCCTCGATGACGTCGCCGTTGCCGACGATGACCCGCGCCCCCTCGTAGGCGGTGACGCCGGTGGCCTCCGGCGCCGGCGCCTCGCCGCCGCAGGCCGCCGCCAGCAGCGCGGCGGCCAGGGGACCGACGGCAAGCGCTGACTTCGTAATCTCCACTCGATGCATGTGCTGTCTCCCGTTCACGCCACCGAATGGCGGCTGCGGAATCACCCCGCATCACTCGAAGCGCCGGCCCGGGAGCCGCCTTGCGGCTCCTCCGGCCGACACGCCCACTCGTCAAAACCCGGGCCGGCGTCCGTCGGAGGCGACGCGCGGTCTCACGGCCGCGTCGTGCGGGGCCAACCGTTCGAGGGGGCCGGCGTCCGTCGGACGTAACGCGCGGTCTTGCCCACGAACTCTCGACCCGCGCGGCGAATCCGTTGGGAGGTCGGCTCCCGCGGTACGGCCAGGGGCCCCCGTGCACGACGGGCCGGCACCGCGGTTCGCGCGAGGCCGGCCCGTTAATCCGTCCGGTTCCGTGACGCCGCCGCGATCCCGCGACGGGGCCGCCGGGCTCTCTCGCCGTCGGCGGCTACGGCCGCAGCTCGCGGCCCTGGCGCTCGAGCTCGCGCGCGCCGGCGAGGATGCCGTAGAGGCCGATGTTGCCCTCGTGGCACGCGTACTCGAAGAGCGGGCCGTCGGTGCGGCGGAACGGCATCAGCACCGTGTGCGGCGCGGTGTACACCGTGGGGTCAGTGACCGTGTACTCGTAGGCGACCCGGTCGGCGTTGATCCGCGTGAACTTCTCGACGAGGTGCTTGTTGGGGCTCGTGCCGCGGCTCTCGCCGCCGCGGAACTGGGTGGTCTCGACGACGAACGTCTCGCCCTCCCAGTGGCCGCGCGACACCCCGGAGAACTGCTTGAACGGCGGCTTCGCGACATCGTCGATGGGGATGATGCGGGCGTTGTGGACCATCTCGTTGAGGATCACGACGTGGTCCTCGGTCTGGAAGATCATCACGTTGTTGTTGTACGCGCTCGACGACATCGGCGGGCCGGCGTTGAAGCCCATGATGCAGCGGTCCATCAGGCTGCGGTTCTCGTACGAGTCGTACATATGCTCGCGGCGGTAGGCCGCGCGCTCACGCCCCGCCTCGATGGCTTCCGGGGTCCGGGGCGGCAGCCGCCCGTCCGGCGGATCGATGATCAGCGACGTGCGCTTGTCGTCGGTGAGGTCGACGCCCCGCTCGTACCAGAATTCGTTGTACGACAGCACGCCGCCCTCCGAGCGCGGCGCGTATCCGGCGCTGCGCGCGCCCGCGATGGGGTCGAAGAGGTCGCGGTTCTGGCGGGTGCGCTCAGACGCCTCGAACGCGGCGGCGGTCTCCGGGTCCAGGGTCTCCTGCTCGGCGAACTGCTGGGGGCGCTGCAGCGGCGTCAACGTCCGGAACGTGAAGATCCCGGAGATGTCCGGGTCGCCGTGCGGCCTGCGCATCGGCTCGTCGGACTGGGCCGGCGCCGGCGCGCCGAACGCCAGGACCGCGGCGAATACGAACAACCCTGCGACGCATCTCGTTCTCATCTCTGGTTCTCCTGCGGGTGGACGCCGCGTTGATCTGTGCTTCTCCGGCGGGCGGACGCCGCGTACCTCAGCCAGTCAGCTTACGCGCCGGAGAACGCGAATGCAAGCGGACAGCAGTCGGCGGAACCCCGAAACGGCCTTCGAGTCGGGTGGGTCCGCGACCGGCCGTTCCGGGGAACCGCGCCGCGGCGCGGCCTCCGCGCCGGTCCCGTCCCGCCAGATGGCCTCGATCTCGTCGATCTGGTCCTCGTCCATCCCGAAGTAGTGGCCGAACTCGTGGATCACGGTCTCGCCGATGGCCTTGACGACGTCGTCCTCGTCCCCGCAGTCCTCCAGGATGGGCCGCTGGTAGATGGTGATGACGTCGGGCAGCACGTTGCCGTGCGTCCATTCCCGCTCCGGCAGGGGGATGCCCTCGTAGAGGCCGTACAGCGTGTCGGGCGGCTCGATCTCCATCTCGGCGAGCCGCTCCGGCCCCGGCTCGTCCTCGACGACGAGGGCGACGTTGTCCATCTCGCGGCGGAACCGGGGCGGATAGTCGCGCACGGCCCGTTCGACGTCGCGCCTCGCGCGCGCCACGAGCCGCTCGAACTGGCGGCGGGTCATGTCGGCACCATGATAGCCGGAGCGGCGCGCGAACCGGTGCCGGCCTCTCGGTGCTCGACCTCCCGTCGGGGTCGCCCCCCGCGGGGCGCGGGCGGTTCCGATGGGCCTCCGCGGGCGGCCACGCGATCCGGCAAACGGCGGCATGCGGCCCGCCGATCGCCGCCGGACCGACCCTCCAGCGAGGTTGGCGCCTTCGGCGGGAGGCGCGCGACTTCACGGCGCGAACGCCCGGGCCGCGCTCGGTCGGTCGGCCCCGGGCCCCGGGTGCCGGGTGGCCGCCCCGTGGAGGCGGCGGAGATGGCGCGGGATGGCGCAGGCGTTCCCTGCGTTGTACGATGCCGTCGGCCCGCGCCGAAGCGGGGCGGCCGCGCGGAGCCGGCGTGTCCGCGCCGGCCCACGACGGGCCGCGTCGGCGGCCGGCTGCCGCCGGGGAGGATGCCGTGAAGGTGCGGAACCTGGTCCTGACGTTTCTGGCGGTGATGGGGGCGGCCGCGCCGGCCGCGGCCCAGCCGCCGGGCGAGTGGCGTTACTTCGGCGGC
>CAXXTG010000291.1:0-17739 GCA_963666855.2 Vicinamibacterales bacterium
GCTGGCGGTTGCGCTCCTGTTGGCTGAGTTCAGCCTCCCGTCTGCGATAGCTGCGGCCTTCAATGAGAAGTATCTCGACGTGGTGGGTCAGCCGGTCGATCAGTGCGACGGCGCACGAGGCGTTGGGGAAGACGGTGTCCCAGCGCTTGAAGGGCAGGTTGGTTGTGATCAGCAGTGAGCGGTGCTCGTAGCGGCGGCTGACGAGCTGGAAGATCAGGTCGGCGGCGCGTGCGTCGTAGGCGAGGTATCCGAGCTCGTCGACGACCAATAGCGTGGGCCGGGTGTAGTGCCGCAGGCGTCGTTCGAGCGCGCGGGCGGTCTCCTGTCCGTTGAGGTCGAGCAGCAGGTCGGCGGCGGTGGTGAAGAGCGCGGAGTGTCCGGCGAGGACGGCCTGGTGGGCAATGTTCTTCGCCAGCATCGTCTTTCCCAGGCCCTGTGCACCGACGAGGATGACGTTCTCGCCGCGGGCGAGGAAGTCGAGCGAGAGGATGCGTTCGAGAGCTGTGCGGTCGAGGGCGGTGGGCCATTCCCAGTCCCAGTCGGCGAGCGGCTTGAAACGGCCGAGTCGGGCGCGAGTGAGTCGACTCTCGACGCTGCGGCGCTGCTTGTCTTCGAGTTCTGCGGCGACGAGGTGCTCGAGCAGGACGGTTGCGCTCCAGCGCTTGCGGGTGGCCTCGGCGATGCGGTCGTTCAGCTCGTCGGCGGAGCGGTTGAGGCCGAGGCGCCGGAGGTCAGTCGCCAGCGTCGTCAGGGTTTTTCTGTCCGAGGGCATCGTAGGACTCCAGGTCATGGGAGCGGACGTCGAGGTCTCGCAGTCCGGGCCGGTCGGGCAGCGTGAGCCGCAGCGGGGGTTTGAGGCCGCGCTGTCGGCGCCGGGTTTCGAGGATGTGGGCGATAGAGCCGGCGCCGAGGGCGTCGCGTTCGAGGGCCAGATTGACGGCGGCGGCCAGCTCCTGCGGCCCGTAGTCGTCGAGCAGGGCGAGCAGCCGGGTGGCGTTCGGGCGCAGCGCCTCTCCGCGCTCGGCGAGCCGCTCGAAGAGCGTGGCGGTGGCGGGGACGGCGGCGCGGAGGCGGTCGCGGGTGGTGTGTGCGTTGGCCTGGCGGGTGGCGACGAGCAGGTTTTCCAGATGGGCGGGGTCCTCGACGGTCAGCCCGGTGTCGTAGGTGCGGTGATGGTCGGTCAGTTCGGTCTGTCCGTCGAGGATGCGGACGCGGGTGGCTGAGGCGACCAGCGTCAGCGGCTTTCGAACGTGGGTGTGCGGGATCGAGTAGTTGTTGCGGTCGAAGCGTACGTAGGGCGTCTTGCCGGAGCGGACGACGCGCACCAGGTCGGTCTCGAAGGGATGGGCGGGCAGCGGCAGCAGGCGGGGCTTCTCCTCGGCCCAGACGTCGGCGACGGTTCGGTCGGGCTGGTCGGGATGCGGCCGCTGGTGGGCGACCTCGTCTCGCCAGCGGCGGAACTGGGCGTTGATGTCGTCGAGGTCGCGGAAGGGCCGGGCGGCGAAGTAGGCGTGCCGCAGGTATTGGATCTGGCGTTCGATTTTCCCCTTCTCATTTCCGCGTCCCGGTGTACAGGGGCGCGGTGCGAAGTGGTAGTGGCCGGCGAGGTCGAGCAGGCGGGGATGAAACTGCACGGCGGCGCCGCGACGGTCGAGCACGGCGCTGCGCAGGTTGTCGTAGACCAGGTTGCGGGCACAGCCTCCCAGCGCCTCGAAGGCGGCGACGTGCCCCCGGAGGAAGCTCTCCAGCGTCTGGTCGTAAGTGAACAGCGCGGCCAGCGCCCGCGAGTAGCCGAGGACCATGACGAATCCGGAGACCGTGCGTGTGCCCTGTCCGATGCGGACCTTGCCGAAGCTACCCCAGTCGACCTGCGCGGACTCGCCGGGCAGAGTGACGACGCGGCGGTAGACGGCGCGGTTGGTCTCGGGCCGCAGCCGCCGCACGAGGCGACGGACCTGGATGACCGAACCGGAATAGCCGCGCTGGCGGACCATTTCGTAGACCCGCGTGGCGCGCAGATTCGGATACTGCGCCAGGGTGTCGCGGATGAACGGCAGATACGGGTCGAGGATGCTGGGCCGACACAGGCGCGGGCGGACGCCTGCCGACTCGCGCTCGACCGCGGCGCGGACCGTCTCATGGTGGAGGCCGAGCTGGGCCGCGATGGTCCCGACCTTCCAGTGCTCGCCGTAGAACAGGCGCCGGATCTCGGCGCGTTGCGCGGGCGTGATCATCGTCCCTCCTCGTGCGCTCGACGCGCGGCTCCGGCATCTGGATGAGCCACCGGCTCGTCCGTCCGCAGACCACGCAGCGGTTGGGAGCGGGCGGCGGTCGAACCGGCGTGACGTCAGGGACGGCGAGTCTGGCCGATCGGCGTGGTGCGGTGGAAGACTGATCCGTCACGCGACGGCGGTCACGATAGGCGCGTTGCCGGTCGCGATGGTCGAGACGGCCTTCGGGACTGCGCTGGTGTCGAGCCCGGGCAGCCCGCACCGAGCGGCGACGAGCGGCGGCCCGGCAGCGCGGCGTGCAGTAGGCGTGGCCGCGGTCGCACGCCGTGCAGATGGCGAACAGGCGGCTGCAGTGTCGGCAACTCTTCTGGCGTAACGGCTGGTCCACGGCGTCGGAGCGCGAGGGGCGAGCTCCGACTGGACAGCCGGCCCGAACCGTGGCACAACAACGGGGACCGGCTCGGTCTGTCGGAGCTCGGGGCGGTCACGAGGGTCCGGCTTCTACCGGGCCGGGCCCTCACCCCACGTCTGAGTCCGCTCCAACGCTATCCGAACCCGCCGTTGCTTGCGAGCACGAACGTCGCTCGGCGCACGCGAGGGCGCGGGAGATGTCGCCGCCGGCCGCATCGAGCGCTCGGCGCGCCCACTCCCAGTCGCCGGCGCAGACCTTGACCAGGCGCCGCAGCGCCTCGTCTGTGGCGCAACGCCGCGCGCGGTCCTCGACGGCAATCCGATCGCACGTCAGGCAGATCGAGCGGTCGACGTGGCAGACCCGACAGGTCCGGCGTCGTCGAGGACGCCACACCCGGCCGCAGAGCAGGCAGGCCCGCAGGTGCTTCGTGCGCCAGTCGCCGCGGCGCTTTCGTCCCCTCCCCCGGACCCCCTCCCGGGGCTCGCCGCCGCGCTTCGCGGACTCACTCATGAGGCCGCGATTCTCCCCGATCTGTACCCGCGAGATCTCGTCAACACTCTGTTGTTCCGGAGAGTGTCTTCTGCTTCTTCAGAAACGTTCAACGATCGTCTCTGTCTGGTGATGTGTCGCGAGAACGACTGCACGTGCGTCACCAACGACGGCGCCCTCCGGCGGCTCTGCGAACGCCACGGCGTAGCAACGCGTTTCGGTCTTGGCCTCCTGGTGGATCTGGTTGCGGCCGGAGCGTTGACGCGCGACCGGGCCGAGGACATCGCGCGCCCGACGTGCAACTTTGCCTCAGGGAGCGCCCAGCCCGGCCGGGAGAGCGAGATGAAGACGGACGCTGACGAGATCGATGGGACGATGACCATGCCGGTCACCGAGGATGCACGAGAAATGTGCTTCGCCCAGGGAAAATCGTGCGTGTACGCGAGCGACGACGACAGGTTCATCATCTCCGAGACGCCCACCGGCGTGATCGACCGCCACGAGCTCGCGACGGGGAAGGTCACCCGCGTCTGGCCGGACGGCACCGAGGAGACCTTCCCCGCCGACAGTCCGAAGCACGACGAGTACCCGGTATGGCCGAGACCGACAGCCACACGAAGGGCGAAGGGCCGGCGTTGACGTCCGTGAAGGCCCGACGCTCAGCAGCCGTCAAGAGGTCGCCTATACTGGCGCCCAGAGCAAGCGATGGAAGTGAACCGGGAGCCGACACGGGACCGCGCGCTGGGGCACGCCCCCGACCAGGCCGAACTGGACGCGATAGTCACCAGCATTGTGAAGACGGTGGATCCGGAGCGGATCATCCTGTTCGGATCAGGCGCGCGGGGCACGATGAACGACGAGAGCGACCTGGACATCCTGGTCGTGAAGGACAGGTGCCGACCGCGGGGAACGACCACGAAGATCCTCGACGCAGCACCTTGGGGAAGGTGGCCGCTGCACGTCGTCGTCGTCTGGCCTGAAGACCTGGTTCGCTACAGATCGAGTCCCTGGCACGTGATTCCGAAGATCTTGCGAGACGGTAGAACCCTATATGCCAAGGCGGCAGACGGAAGCCCACGACGTCGAGGACGCACACGGGTGGCTGCAACAGACTCGCGACAGCGCAGGAGGCCAGCCAGGCAAACCCGGCGTACGAAACGCGCTGTGGACTGGCGCAGAGCAGTGCCGAATATGCGATCAAGGCCGTACTCGTTGCAAGACGCACCGGCTGGGGCAACACACACAACATCGAAGGGCTGCTGAAGATCGCCGCACGGGCCGGCGAGCACACCCCACACGAGCTCAAGGCAGCGCGAAGACTGAGCCAGTACGGCGGCACAGGCAGCTACGGCGTGGTCGAAGGCGGAGGAAAACCCGCAACGAAGCGAGACTATCGGCAGGCAATCGACGCCGCACGAACAGTTGTCGAGTGGGCGGCCAGGCGAGTGCCGGCTTCGTGAGACGCGACGCCGTCAGCCCCGTCGCCGGGTCTCGAGTCGTGCTCCTGCGTCAAGAACTTGCCGATGACCTCGTCTCGCCGGTGTCGGGCCTCGGCCGGCCACCGATGATAGCGGCGGAACGTGCTGTCGAGCAGCTCGCGCAGTCTGGCTTGCAGATCGGCCTGCTCCCCCAACGCGGCGTTGAAGCGTTCCCGTATCGTGCCGTCGATGAGCCGCGGGTTGTTCTTCAGCCGCCAGCGCCACTCCTCCGTCCTGGTGATCCCTCCCTGCAGGAGATTCATGAGCGCCGTATGCCGGTCCAGCAACGGATGGAGCAGTTGAAACAGCACCTCCCGCTCCCGGCCCCGGCCGGTCGAGCGATGCCCTTCTCGTCGACAAAGGCATGCACGCGATCGCCGGCATCCCGGATCGCCTGGTGCAGGTGCAACGGATCGGCCAGCAACTCGTCGAGGCCGCCCTCGGGATGGGCGAGCACCGACAGGGGCAGCACGAGCAGCGCTTCCAGGTCGAGGGTGTAGGTGGTCAGCAAGGCGAAGTCGAGGCGGTATCCGCTCGGCGGGCGGATCAGCTCGAAGGCGGTGGTGCGCGAGTCCGGCGGGAGCATCAGGCCGCGAACCCCCGGTGCAGGTCGATCATGAACTGCCGCACGCGAAACCAGCGGAAGTCCATTCGGACGCCGCTCCGGCCGGCGCCAGCCCGCGGCGGCGTCCAGTCCAGCAGGCGGTTCCGGTGCGCCAGCCGCGCCCGCGCGCCCTTGAGGCGGAATTCGCGTTCCGCTACCAACTCCCGCAGTCGATCGTCGTCGGCGACCCGGTCCGGATTCAGTTCGGCGATCCGCCGCGACCAGCTCTCGATTGAAGACGCGTTGCGGATACCGAAGGCGTCCACCGCGCCGGACGACCAGCTCCCAGAGCGCGTCCGGCTCGAACGGGCGGTCCTCGTCGGCCTCCTCCGCGGCCCACTCGGTGAGCGCCGCCCGGCACGCAGCGTGGTGTCGTCGTTGACAACCGGTAAGACGATTCGCCGTTTCAGGTCGGCGGCTCCCCTCCTGCCGGCCAATTCAGCCAGGTATCTGGTCACATCGCAAGGTCATCGACGCCGGCCGCAGCAGCACAGCGTTGACGACTATGAAGGTCGCGCCGGTCGCGCCGGCGCGACCGACAGCGTCGCCAGCGAGACGAGCTCTACCCGTCGCATCCGGTGGCGATCGCCAGGGCGCGGCACAACTGGCGCATCTTGTGCGGACCAAGGGCGCCGACGTAGCCCTTGAGTTGGCTCCGGGGCACCGTGAAGAGATTGCACAGGTTGACACACGACGCCTGCTTCAGACCTTCCTCCAGGCCGACGGATACCTCGGTTGGCGCGCCACGCGAGGTGGACGACACGGAAGCCACGGTCACCGTGTGCAGTAGCGGTATCAGGGACGATCGGCTGATGACCACGACCGGGCGGCGCTTGTCCGGATGCGGCCGGTGCAGACGCCAGATCTCGCCGCGATTCACTCGGGCGGCCATTCCTGAGCGTCCATCAGGTCGCTGATTTCCTCCAGCAGCTCGTCGGCGTGTCCGCCGTAGGCGTTCCTGAGCTGCTCATCGATCTCCCGTCGCTGCCGGGCGCGCAGGTACATCTCTATCGCCGAGCGGATGAACGCCGAGCGGCCCCGTCGGCGAACCTCGGGGTCCGCGTCGATGCGGCGCAGGAACTCCGCATCCATCGAGATCTGGACGGGTCGAGCGGGCATATTGGCATCCTACCACATGTTCTTAGTGGCTTCATTTTTGGTCAAATACGCGTCGCAGGCCCGCTCCGCCTCGCGGAGCACCCGCCTCACGCTGCGCCGGTGACGCTGGCACTCAATTCGTCCGGAGTGCGGCGCCGAGCGTCTCGAACGCCGCGCGCGGCTCGAGGTCGCGGACGTCACCCGACCGCGAGCGATGCGTTCCGGACGTCGGTGACCAGCATGTGCGCCGGGGTGTGGGTGATCGCGATGGGCGGGCGCGCGGCGCGCAACGCCACCTGCGGGGTCACGCCGCAGGCCCAGAAGACCGGCAGCTCGCCGGATGCGATGACGGGATCGTCGCCCTGCCACGCGCGCTCGATGTTCTCGATCCCGATGCGTTCCGGCATGCCGAGGTGCACCGGCGCACCATGCACGCGCGGGTACCGGCTCGTGATCTGCACCGCCTTGATGGCGTCCGCCGGTGTGAAGGGGCGCATCGACACCACCAGTCGGCCGTGGAACCGGCCGGCCGGCGCGCACTCGATGTCGGTGAGGTACATCGGGCACACGCTGCGGTCGTTCCAGTGCGGGAGGGAGAGACCGGCATCGACCAGGGCCTCCTCGAACGAGTAGGAACACCCGAGCGCGAACGCCACGAAGTCATCCTGCCAGAGCTCGCCGATGCTCGCGACGTCGCCGTCGGGCTCGCCGTTGCGGAAGACCCGATAGCTCGGGACATCGGTGCGCAGGTCGAGGTCTTCGCCCAGCTCCGGAAGGTGCGGACTGCCCGGCTCGGACATCGCGAGCAACGGACAGGGCTTGGGGTTCCGCTGGCAGAAACGGGTGAACTCGTCGGCGTAGGCCGCCGGCAGCACGGCGATGTTGGCCTGGACGCAGCCCCTGGCGAGCCCGCTCGTGTGGCCGCGATGGCGACCGGCGCGAATTCGGCGCCGGACCTCGACCGGATCCGAGGTATTCCATTCGAGGCCGAGCCCGTGCGTGGGCTCGATGGCGGGAGCTGCGGTCGCGTTCATGGGTGCTGCTCTCCTGGCGCCGAGTGCCCCGGATGCCGTGCGGCGGCCGTTCCGCGCCCGATTGCTTCGTCGCAGGACCGGGTTACAGCTTCACGGTTTTCAGTGCTTATAACAGTATCGGAGTTCCGTCGGGTCGGTCGTCCGGTGAGCGTGCGACTCGTAGGACAATGGTCTGCATGACGGTGAGGGTTCGCCCGCTCCGGGATGAGGAGATTCGCCTGTATCTCGATATTCACGAACGGGCCATCCGCGGGCTCGCCGTGAGTCACTACTCGCGGGATGACATCGAGGGTTGGGTCGTGCCGGCGACTGACGAGAATCTGCGCCTCCTGACGCGCAACGCCGACCGCGAAATCCGCTTCGTCGCCGAGCTGGACGGCAACCCCGTCGGGATCGGAGCCCTCGTGCTGGAGAAATCGGAACTGCGGGCCGTCTACGTCTCTCCGGAGGGTGCTCGGCAGGGCTGCGGTCGGGCGCTGGTGCGCGAGATCGAGCGGACCGCCCGAGACAACGAAGTAACCCGCCTCACGCTCTGCGCCTCCCTCAACGCGGAGCCGTTCTACGCGGCCCTCGGTTACGACGTTCTCGAACGCACGGAAGTGGTCCTCCCCAACGACCATCCCATGGCGGTGGTGCGGATGGGCAAGGACCTGTAGCCGGCGAGTGCCGGGCCCCGGCCGCCGAGACCCGGGTGACCGCGTAGCGCCCCGCCCCCCGTAGCGACACGGGCGGACGCTACCTCGAGAGCAAGGGCGCTACGGGATGACGAGCCCCTCGAACTGGATGCGTATCTCCGGCCGTACCCGCAACAAACCGAGCAGGACGACGGGCGGCTCGACGCCGTATTCCGTCATGTCGAGTCCGACCTCTCCCGCGATCGTGACACCCGCTCCGGACGGCGTCAGCGAGATCGGAAAGCTCACCGGCTTGGTGACGGCCTGGATGGTCAGCGCGCCGCTGGCCTCGGCGCCGTCTCCGGAGGCCTCGTAGCCATCGAGCCGGAACGTGATCTCGCCGAACTCGGCCGGCTGCATCGCGTCCATCAGGTGCTCGGTCATCGTTTCGTCGGGGCACTCGAAGTCGGCCACCGGCACGGTGAGCGTCGCCGATTGCACACCGGCGGCGAAGCCGGGCGCCGGCGCGGACGACCCGGAGGTCACCCGGGCGGTACCGCTCACCGAGCAGGTCCAGCCCCTGACCGTCGATGTGCCGGAGACCGTGAAGTCGACGTTGGACGGTTGCGCCGCCGCCGGGGACGCGGCCAGAGGCGCGAGACCGAAGGCAACGGCGGTCACGAACCGGAGCAGGAAACGTGTGCGAGGGGCGACCGGCATCCTTGAGATCCTCCGAATTCCAATGCGGGCCGCAGCCCCGACCGAGCGGAGGGCAACCCCGACCGAGCCGGGTGCGTCCCCCGATGACTACAACCCGAAGCCGAACCGGTTGTCGCGCATCATGATGGGGTTCTTGCCCTCCATGACGAAGCGGGACGTGATCTGATCGGTCGAGGTCGTCCGGGTCTGGCGCATGGCGATCCGCAGCTCCGCGAGGATCAGATCGATGACCTTCCCGACGCCGTCCTCGCCGAAGGCGCCGAGACCCCAGACGTAGGGGCGGCCGATGCCGACCGCGTCGGCGCCCAGCGCCAGCGCCTTGAAGATGTCGGTGCCGCGGCGCACCCCGCTGTCGATGAACACCGGCACCCGCCCCCGGACCGCGTTGACCACCTCGGGCAGCGAGTCGATCGACGACCACATGCTGTTCACCGCCCGGCCGCCGTGGTTGGACACGAAGATGCCGTCCGCGCCGTGCTCGATCGCCTGCTCGGCGCCCTCGGCCGTCATGATGCCCTTCAGGATGAGCTTCATGTCGCTGGCGTCCTTCAGGCGCTTGATGTAGTCCCACGTGTAGGGGTAGCGCGGCCCCTCCGGTCCCCTCCAGCCCGGCCCGCATCGGCCGCACGTAGTCCGGGTGGTGCTGGTGGCAGCTCTGGCAGAGCACCGACGAGTAGCCCTCGCCGGCCAGCGTGCGCCGCTGCAGCTCGCGGTTGCTGCCGCCCAGCAGGTCGATGGTCCACACCAGGGCGGGGCAGCCCGCGCTCTTGACCCGGTCGATGACCCGCTTGTTCACGTTCCAGTCGGGCACGGTGTAGATCTGGAACCAGTGCGGCTCGCCGCGGGCCTCGGCGATGTCGGCGTAGGACTGCGAGCTCTGGTGCGACTGCATCTGCAGGATGTCCCGCGCCCGCGCGGCGCGGGCGGCGCCGCTCTCGCCCTGCGTGTGATAGGCCTCGAGGCTCGCGACCGGACACAGGAAGAGGGGCGAGGGCCACCGGCGGCCGTAGAGCTCGGTCGACGTGTCGAGCTCGCCCATCGGCGCGCCGCCGAGCCGCCAGGCGGGCGGATCATCAGGCGCTGGAACCCTTCCCGGTTCGCCCGCCGCGTCTCGTAGTCGTCCGACCCCCATGTGCAGGTAGTCCCAGTGCTGGGCCAAGTTGGTGGCGTGCGCGGCGCGCTCGAGGTCCCAGACGTTGAAGGCCTCGTCGGGCGACTCGACGACCTGGCCCGTCAACTGATCCTCGATGGCGTTCTGGGGCGGCAGCTCGGGCTCCTGGAACGCGGTGAAGCGGGGCTGCACCAGCGACGCCGGCATCCGCGACCCGCACTCGGGGCAGTGCGGCGTCGCGGCCCCGGTCGTCGGTGCGGCGCCCCGCCTCGTGCGCGAGCGCGCGCTGCCAGCTCGCGGGCAGGCCCGACGCGGCCACGCCGAGCAACGGGCTCGCGGCCAGCAGCTTGAAGAACTCGCGCCGGCTCGCGGCGCGGTCGGGGGAGCTCGTGTCCGGTCTCGGTGCAGTCATCGTCAACTCTCCTCGCAGGCCCGCGACGCGGGCTCGAGTCGTTGCGCCGTCTCCGCCTGTCGGTCCGCAAAGTGTAGCCGAACGGTCACCGAATGCAACCCGCGCGCGACGGCATCGGAGCGCGGTCGCAGCGCCGCTCCGGTCCCGGCGTGGTGGATGTTGAGCCTCGGGCCCCTTGGCGCAACCCCGCATTGCGTCGGGACCGGGAAGCGCCGGACCGCAGGGCGCCCGCGCAACAACGCGTGATGCGGGAGCCTGCGGGGTCAGGGGCGATCGCGAAGCATCCTCGGCCGGCCGCGCTCACGGCAGCCTGAAGACGAAGAGCATGTTGCCGCCGCCCGGCTGCCGGATCTCGGGGGTGAGCCCGCGGAAGTTGATGCCGCCGCCGGCCGCGATGGCGATGTACTGCACCCCGTCGTGCAGGTACGACACCGGGAACCCGCCCGCGCTCGAGTTCAGGATCTGCTCCCACAGCACGTCGCCGGTGGCGGCGTCGAAGGCGCGGAAGCGCCGCGCGTCGTCGGTCACGAACACGAGGCCGCCGCCGGTGGTGAGCACCGAGCCGCCGATGCCGGCCCGCTGCCGGTACACCCACCGCGGCTCGCCGGTGGTGAGGTCGATGGCGCTGAACTGCCCGATCTGCCCGCCCATGTCCGGGGCCGGCACCTGGGCGATGCGCGCCGAGCCGTGGTGGAGGCCCGGCCGGTAGCGGAACTCGTTCAGGGTCAGGTCCATGCAGACGTTGTTGGTCGGCGCGTAGAGCACGTTCGTCCCCGGGTGGTAGCCGGTGCCCTGCCAGTTGATGCCGCCGAGCGCGCTCGGGCAGACGAAGACCGGCTCGCCGACCTGCGGGAACTTCAGCGACTGGTTCACGATGACCCGGCGGCTCTCGGCGTCGATGTCCGCGATGACGTTCTGCGCGTTGGTGGGCTGGGCCCACAGGAAGGCCCCGGTGGCGGCGTCGAGGGCCCACACGATGCCGGTCTTGCCGGGGATGCCGGTCACGATCTTGCGCCGCCGCCCCGGCGTGATCGAGCCGCTGCGCCACTCGACGTCGCCGGGCGAGACCTCGGTCTCGACCACGAGCCGCGCGAACGGGTGGTCGAGGTCCCACTCGTCGTTGGGGATGTGCTGGAAGTACCAGACGATCTCGCCGGTGTCGGCGTCCAGCGCGAGAGTCGAGTTGGTGTAGAGGACGTCGCCGTCGCCGGTGCCCCGCTGCACCGAGCCCCACGGAATCGGCACCCCGACGCCGGTGTAGATGAGGTTCAGCCCGGGGTCGAAGCTCGGCGAGTTCCACGCCGAGCCGCCGCGGCGGTCCTCGTCGGGCACGTCGCCCCAGCTCTCGTAGCCGAACTCGCCGGGGCCGGGAATGGTGTACGTGCGCCACACCTCCGCCCCGGTCTCGGCGTCGTGGGCCGACACCCAGCAGCGGGTGTTGAGGTGGTAGCAGCCGGACATGCCGGCGACCACGCGCCCCTTGATGATCATGGGGCCGCCGGAGTAGTGCTGGCCGATGGTCCAGTCGCCCACCGCGACGTCCCACGCGACTTCGCCGGTGCGGGCGTCGAGGGCCACGAGGTGGGCGTCGTGGGTGGCGATGAACAGCTTGTCGTCGTAGAGGGCGCCGTTGCGGTTGACGCAGGCGAGGTTGGCGGCGTGGTCGACCCGCTCCCGGCGGTACTGCCACACGCGCGAGCCGTCGCGCACGTCGAGGGCCTCGACGAAGTCGCACGGCTGCACGAGGAACATCATGCCGCCGTGCACGAGCGGCGTCGTCTCCTGCCGGCCCTCCGCCATCGTCCACGCCCACGCCAAGCCGCAGGCGGCCGACGTTGGTCGTGTCGATCTGGTCGAGCGGGCTGTGCCCCCAGTGGCCGTAGGTCCGCCGCCACATCGGCCAGTCCCCGGCCGGCGGGTCGAGCAGCATGGCCTCGGTCACCGGCGTGTAGGCGTCGGCGACGGACTGCGCCGGGGCGGGCGCCCCGGCGAGCAGAAATCCGATCAGGACGGCGCCGAACCCCAGCCGCGTCACGATGTGCATGTGCTCTCCTTCCGCGGCGGCCTTGCCCGCTTGATAGTCGTGTGGCAGGTGCGAGGGGAGCAGGAAGCGCGGACGGCCCCCTGCTCCCCTTGGAAAGGGATTCAGTGCCCGTCGCCGGCGTCGTCGTCCTCGCTGGGCAGGCCCATCGCGGCGAGGCCGTCGCGCAACTGGATGATGACGTACTGCCGGCCCTCGTGCGACCAGCTCGACATGCCGTAGCGGGTCAGGCCGGGGATCTCCACCGCCCCCACCCGCTCGCCGGTACGCTTGTCGATGGCGAAGAGGTGCGGCGTATTGTCGGCGGTCTGGCCGCCCGCGAGGAGCATGGTCGGCGTGACCACCATCGCCGAGTTGCCGCCGCGGCCGCGGTTGATCTCGACGCCGTCGAGCCCCTGCACGAGGGGGTGGTTGCGGATGCGGTCCTGCACCGCCTGCGGGGAGTCGCCGTTCGGGGCCACCCAGAGGTGCTCGCCGGTGTTCAGGTCGATGGCGGTGATGCGGCCGATGGGCCCCTTCCAGATGGGGAGCCCGTCGAGGGTGAACGCCTCGATGCTGCCGCGCACCGTCGTCGCGACGGCGGCGAAGTCGGTGTGGGTCGTGCCCGACTGCGGGAGCTCCTCGAGGGGCGAGTCCACGCCCGGCATCACCTGCAGGCGGAAGCAGCCGCTCTGCGAGCTGACGAAGATGACGCCGGTTGTCGGGTCGCCGACGGCGGGCCCGGTGATGTTGGTGCCGCCGCCTCCGCCCGGGCAGTTCCAGGCCGGCCCCGCGGGGTCGTCGGTGTGCGTCGGCGGGTCGAACAGGTTGTTGAAGAGGTTGTTCTCGAGGGCCACCTGACGCGCCATCTCCTTGATCTCGGGCGTGTAGTCGATCAGGTGGTCCTCGGTCCGCCCCTGCAGGTCGTAGGGGGCGGGCCGGGTCGGGAACGGCTGGGTCTCGGAGAGCACCTCGCCGGGGATGTTGGACGGCGGGACGGGGCGCTCCTCGATGGGCCAGATGGGCTCGCCGGTCTCGCGGTCGAGGGCGTAGAGGAAGACCTGCTTGGTGGCCTGGAACAGCCCCTTGACCTCGCGCCCGTCGACGGTCACGTCCATCAGGACCGGCGCCGTCGGGGTGTCGTAGTTCCAGATGTCGTGGTGGACCATCTGGTAGTGCCAACGGCGTTCTCCGGTGTCGGCGTCCAGCGCGATGATGCTCGTGCTGAACAGGTTGTCGCCGGGGTGGTGACCGCCGTAGTAGTCGATGGTGGCGCCGTTGGTGACGATGTAGACGAGCCCGAGCTCGGGGTCGGCGGACATCGGGGCCCACGACGACACGTCGCCGATCCACTGCCAGGCGTCGTTCTCCCAGGTCTCGTGCCCGAATTCGCCGGGCCGGGGAATCACGTGGAACTTCCACTTGAAGTCGCCGGTGCGCACGTCGTAGGCGAGGATGTCGCCGGGCACGTTCTCGACGCGGGTCTGCAGGTAGCCCTGCTCGGCCGAGTTGCCGACGACGACGGTGTCGTTGACGACGATGGGCGGCGACGACGCGGTGATGTAGCCGATCTCGCGGGGGATGCCGATGTAGGGGTCGTAGGGCCGGTCCATGCTCGTCCACGGGCCCCAGTCGGCGATGAGGTCCTCCACGAGGTCGACGGCCCCGGTGTCGCCGAAGCCGTCGAGGGGCACGGGCCGGCCCCAGCCCTCGAGGGGCAGGCCGGTGTCGGCGTCGAGGGCGTGCAGGAAGAAGCCCGGCGAGGTGATGAACACGACGCCGCGGCCGTCGATCTCGGTGTAGGCGACGCCCTTCCCGTAGCCCTTGCGCATCGAGTACTCGTAGCGGTAGGTGTTGGGCTCGCGGAAGCTCCACAGCAGCTCGCCGGTCGCCGGGTCGAGCGCGACCACGTGGCGCCGGTTGCCGGCCACGGTGATCAGCTTGCCGCCGACCAGCGAGGGCGTGGCCCGCGCCGTGGCGGGGCCGAAGCTGGTGGCGTTCCACTGCCAGATGACCTCGAGCTGCTCGAAGTTCGACGGGTCGAGCTGGTCGGCGGTCGTGTACCGGGTGTGCCAGGCGTCGCCGCCGAGGTAGGTCCACCCGCCGTCTTCCGTGCCCGGCCCCTGGGCCGCCGCGCCCGCCGGCGCGAGCAGGCCGACGGCGGCCGCGAGCGCGAGGGCGGCGGACGATGTCCGGGCGATCTTGCGTCGTTCTCTCATTCCCTTCCCCTTCTACTGCCGTGGACTCTCCCGAAACCCGCCAACGGCCGGCGGGACCGTAATGGTAGCAGATGGGCACCCGCGCCGGGGCCCGTCCGGGCCCGTCCGGGTTCTCGGGCGGCGGGCGCGTCGAGGCTGACAAGAACGTCGACGTGACGCCGCGGCGGCTACAGCAATGTCGATTCCGTGCCGGTCGCTCGGGCGGCCCCGAACGACTGCCAGAGCCCAAAAAACAGCGTCGATCCGGGGCGAAACGCGCCGACGGCCCCCGGCGCGGGCACGGCCGCGCGAGAGACGGCATGAACCTTGCTTGGCAACATCCCCGTAATCGGAGGCCCGCCGGCCTCCCGGCAACCCGGAACGCGCAACGGAGGAGTATCGTTCGTGCCCAGTCACAGACACGGAGACCGTAGCAGCCGCGTCGAGCGCGGGCGGCCCGGCCGGCCGGCGGCGGCGCTCGCGCTGGCGCTGGCCGGCTTGATCGGCGCGGCCGGCCCGCTCCACGCCCAGGACGCCGACGCCGAAGACCCGCCCCCGCCCCCGCCGGTCACGATAGGGGGCGGCCTGCAGACCAGCTTCCTGCACCGGACCTCGGACGACGCCGACGCCTCGCAGCACTTCCGGGTGAACAGCCTGCGCATGTACCTGAACGGGGCGGCCACCAGCAAGATCAAGTTCATGGTGAACACCGACATCGCCTACGGCGGCTCGCTCGGCGCGCCGGGGCCCCAGGACACCTCGTTCCAGATCCTCGACGCCGTCGCCCAGTTCGAGATGTCGGACACGTTCAACGTGTGGGTGGGCCGCTTCCTGCCCCCGAGCGACCGGGCGAACCTCTACGGCCCGTTCTACGCCCACCACTGGGCGGTCTACTCGGACGGGGTGCAGGACGGCTACCCCTTCGTCTTCCAGGGGCGCGACAACGGCGCCGCGTGGTGGGGGCAGTTCGACAAGGTCAAGCTGTCGGCGGGCGCGTTCGACGGCCTGTCGTCGACCGGCAACTCGTCGCTCATCGGCGCGGGCCGCATCCAGGTCGACTTCTGGGACGCCGAGCCGGGGTAACTACCTGAACAGCACCTACTACGGCGAGCGGAACATCCTCGCCGTCGGCCTCGCCGGCCAGACCCAGGCCGACGCGGGGTCGGCGTACTCGGCCGACCTCCTCGTCGAGCGCAGGGTCGGCGACGGCGGGGCCGCGACCCTCGAGGCCGAGTGGGCCCGCTACGACGGGCTCGGTGGCTACGACCCGCGGTACATGACCAACGACGGCGGCTACCTGCTCGCCGCCTACCTGTTCCCGCAGCGGGTGGGCGAGGGCCAGTTCGAGCTGCTCGGCAAGTTCGCCCGGGCCCGGTTCCGCGAGGGCATCTCCCCCGACTACGATCAGACCACCACCGAGTTCAACCTCAACTACGTCATCCGGCAGTTCAACGCGCGCGTGATGATCTTCGTGAAGGACACCGCGTACACCGACGTCAATCCCGACGACTTCCAGGTCGGGCTCGGGCTGCAGTTGCAGATGTAGCGAGCCGTTCACCCACAGGAGCCAAACGATGAGACTGAAGCACGCACTCGTTTCCGCCGGCCTCGCCGGCGTCCTCGCCGCCTGCGGCGGTGCGGGGGACGAATCTGCGACGGGCGCCGAAGGCGATCCCATCAAGGTCGGCGTCCTCCACTTCGCTGTCGGGCACCATGGCCATCAGCGAGACGACCCTGAAGGACACCATCCTGATGATGGTCGACGAGCAGAACGCGCAGGGCGGGCTGCTCGGCCGGCCGGTCGAGGCGGTGGTCGTCGACCCCGCGTCGGACTGGCCGCTCTTCGCCGAGCGGGCGCGCGAGCTGCTCGAGTCGGAGCAGGTCGACGTGGTGTTCGGCTGCTGGACCTCCGTGTCGCGGAAGTCGGTGCTGCCGGTGTTTCGAGGAGAACAACGGCCTGCTCTTCTACCCGGTCCAGTACGAGGGCGAGGAGTCGTCGAAGAACGTCATCTACACCGGCGCCGCCCCCAACCAGCAGGCGATACCCGCCGTCGACTACCTGATGAACGAGGTCGGCATCGAGCGCTGGGTGCTCGAGGGCACCGACTACGTCTATCCCCGCACCACCAACCGCATCCTCGAGGCGTACCTGAAGCAGCAGGGCGTGGCGGACGAGGGACATCGACATCAACTACACCCCCTTTGGGCACTCCGACTGGCAGACCCGCGTGGCCGCCATCCGCCGCTTCGGCTCGGCCGGCAAGCCGACCGCGGTGGTGTCGACCATCAACGGCGACGCCCAACGTGCCGTTCTACCTGGAGCTCGCGAACCAGGAGGTCTCGGCCGACGACATCCCCGTGGTGGCGTTCCTCGGTGGGCGAGGAGGAGCTGTCGGGCCTCGACACCGCCCCGCTGGTCGGGCACCCTCGCGGCGTGGAACTACTTCCAGAGCGTCGAGTCGCCGGCGAACGGCGAGTTCATCGCCAAGTGGAAGACGTTCGTCGACAATCAGGACCGCACCACCAACGACCCCATGGAGGCGCACTACATCGGGTTCAACCTGTGGGCGCAGGCGGTCGAGGCGGCGGGCACGACCGACGTCGACGCGGTGCTGGCGGCCCTGCCGGGCACCGAGACCCCCAACCTGACCGGGGGCATCGCGCGGGTCCTGCCGAACCACCACATCACCAAGCCGGTGTACATCGGCGAGGTGCAGGCGAACGGCCAGTTCGACGTGGTCTGGGAGGACCGACGGCACCGTGCCCGGCGACGCGTGGTCCGACTACCTGCCGGTCAGCGAGGTCACGGAGGCGGACTGGGTCGAGCTGAACTGCGGCAACTACAACACCGAGACGCAGGTGTGCTCGGGGCAGAACTACGAGTAGATTCCCCTGCCCGTGGAACGGCCCGGGAATCCTGACGGGGCGGTGGGCGGCAGTCGCTGCCCGCCCGCCGCCGCGCAGGCGCCGATCCTCGGGCGAGGCTGGGCGGATGAGCGATAATCGGAGCCGGCAGGCGGCGATTGCCGGGACGGCCGCCTGCTCCGTGGGACGGCACTGACCACTGGAGGGTAGGGGATGGGCGGCGACCGGAGCCGCAGGGCGGCGATTTCCCGAGGAGGCAACAGAACCCGGGGCGGGCGGCGGGCCGCGCGGCTGCTGCTCGCCGGTTGCCTGGCCGTCCTGCCCGGGGGCGGCGGCGGGGCAGACCGGCGACGACGGGTTCCGCGCCCTCGTCGGGGAGTTCGCCGACGCCAACTTCCGCGAGAAGGAGGCGCTCGCGGACAGGCTGCTCACCACGGGGCACGGCAGCGTCCG
>CAXXTG010000292.1:0-10683 GCA_963666855.2 Vicinamibacterales bacterium
ATCGTCGATGATGCCCCGGTCGCTGCCCTCCGGCAGGGTGATCTCGCTGACCACCGTCTCGACCCCGTCGACCTCGAGCGCGCGCCGTATCGCCTCGCTCTTCAGCCAGAACGTGTCGAGCCCGCCGGTCAGCGTGACCTCGCTGCCGTTGACCGCGACGTCGAGCCGCCGGAGGCCGCGCTCGCGGCGCAGCTCGTCGCGCACGCGTTCGAGCCGTTCCGACGGCTGCGCCGACGCGGGGGCGACCCCGGTCGGCACCACGCCCAGGGCGAGCAGGACGCACACGGCGACGGACAGAGAGCGGTGCATGCGTGACTCCTTCCTTGCCGACGGCCCGAGCGGACGAATCGGCCGCTCGGCCGGGGCCTGACGGCCGGCGTCGCGGACCGCCTGCCCGTCCCCCCGTCCCGCGGGATTCGATCGCTCGAAGGGCCCGGGCCTGAGCGCCCTACACCCCCGGCACGGCGTTGCCCGCGATGTACACCGACTCGAGGCTGTGCGTGTTGCCGATGTCGTCGAGGGGGTTCGCGCCGAGCACGAGGAAGTCGGCCCACTTGCCGGCCTCGAGCGACCCGAGGTCGCCGTCGACCTGCATGCAGCGCGCGGCGTCCAGGGTGGAGGCGACGATCGCCTGCATCGGCGTCAGCCCCGCCTCGACCATGATCGCCATCTCGCCGTGCTCGAAGTAGCCCTGGAACCGCGCGGCGGGGCCGGTGTCGGTCCCCATCGCGATGGGGATGCCGGCGTCCGACAGCGCCTTCAGGTTGGCCTTGGCGACCTCGAGCTGGGCTTTGTAGGTCTGCGCGCTACGGCTGTTCTTCAGCCGCTCCTGGTAGGCGGGGTCCTCGAGGGCGGCGACGACCTCGGGGTCCGCCTCCTTCAGGAAGAACGGATCGTCGAACCAGTCGGGCCGCGACTCGTAGACGTAGGTCGAAACCTCGCGCATCAGGGTCGGGCAGTAGCAGACCCCGGTTTCGCGGAGCTGGGCGATCAGCTCGTCGTCGACCGCGGCGTCGCGCACGCTGTGCGCCAGCAGGTCCGCGCCCGCGGCGAGCAGGCCCTTGGCGTCGTCGAGGTAGTACATGTGCGCGGCGAGCCGCAGGTCGTTCTCGTGCGCGGTGTCGATGACCGCCTGGTAGGTCTCGGGGGTCATCTTGGTGCTCGCCCCGAGGTTGTCGTCGACGCGGATCTTCACGATGTCGGACCCGAGCGCGATCGCCGCGTTGGCCTGCTCGACCGCCTCTTCCGGCGAGGGGCCGGTGGGGATGTTCCCCGAGAGGTAGTAGCGCGCCTCGTCGATGTCGGGGTCCGCGCGCTGCCGGTCGCGCACCGCGACGCCCTCGGGGCCGTCGCCGCCGAGGCTGAACACGGTGGTGACGCCGTAGCGCGCGTAGAGGCCGAGCTGATGCTCGACGTGCTCCTCGGTGTAGAACGAAGGGTCCGCCTCGAGGCCGCGCACGTTGTTCACGTGCCCGTGCGCGTTGATGAGGCCCGGCATGATCGTTCTGCCGCCGACGTCGACCTGCTCGGCGTCGGGCGGCACCTCGACCGCGTCGGCCGCTCCGACCGCCTCGATGCGGCCGTCGCGCACCACCAGCACGCCGTTCTCGACGGCGTCGGCACCCGTGCCGTCGATGATGCGCGCGCCCACGAAGGCCTGCAGGCCCGGCGTCTGCTCGACCTGCGCCTCGCCGCAGGCGGCGACGGCCACGATTCCCAATCCCAACAGGACGGTAACACTTTTCGCGTGCATTCCCTTGTCCTCCCGCCTTCCGCCTCCCGCGGGCGTCCGTCCGGCGGCCCCGGCCGTCACGCCGCCGGAAGCGTCGTCACTCCAGGACCGGCCCCGAGCCCAACTGCTCGAGCACCTCGCCCAACTGCTCGATCGCCTGGCCGTACTGCGCCCAGTCGCCGTCGCGCTGCGCCCGGAGGGCGCGGCGGTAGTGGTCGCCGGCCTGCGACACCAGCCCGGTCGGCTCGTCCGAGGCCCCCGGCGCCGGCGGCGCGGCCCCGGCGTCGGCGATCAGCGTGCCGAGCGGCGGCGTTCGCGACGGCGGCGCCCCGGCCCCCGATCCGAAGAGGCGGCTCAGGGCCCCGTCGAGCGTCTCCTCCATCGCGATCTCGTTCTGGTACGCCACGATGACCTGCTTCAGCTCGGGGATGCGCCCGCCCGACGCGCGCAGGTACAGGGGGCGGATGTACAGCAGGGCCTCTTCGATGGGGATGACGAGCAGCGTGCCCTGGATGACCTCAGACCCCTGCTGGTCCCACAGCGTGAGCTGCGGCGAGATGTCCGGATCCTGGTTGACCCGCGCCACGATCTGGCTGGGGCCGAAGACCACCTTCTGCTTCGGGAACTGGAACACGAGGATCTTGCCGTACTGGTCGCCGTCGCTGCGCGCCACCATCCACGCCGCCATGTTGTTCTTGCCCCGCGGCGTGAACGGCAGCATCTGGATGAACTCGGCGCGCGGCTCGCCCGGCAGGCGCATCATCGTGTAGTAGGGCTGCATCTGCTCGCCGTCGATGACCGGCACCTCCCACTGGTCCTCCCGGTTGTAGAAGACGGCGGGATTGGTCATGTGGAACGTCGAGTAGATGGCGGTCTGCAGGGTGAACAGCCCCTCGGGATACCGGATGTGCCGCCGCAGGTCCTCGGGCATCGCGTCGAGCGGCCGGAGGAAGTCGGGGAAGATGGCCTCGAGCGTCCGGGCGATGGGCTCGTCGGGCTCGGCCAGGTAGAACGTCGTCGTGCCGTTGTAGGCGTCGACCACGATCTTCACCGCGTTGCGGATGTAGTTGATGCGGTTGGAGGCCGGCGTGGCGTAGGGGTACCGGCTGCTCGTGGTGTAGGCGTCGAGCATCCACACCAGGCGGCCCTCGGAGATCACGAGATAGGGATCGGTGTCGTAGCGGAGGAACGGCGCGATGGTCGTGACCCGGTCGATGATGTTGCGGTGATAGATGATGCGGCTCTCGCCGGTCAACTGGCTGCTCACCAGGATCTCGTAGGCGCGGAAGCGCGCCGCGAAGAGGAGCCGGCGCAGCAGCGACGACATCTCGACCCCGCCCGCCCCGTCGTAGCGGGTCGACACGTTGTCGTCCCCCTGCGGGTAGTGGAACTCGTCGGTGCCGGTGTTGACGATAACGTAGTCGTTCGACAGCTCGCCGAAGTAGATGCTCGGCTGGTCGACCTGGAGGTCGACCGACGACGTGGGCGGCAGGTCGCCGATGAACAGGACCGGCAGCCCCTCCTGCGTGACCTGGTTCACGGGGCCCATCGCCACCCCGAACCCGTGGGTGTACTGCAGCCGCTCGTTGATCCAGGAGCGGTTGGGCAGGCTGTCCGAGTTGAGCTCGCGGCTCGACAGCATGATCTGCCGGTACTCGCCGTCGATGAAGTAGCGGTCGTTGTCGACCGAGGCGAAGTCGTAGTAGGTGCGTATCTCCTGGAGCTGACCGAACGTGTCGAGCAGGGGCTCGTGGTCCCAGAGCCGCACGTTGTCGATGGTGTCCCGGTTGTTCTCGATGTCGGCCAGGGCGAGGGTGGCGTCGCCCGACACCTCCCGCTCCTCGACGTCGTCGAGCCCGAACGCCTGCCGCGTGGCCGCGATGTTGTGGGTGAGGTACGGGGCTTCCCGCTGCTGCTCGTCCGGGGTCACCACGAGGCGCTGCAGGCCGACCGCCCCGATGTTTCCGCCCACCGAGATCAGCGCGTAGAGGCCGATGGCGGCCATCAGCGGCCGGTTCCGCGGGGTCAGGGCGGAGATGATGCTGAGGCCCGCGCCGACGAGCGCGGCGAGCAGCAGCACCCGGAAGACCGGCACCCGCAGCATCACGTCGACGTACGACGCGCCGTAGACGGTCCCGGCCGGGGTGGTGAGGACCCGCGGGACGTCCAGGTACGCGCCCCACGCGAGCAGGAGGAACACGCCCGCGACGATGAGCCCGAGGTGGCGCCGCGCGCCGTCGCTGACGACCGGCCCCCGCGCGGGGTCGATGCCCAACTGATTCGAGATGACGTAGAGGGCGGCCGACCCGAGCAGCGACAGCATCACCACCGCGAAGGTGAGATACCGGACGAGATCGAGGAAGGGGAGGGAGAACACGTAGAAGCTGGTGTCGCGGCCGAACAGGGGGTCGGACTGGCCGAACGGCACCGCGTTCTGGAACTGCAGCCACGTGAGCCACTCGTTCGAGGCGAAGGCGCCGAGGAACAGCGCCATCAGGGCCGCGACCCCCATGCCCAGCCGCTGCAACTGCTGCGGGGTCAGCACCACCGCCTGGATGTCGCCGTTCCCGGGGAACAGGGTGTAGGGCTCGGTGAACCGCCGCAGGGCGAGGCGGAAGTTCAGGGCGAGCCCGGCGAACGCCAGCAGGAACACCACCGCCCCCAGCGTCACCTTGGCGCCGAGGGTGCGCATGAAGATGCCGGTGTACTCGACCTCGTTGAACCAGAGCCACTCGCTGAGCAGGTCCAGCGCAGACGGCACGACCATGAACGCCGACAGGAGAACCAGCAGAAAAACGAGTCTCGCAGGCATGGGCTCAAGCCTCTGGCGGCGCGTCGCCGCCACCGATCTACCGCAACATTAACATGGGCGGCGGCCCCCCGGCGTGATTTTCGTTGGAACTTCGGGCGAAAATGTGCGATCAACTAACGGTACCATGCCGGGTGGACGGTGCCCGTCGGCGGAGCCCGGTCGAGCACCGCGACGGGCGGCCGGGATTCCCCCGCCGCGCCGCGGCCCCGGCCGACACCGGCGGACATCGACAGGAACGGGCTGGAGCATGAGCGATCGCAAGTACCGGCAGCGAGGCTATCAGGACGACCGCACCGGCCGCGAGCCGGGGGAGCGGCCCCGCCCGCCGCGGCGGGACGGCGCCCCGCGCAGCGTCATCAACCGCGAGCATCGGACGCCGAACCTGCCCGGCTTCCACGACGTCATGCGCTGCGCGCGATGCCGCCGCACCCTGCGGACGGCCATCGGCCCCGCCACCGCCTGCCCCGCGTGCGGGGCGCCCCTGCACTGCTGCGCGCAGTGCGCCTCGTTCGACGGCGGCAGCCGCTTCGAGTGCCGGCAGCCGATTCCGGCCCGGATATTCCCCAAGGACGCGCGCAACGACTGCACGTATTTTTCCCCCCGGGTGACCGTCGAGCGCCAGACC
The DNA here is from genome assembly GCA_963666855.2 of Vicinamibacterales bacterium. GTDB lineage: Bacteria > Acidobacteriota > Vicinamibacteria > Vicinamibacterales > UBA8438 > JAJEEA01. Next base: position 5,170 of record CAXXTG010000292.1, read on the forward strand.
CGGTCGGAGGCCGCCGCCGGTCCCCGCAGCGCCCGGCAGGCGTTCGACGACCTGTTCAAGTGAGGAGCTCCGGCGGCGGGGCGGGAGGCGCACCGCGCGCACCCGCACCGAGGCCGAGGCCATCGTCGACCGGCCCAAGGGCAAGGAGATCGCCGACGACCTGCCGTAAACTAGGCCCATGGACGCCCGCACCCCCGCCGATCTCGAAGCGGCGCTCGCCGATCTCGCGGCGCCGGTCAAGCTGCTGTTCTTCACCCAGACGTTCGGCTGCGACACCTGCGTGTCGGCGCGGGGCGTCGTGGACCGCATCGCGTCGCTGTCGGATCGCATCACCGTCGACGAGTTCAACCTCGTGCTCGACAAGGACGCGGTCCAGACCTACGGCATCCGGCGCGCGCCGGCGATCGCGGTGGTCGGGGAGGCCGACACCGGCATCCGGTTCTACGGCGTGCCCGAGGGCCACGAGCTGATCTCGCTCGTCGAGGCCGTTCTCCTCGTCGCCTCCCGCGACTCAGGCCTGAGCGACGAGAGCCGCGCCCGGCTCGCCGAGGTCGAGGCGCCGATCGACATCCAGGTCTTCGTCACCCCGACCTGACCGCACTGCCCCCGGGCGGTCAGCCTGGCCCACCGCATGGCCCTCGCCAGCCCCCACGTGACCGCGGCGGCGGTCGCGGCGGCCGAGTACCCCGACCTCGTGCACCAGTACCCGCGTGACCGGGGTGCCGAAGACGGTCGTCAACGAGCGCACCGAGATTCTCGGCGCGGTGCCCGAGGCCGAGTTCGTCAGCCAGGTGGTGGGGGCGGCGGGATGACCGCGCGGGGCGGTGGGACGGCGGCGCAGGGCGGCCGGATCGTGGCGCTGCGGGCGGCCGGGCTGATCGCGCTGGGCCTCGCCGCGGCGTGGTTCATGCCGCGCCCCGGCGGGGAGACCGGCGCGGCGGGACAGGCCGGCGCGGCCGGCGCCGACGCCCCCCCCGTCGCCTACGAGCTGAGCTTCCCCCGGCCGCAGCAGCGGTGGATGGAGGTCGCGGTGACCGTGACCGACCTGCCGCCGGGGCCCCTGAGCATGCGGATGAGCACCGCCTCGCCGGGGCGCTACGCGCGGCACGACTTCGCGAAGAACGTGTTCGAGGTGCGGGCGGCGGACGGGGCCGGCAACGCCCTCGACCCGGTCCGCTCGGCGATGGCGCGGTGGGACGTGGCCGGCCACGACGGGACGGTCCGGTTCACCTACCGCGTGTACGGCGACCGCGTCGACGGCACGTACCTGGCGATCGACGACACCCACGCCCACCTCAACATGCCGGCCGGCCTCATATGGGGGGACGGGCTCGAGGACCGCCCGGCCACCGTCCGCTTCGAGCCGCCGCCGGACCGCGGCTGGCGGGTGGCCACGCAGCTCTATCCGACCCGCGACCCGCTCGTCTTCACCGCCCCCAACCTGCAGTACCTGCTCGACAGCCCGGCCGAAGTCAGCGCGTTCGCGGAGCGGACGTTCACCGTCGCCGACCCCGCCGACCCCGCGTATCGGCCGCGGTTCCGCATCGCCATGCACCACACCGGCGGCGCGGGCGAACTCGACCGGTACGCGGAGGACGTCGAGCGCATCGTGCGCGAGATGGTCACCGTGTTCGGCGAGTTCCCCCGGTTCGAGACCGGCCGCTACACGTTCATCGCCGACTACCTGCCGTCGGCGTCGGGCGACGCCATGGAGCACCGGAACAGCACCGTGCTGAGCGCGCCGGCCACGCTGCGCGGGCAGCGACGGCGCCTGCTCGGCTCGGTGTCGCACGAGTTCTTCCACGTCTGGAACGTCGAGCGCATCCGCCCCCGGTCGCTCGAGCCGTTCGACTTCGAGGACGTCAACCCGTCGGGCGAGCTGTGGCTGGGCGAGGGCTTCACCAACTACTACGGAGCGCTGATCCTGCAGCGGGCGGGGCTGGCCGCGCTGCCCGAGACCCTGGCCCGTTTCGGGTCGGCCATCGAGACGGTCGAGCGCGGCCCCGGCCGGCGTTTCCGGTCGGCGGCGGACATGAGCCGCCTCGCCCCGTTCACCGACGCCGCAACCTCGATCGACCCCACCAACTGGGGCAGCTTCTTCATCTCCTACTACACGTGGGGCGAGGTGCTGGGGCTGGGGCTCGACCTGCTGCTGCGCGCCCGCGCCGCCGACGGCGTCGGCCGCGCCGCCGACCTCGACGACTACATGCGCCTGCTCTGGGAGCGGTTCGGACGGGGCGGCGCGACGACGCCCGGGGTGGTGGACCGGCCCTACACCGCGGCCGACGCCCGCGCCGCCTTGGCCGATCTGACGGGGGACGAGGCGTTCGCCCGCGGGTTCTTCGACCGCTACGTCGACGGGCATGAGGTCATCGACTTCGCCCCCCTCTTCGAGCGCGCGGGGCTGGCGCTGCGGCCGCGGGCCCCCGGCCGCGGCTGGCTGGGCCGGCCGGCGCTGCGCTTCGAGCGCGGCGGGGCGCGGGTGGCGGCCCCGCTGCCGTTCGGGACGCCGCTCCACGACGCGGGGCTGGCGCGCGACGACCTGATCGTCGCCATCGACGGCCGCCGCCCGTCGTCGCCGGGCGGGCTCGACCGCCTGCTTCGCGACCTCGGCGCGGATCGGCGGGCGACGGTGAGCTACGAGCGGCGCGGCGAGCCGATGACCGCCGTCGTGCAGATCGCCTCCGATCCCGCCCGCGAGCTGGTGTCGCTCGAGCAGCTCGGCCGGCGTCCGACCGCCGCCCAGAGCCGGTTCCGCGCCGCGTGGCTGGGGCTCGAAGGCGGGATTCTAGAGCGCGAGATGGACAGCGAAGTCCGGGATCCGGTCTGCGGCATGAGCGTGGACCCGGCGAAGAGCCGGTTCAGCCACGAGCACGACGGACGAACGTACCACTTCTGCTGCGGCGGTTGCCACGCCGCGTTCAAGAGCGACCCGACCGCGTTTCTGGAGTCAGCCGACGGCGGCGAGGCCGGCTCGGGCCACGGCGCCGCGGCGGCGGCCGAGTTGCCGGCCGGCAAGGCGGCGGAGACGTGGTTCTCGTGTCCGATGTGCCCGGGCGTGCGCCAGCTCGGGCCCGGGGTGTGCCCGAAGTGCGGCATGGCCCTCGACCCCGAGCTGGGCGCGGACGCCCTGCAGCCGACCGTCGAGTACACGTGCCCGATGCACCCGGAGGTCGTGCGGGACGGGCCGGCAAGCTGCCCGAAGTGCGGGATGGCCCTCGAGCCGCGGACGGTGGTGCCCGACGCCGCCAACCCCGAGCTCGACGACATGACGCGGCGGTTCCGGTGGGCCGCCGTCGTCGGTTTCCCGGTCTTCGCCCTCGCGATGGGCGAGATGCTGCTCGGCGAGCGCGTCCCCGCCGCGATCGGCCGCACCGCGTCGAACTGGGTGCAGCTCGCGTGCGCGACCCCGGTGGTGTGGTGGGCGGGCTGGCCGTTCTTCGCCCGCGCCTGGGCGTCGGTCGTCAACCGCAGCCCCAACATGTTCACCCTCATCGCCCTCGGCGTCGGGGCGGCCTACGCCTACAGCGTCGCCGCGACCGTCGCGCCGGGCCTGTTCCCCGACGGGTTCCGGATGGCCGGCGGCGTCGAGCCGTACTTCGACACCGCGGTGGTCATCGTCGCGCTGGTGCTGCTGGGACAGGTCCTGGAGCAGCGGGCGCGCGGCCGGACGGGGGCGGCGCTGCGCGCGCTGCTGGGCCTCGCCCCCGCCACCGCGCGACGAGTCTCGGGCGACCCCGGCGGGGCGGAGAGCCGGGAAGAGGACGTGCCCCTCGCCGCGGTCGCGGTCGGCGACCTCCTGCGGGTGCGCCCCGGCGAGCGGGTGCCGGTCGACGGCGTCGTCGTCGAGGGGGCGGGCGCCGTCGACGAGTCGATGCTGACCGGCGAGCCCGTGCCGGTCGAGAAGGGACCGGGGGCGCGGGTCGTGGGGGCGACCCTGAACGGGACCGGCACCCTGCTCATGCGCGCCGAGCGCGTCGGGGCCGAGACCCTGCTGGCGCAGATCGTCGCGATGGTCGGCGAGGCGCAGCGCAGCCGGGCCCCCATCCAGCGGCTGGCCGACCGCGTCGCCTCGGTCTTCGTGCCCGCGGTGGTGGCGGTCGCGGGCCTGTCCTTCGCCGCCTGGTCCGTCTGGGGGCCCGAGCCGCGGCTCGCCCTCGCCCTCGCCTGCAGCGTCGCGGTGCTCGTCATCGCCTGCCCGTGCGCCCTCGGGCTCGCGACCCCGATGGCGGTCATGGTCGGCACGGGCCGGGGGGCCGGGGCGGGCGTGCTCATCAGGAACGCCGAGGCCCTCGAGACCCTCGAGCGGGTGGACACGCTGATCGTCGACAAGACCGGCACCCTGACGGAAGGCCGCCCCGAGGTCGCTGCGGTGGTCCCCGCCGACCCCGGAACCGCCGCCGGCTCCGCCGACACGGCGGCGCGCGGTCCCGAGGCGGCGGCCTCCCCCGCCGGTCCTGGAACCGCCGCCGGCTCCGCCGACCTGGCCGCGCGCGGTCGCGAGGCGGCGGCCTCCCCCGCCGATCCTGGAACCGCCCCTGGTGCACACGCCGGGGCCGGCGGAGGTTCCGATGCGGCGACGGCTCTGCTTGCCGCCGACGTCCCCGCCGAGGACGGGCTGCTGCGGATGGCGGCGGCCCTCGAGCGCGGCAGCGAGCACCCCCTGGCCGACGCCGTCGTGCGGGCCGCCGACGCCCGGGGCCTGACCGTGCCGGCGGCCGCCGACTTCCGGGCCGAGATCGGACGCGGGGTTCGCGGCACCGTCGAAGGGCGGGCGGTGGCGCTCGGCACGCCGGCGCTGCTCGCCGAGGTCGGCGTCGACGCCGCGCCGCTCGCCGACCGCGCCGACACGCTGCGCCGCGAGGGTCAGACGGTGGTGTTCGTGGCGGTCGGGAACACGCTCGCGGGGCTGATCGGGGTCGCCGACCCGGTGAAGGCGACGACCCCGGAGGCGGTGCGACAATTGCGGGCGGAGGGGCTCGACCTCGTCATGGTCACCGGCGACAACCCGGTGACGGCCGAGGCGGTGGCGGCCCGGCTCGGCATCGGCGAGGTCGTCGCCGGCGTGCTCCCCGCCGACAAGCGGCGCATCGTAGCCGAGCGGCAGGCGGCGGGCCGCGTGGTGGCGATGGCCGGCGACGGCATCAACGACGCCCCGGCCCTCGCCGAGGCGGCGGTGGGCATCGCCATGGGCACGGGGACCGACGTGGCGATGGAGAGCGCCGGCGTCACCCTCGTGCGCGGCGACCTCCGCGCCATCGCCCAGGCGCGCCGGCTGAGCCGCGCCACCATGCGCAACATCCGGCAGAACCTGTTCCTCGCCTTCGTCTACAACACCATCGGCGTCCCCGTCGCGGCCGGGCTGCTCTACCCCGTCTTCGGCCTCCTCATCAGCCCCATCTGGGCCAGCGCCGCGATGACCCTCAGCTCGCTGTCGGTCATCGCCAACGCCCTTCGGCTCCGCCGCGTCGATCTGTAGGTCGCGGCGGCCGCCGGTCATCCCGCCGCGTGCAG
>CAXXTG010000293.1:0-19290 GCA_963666855.2 Vicinamibacterales bacterium
TGCACTATGGCCGTGCAACACATTTTATGTGCGCAGAGGGCTAACCGCAACCGAGGGGCGCGTCGGCGCGAAGGAGCGGCGGCAGGCGGCAGCGCGGCGGTATACTGACCGACGCATCGCGCCCCTGCTGCGCGGGCCGCCGTCGAGGCGTTCGGAGCGAGAGTGGTTCATTCCTCGATTCCGAGGGGGATTCACCATGGACACGAGTCGCAGGAGGTTCGTCAAGACGGTGGGCGCGGCCGCCGGCGCCCTGCCGGTGGCCGGCGCGGGGCTCGCCGCGGCGGAGGCGACGACCCACGGACCCGGCCGCGCCGGGGCCGGGCCGCTCTCGTTCGACTTCCTCGACCCGCGGCGCTACCGGGCCGCTCCCGCCGGCCGCGCGCAGGAGCCCCCGGAAGGCATCGAGGCGTTCGCATTCGACGCCTACGGCACCCTGTTCGACGTCTTCTCGGTGACCGCGCTGTGCGAGGAGTTGTTCCCCGGCAACGGCGACGCCCTGGCGCAGCGGTGGCGCGCCAAGCAGCTCCAGTACAGCCTGCTGCGCAGCCTCATGGGCCGGCACCGGGACTTCTGGCTGGTCACCGGGGACGCGCTCGTCAACGCGGCGGCGGGCCTCGGGCTGGACCTGACGCCGGCGCGGCGCGACCGGCTGATGGAGGCGTACCTCACGCTGGCCGCCTTCCCCGACGTGAGGCCGGGGCTCGAGGCGCTCAGGGACCGGGGCGTGAAGCTGGCGATTCTCTCGAACGGCGAGCCGCGGATGCTCGAGGCGGCGGCACGGAGCGCGGGCATCGACACCCTGCTCGACACGATCATCAGCGTCGAGGACGTTAAGATCTTCAAGGTCAGCCCGCGCGTCTACAACCTGGGGCCGGAGCGGCTCGGGGTCGGCCGGTCCGCGCTCGGGTTCGTGTCGTCCAACGCGTGGGACGTCGCCGGCGCCGCCTCGGCCGGGCTGACCACGTTCTGGATTCAGCGCGCCGCGGGCGAGCCCCCCGAGGAGCTCGGCTTCGAGGCGCATCACGTGGTGTCGGCGATCACCGATCTGGCGGCGCTACTGGGAGCAGCGTGATGGACCACCACCACTCGACCGGACGTTTCCTGGCCGCGGTCGCCTGCGCGGCCGCCGTCGTTACCGCGGCCGGCGCCGGCGCGGGCCAACTCGACGATGAAATCACCCTGACGCAGATCGAAGTCGGCGGCTTCACGTTCGACGTACGGACGGCGGGGCCGGACGACGGCGAGGTCGTCATCCTCCTCCACGGGTTCCCCCAGACCTCCTGGGAGTGGCGGCACCAGCTCCGCGCCCTCGGCGAGGCGGGGTTCCGCGCGGTGGCCCCCGACCAGCGCGGCTACTCGCCCGGGGCGCGGCCGGCGCGGGTCGAGGACTACGCGCTGCCGCTGCTCGTCGGCGACGTCATCGGCCTCGCCGACGCCATCGGCGCCGAGCGCTTCCACGTCGTCGGCCACGACTGGGGGGCGGCCGTCGCGTGGGGGCTGGCCGTCGCCGCGCGCGACCGCGTGATCACCGCCAACCCGGTGTCGGTGCCCCACCCCGACGCGTTCGCGCACGTCCTCGCCGACCCCGAGTCCTGCCAGGTCGCCGCGTCGGCGTACTTCGACGTGTTCGTGCAGCCCGACTCCGAGGACGCCTTCCTCGCCAACGACTACGCGCTGCTGCGCGCGGTTTTCGCCGGCATCGACGCCGACGCGGTCGACGAGTACCTCCGGGTGCTCGGATCGAAGCCCGCCCTCGGCGCCGCCCTGAACTGGTACCGGGCGAACGTCGCCGACCGCACCCTGCAGCGCCCCCCGATCGGCCCCGTCCAGGTGCCGACGATGTTCACCTGGAGCGACGGCGACACCGCCCTGTGCATCGACGGGGCGCTGCTGACGGAGGAGTACGTCGAGGGGCCGTACCGCTTCGAGGTCCTGGAGGGCGTCAACCACTGGATTCCCGACCTCGCGGCCGAGGCGATGACGGCGCTCCTCGTCGACCAGCTTACGCGGTACTCCGAGCGCTGACTTCACCGCTCGACGCGGCACCGGCGCGACGAGAGCGGTTGACGCGCCCCAGGGACGCATTACGACTTCCGGATTGCCTTGATTGGCAAGATGTCGATGAACACCGCCAAGGTCACCAGCAAGGTTCAGGTCACGATTCCGAAGGAGGTTCGGGAGCTGATGGCGATCGAGACGGGCGACCGTCTCGCGTTCCATCTCGAAGAGGACGGCCGCCTGCGGGTCAGCCGAGTCCCGCACGAGGCACGCCCGCTTCGAGGCATGCTCTCCGATTACGCCAAGGGCCGCCCGGTCGATGACGCGCAAGTTCGCGCGGCGCTCCGCCGCCGCGCGGCGGCGAAGTACGCGGTCCGGTGATTGCCTTCGACGCCAGTGCGCGTATCCGGAATTGGCGCGTCGTGTTTCGCTTCGAGAACGCCGAGGTCGTGGACGTGGACTTGATCGACTACCACTGACGAGGAGCAGGTTTCGATGACCCGCATCGACGACGAGCGTGTAGGCCCCATGCTGAACCCGCCGCATCTGGGCGAGCTGATCCGCGAGAGCATGGACGAAGCCGGCTGGACGGTGGGCGGGACGGCGGCACGGCTGAACTGCGAGCGCGGGACCCTGTCCTGCGTGCTGAACGGCAGGGCGGGGGTGTCCGCGAACATGGTCCTGGGGCTCGAGAGCATCGGCTGGGGGACTGCCGACCACTGGATGCGCATGCAGGCCGCCTACGAACTGGCGCGGGCGCGCCGGCAACGGCGCGTGAGGCCGCCGACGCCGGTCGGCGAGACGACCGCCGACGCGCGGTTCTGACTCCCCGCAATCGGGCCGGCCCTCAGCCGGCCCGCAGACCCGCGGTCACCACGCTCACATCGGGCGGCCCCGCCGACAGCCCGGCCCCGGGTCGCCCAGCCCGGCGAGCCGCTCAAAGACGTTCTCGGGCTGAAGTCCCCTGACCGCCGAACGGCAGAGTTCGGTTCCGCGCGGTCGGACGAATCCGACCGCTACGGTCCGCGTTCCGCCTTGACCACCACGGCAACTGGCCGCAGGACACGACCGCCGCGCTACCGGCGCTGCTCGGTCGGGTCGCGTCCGTCGAGCGGGGCGCCGGTGCCCGACGAGCCCGCGAACAGGCGGCGGCCGTCGGGGAAGGTCACGTCACGGCCGTTGGCGCGCAGGGCGCCGTCGAGGGCCTGGTAGCCCTCGACCATGACCTCGGTGCCGGGCAGCACCGAGTCCTTCCGCCAGCCGCGGCGCACGAGGGCTCCCGGAGGGCCCGCCTCGATCATCCAGTTCTCGACGGTGCCGTCATCGTTGGTCACCTCGAGGTGCATCCACGAGTGCGGGTTGATCCACTCCATCCGGGTAATCTTGCCCTGCAGCCGGACCGGCCGGTTGGCGTCGAACTCCGCCGCGAACGCGTGGTGCGCCACGACCTGCGCGGTCGCCGCGGTCAGGCCGACTCCGACCACCGCGGCCAGCACGAACATGTTCTTTCGCATTGCCCCTACCTCGTTTCTGAGAATGCGCCGCCGGCCATTCCTGGCGGCCGCCGTCCAATCCATCGCCTCGCGCCCGGCGCCCGCGCCCCGAGCCCGACGCCCGCGGCCCGATCTCGCCCGCGGCCCCGTCGGCCGCTCTCGATCTATCGGCTCTCCTACCGCCCGCCGCCCGCCGCCTCCGCGTCGCGCGCGCGGGCGCCGCTCAGGATGTTGGTCATCCCGTAGTTGCCCTCGTGGCACGCGTACTCGACGAGCTCGTACTGCGTCTCGTCCCGGACGAACGTGAACATGCCGGTCCACGGCTGGGTCCACACCACGGGGTCGTCGATGGTGAACTGGTACTCCAGCGTGTCGGGACCCGTCCGCGTGTACCGCTCGGTCATCGTCAGTGCGTCGCTCGATCCCTGGTACGGTGCCTTGCCGTTGAAGTTGCGGATCTCGACGACCAGCGTGTCGCCCTCCCAGTGCCCCCGGGCGTCGCCCAGCCACGACCTGATGTCGTCTCCGACGTGCGGGCTGTCGTCGGTGGGGACGACGCGGGTCTCGTGAATCATCTCGCGCTGCAGGGCGACGTGGTTCGGCCCCTGCACGATTTGGAAGCCGTTGTTGTAGACCCCCGGGGTCGGGACGAGGCTGCGGGTGATGCAGCGCACCCACGAGCTGAGGTCCTCGGGGCCCGCGGCGATGGGCCGGCGGGCGGCCCGGGCCTCGGCGAGCAGCCGCTCGCCCTCGGGCGTGCGCGCCGGCAGCCGGCCGTCGGGCGGGTCGATGACCATCGCGACCTGCCGCGACGGTGCCGACCGCACGTAGCCGAGGGTGGTGTCGCGCCATTCCGACTCGTAGCCCCAGATGCTGCCGAGGGTCCCGCGCTCGCGCCGCGCCGCCGCCTGTTCTGCCGTCAGCACCTCGGCATCGGCGAGGTCCCCGGGCCGCTCCAGGGGAATGCCGTGGGCGGCGTCGCCGGTCCACACGCCCTGGAAGTCGGGCACGCCCCAGGGGGTCCGGGGCACGGTGTACTCGCGCAGCTCGGTGGTGATGTCGACCGGCGCGTCGAAGGCGACGTCGACGCCCGCGAAGCCCTCCTCGACGACGGCCACGCGGACGTTGTCGGGGGCGCCGATGAACGCCTGCCGGGCGGCGGTGCGGCCGCCCTCGGGCACCGCCGGCTCGCTCAGGAACGCGACGCCGTCCGCCCGCAGCTCGGCCGCGGCCGCGTCCATCTCGGGCACCGCGAAGGCGATGTGGTCGATGGAGCGGCCCGCCGTCGGCGCCGGCGGCGCCTCGGCCTCCATCGCGAAGAGCCAGATGTCGCCCATGCGCACGCCGTCCAGTTGGTCGCGCAGCCGCGCGCTCTCGCCCCCGAACCGCTCCCGGTACCACGCGAGGGTGGCGGCGGGGTCGGTGGCGCTCAGGTGGATGTGGTGGAACCCGAGGGTGTCGGCGTCCTCGACGAGCTCGATGCGGGTGCCCCACGGGTCGAAGATGTAGCCGTGCTGGTACAGCCCCGGCACGTCGCGCAGGGTCGACCCGTCGGCGAACCGCTGCAGCCGCACCCCCGAGCCGCGCACGCCGACGGCCTCGAGCTCGCCCATCTTCGCGGTCAGGTCGCGGTACGAGAACGAGATGTGGTCGATGCCCGTCCGCTGGCTGCTGCCGAGGGTCGGGCGCGAGTCGAACACCAGCTCCGCCCCGCCGCACAGGACCGCGTCGTCGCGGTCGGCGACGGGCTCGCAGTCGAGGTAGCGCGTGTACCAGCCCACCGCCTCGGTGGCGTTCGAGGTCGTGAGCTGCACGTGGTGGTAGTCGGCCGCGAGGGCCGGGGCGGGCGCAACGAGCGCCGCGGCCGCGGCCGCGGCGGGCAGGACGTTTCTGGTTCGGTTCATCGTGCGATGCCTCTCAATCGACGGATTCGGGAACCCCGCGGCCCGGCGGGAACTCCCCGCGGTCCCGCGACCGGGTCCCCGGGGCGCGCGGGGCTCGATCAGCGGGCGGGCGCCCGGCGCAGGCGCCCGTAGATCAGTACTCCAGCACCTGCGCGTTCGGCCCGTCAGCGGGTGGGCACCCGGCGCAGGTGTCCGTAAATCAGGTCCTCCGAGAACTCCACGCACTTGTACTCCAGCACCTGCGCGTTCGGCTCGAGACGCCGGTAGAGGGGCATCTCGATGGTCCACGGGCGGGTGAAGACGTTGGGGTCCTCGAGGGTCGCCTCGTACCAGATCGCGTTCGCCCCCATCGGGGTGTAGCGCTCGGTGACGCGCAGGCCGTTGCTGGCGTAGTTGCCGGCACGGTCGAACCACGCCTCGCCGGTGAAACCCTCGGCGTCGACGACCAGGGTGTCGCCCTCCCAGCGCCCGTGCGACCGGCCCATCCAGGTGTCGAGGGGCGGCGGCTCGGGGTTCTCCTGGTCCATGTGCACGGTGCGGTTCGCGTCGGTGAACCCGTACACGAACATGATCTTCCGGTCGCCCTGGATGATCCGGAACGGATACGGCAGATAGGTGGCCCGCGGCACCCCCGGCATGAAGCACTTCACCTCGGGGTCGTCGGTCCACCGGTTCTCGAAGTTCCGCTGCTTCTGCTCGAGGGCCTCGGGTCGGTACGGGATCTCGTTGCCCACGACCACGCCCTGACCGGGGGGAATCGCCCCGATCGCCCCCATGTCGGGCGGCCCCGCGCTCGCCGGGTGGTCCTGGATGTCCCAGTGCGCGGTGCCGATGGCCTGCCACACCCCGTTCAGGTCGGGGTTTCCGTCGAAGGCGCGCGGCGCCTCCTGCGCCGCCGCCGGGCCGGCGGCCAGCGCCAACACCGTCAGCAACGCACCGGCCCGCGCGCTCTGCCACTTCGTCATCGTCGTCAGTCTCCTTCTTCCACTCCACGCCGTAACGCCACCCGCTCACGGGGTGACGGTGATCGTCACGTTCTCGCTCGTCGTCAGCGCGCTGTCCCCGGCCATCGCCCGCAGCACGTAGGTGCCGGGCGCGTCGAACGTCGCGTACACCTCCCACCGCCCGTCCTCGGGCACCTCGGGCAGGATGTAGGGCGGCGACCACGGCGAGTACGAGTAGACCCGGGTGTCCTGCCAAGTCTTGAGCTGCCGCGGGCTGAACCGCACCTTCGACGCGTCGCCCCGGTACACGATCCACGAGAACCGCAGCCCCGGCGGGTTGCCCGGCACGATCTGCTGGGGAGGCCGAGTAGGCGGGATGCGGCTCGCCGGGCTCGGGGGTCGGCGGCGTGTAGCTGCCCGACGGAATCCCGTCGTCGCTCGTGAACGCCACGAGGTTCAGCGGCTGGCCGACCCGCACCGTCCGCGGCTCGTCCACCCGGAGGGCGAGCTCGGGCGGCCGGTTGTCCCGCCAGTCGTCGCGGATGCGCCCGAAGTTGGCGCCCATCTCCGTCCCGATGGTCCTGCGCGTCGAGCAGGTAGTCGGTGCGCAGGGATCCGTACGCGCGCTCCGTCCGGCCGTTGGTGGTCAGGGTCCAGACGATCTCCCGGTCCCCGAAGTCGGCCGGCACGTCGATCGTGAAGAGGAACAGGTTGCGCCGGGGGTAGAAGTGCGTGGGCTGCCCCCGGTCCGGCCCGCCGGGCTCGATGTGGTTGGCGGGCCCAATCGGCACGTCGAGCTCCTCCTCCCAGTTCGAGTTCATGTAGCCGAAGAAACATGCGGAAGGTGCCGTCCTCGTTCGGCCACCACCCCTCGTAGGCGGGGTGCACGCTCTGCCCCCGCGAGTACGTGAAGCGGGTCTGGGCGGTCGCCGCCGCCGCAACCGCCAGCGTCAGCAGCACGACGATCGCACCCAACCGGGACGAATCGACTCCCGGGCGATCTCATGGCTGATGGCCGCCTTCGTCCGTTCCGCCCTGCAAACGGACGGCCGGCGGCGGCTTCGGTCACCCTCATGGCTGGTCGTTGCCCTCGTCCACGTGCACCTGCTGCGACGGGAACTCGGCCATGCACAGCGGACAGCCGATGAGGTAATCGCCCGGCTGGAGGTTGAGACGCTCGCGGCGCTCGGCCATCTCGCGCTCGAACTGCTCGTCGGTCAGCTCGAGGGCCTCGCCGAGGTCGATGAACATGTTGGCCACCGACCGGCGCCCGCCGCCCGACCAGTTCCGGGGGTCGGCCACGTTGCGGTTGGCCACGGTGGTGTCGAGCCAGCCGATGATGTGCACGATCGTGCCCTTCGGCAGCAGGGGGGCGTAGTCGTCGTCGAAGATGTACTGCTTGACCCAGTTGTGGTCGTAGCCGACGCAGGACAGGGTCTCGATGTTGTGGCCCCAGATCGCCTCGAGGCACATGCGGGTGCCCGGCGCGTGCTGGTGGGGCTCGAACGAGACGATGCGGGTGTGCTCGTCGAGCACCCGGTAGGCGTGCAGCTCCTGCGAGGTCTGGTTCGGCTTGATGTCGATGTCGACGCCGTTCCCGACGAGGGTCCGCGCGTGCCGGATCTCGGGCTCGTAGCCCTTCGGGTGCAGCTTGAACGCGAACTTCAGGTGCGACTTGGTCTCGCGGCCGTTCGAGTGCAGGTGCGCCGTCTCGAGCTCGAGCGACGAGCCCGCCTTGAGCAGCCGCCCCGCGTTGTCGGGGAAGATGTCGGCGTTGCGCCCCACCTCGTGGACCGGGAACCGGGTGGCGTCGGCGGGGTCGGCCCCCTCGGGGACCACCGCCCCGTAAGTCATGTGGTGGAAGACGTAGCGCCCGCCCACGGTGTCGCCGGTCCCGTCGGGCGGGATGTCGTTGAACTCCTTCACCTCGACCGCGGCGACGTAGCGGTCCTCGGTGAGCCCGGTGGGGATGGTCCCGAGGTTGGTCCACTTGTCGGGACCGGCGGCGGGCACGGTGACCACCGGCGACTCGACGATCAGGTCGGGCTCGCCGATCTCCCACTCGTTCTCGTCGCCGAAGTCGACGGGCGGCGGCATGTCGGCGGGGTCGCCGAGGGGCGCGCCGGCGTCGACCCAGCGGCCGATCAGGGCGATCTCGTCCTCGCTCAGCGAGATGTCGTTCTTGTAGTGCTGGATGCCGATGTCGCGCTCGATGAACCACGGGGGCATCGCGCCGCGGTTGTTGCGCAGAGCGGTCCGGGTCTTGATGGCCCGCGCGTAGGGGCGCACCTCGGCGTAGGTGAGCAGCGACATCGGAGCCACCGACGCGGGCCGGTGGCACTGCTGGCAGCTCTGCTGGAGGATCGGCGCGATGTCGCGCGCGAAGGTGACCTCGGCGTCCGCCGACGCGGCGACGGACTGTGCGGTCGCGGCGGCCGGGGTCAGGAGCAGGAAACCGACGACACCGGCGACCGGAAGTCCCGAAACACGCATGGCGCTCATCGCAGACTCTCCTTCGAAGACACGGTCCGACGCATGCGAATCAGACCAGATAGTATCTCTCTACCGCGGTTCCGCCGCAACCGCGTCAGACGAGGTGCGCCGCCACCGCCGCCTCGTCCCACTCCAGCCCGACGCCGGGGACGTCGGGAATGTGCAGCTCTCCGTCCTTCACCGCGTAGGGCCGCTGCAGGATCGGGTCGGCCCAGCTCTGCCACTCGAGCCAGTGGGCGGTTTCGGTGACCCGCATCACGTGCGCCGCGACCTCGGGGTAAAGGTGGGTGGACACCGGCACCCCCGCCGCCCCCGCGATGGCCGCCGCCCGCAGCCAGCCGGTCACGCCGCCGATACGCATGAAGTCGGGCATCACGTAGTCGCACGCCCGCGCCTGCAGAGCGCGGTGGAGGGCGCGCGGGCCGTAGAAGTTCTCGCCGATCTGGATCGGGGTGTCGAGCTCGGCCGCGAGGCGGCGGTACCCGTCGAGGTCGTCGTACACCACCGGCTCTTCGATCCACGCCAGCCCGCGGCCGTCGAGGGCGTGGCAGCGCTCGAGGGCCTCGGCGAGGTCGAGCCCCTGGTTGAAGTCGACCATCAGGTGCATGTCGTCGCCGACCGCCCGCCGCACCGCCTCGAGGGCGGCGAGGTCGTCGCGGAAGCGGGCGCGGCCCATGCGCAGCTTCAGGCCCCCGAAGCCGCCCTCCTCGCGCAGGGCGACGGCCTCGTCGGCCACCGCCGCGGGCTCGTGCAGCCACAGGCCGTTGCTGTTGTAGGCGCGGACGGGGGCGACCGAGCCGCCGAGCAGCGCGCACAGGGGCCGGCCGGCGGCCCGCGCCAGGGCGTCCCACGCCGCCATGTCCACCCCGGACACGGCGATCGCCGACAGGCCCTCGTAGCCGACGAAGTGCAGCGACTTCCGGCCCGCCTCGTAGAGGTCGACGGGCGCCACCGCCCGGCCCCGCAGCAGCTCGCCCAGATCGTTCAGGGCCGGCACGAGGTAGCGCATCGACTTCGGGATGTACGGCTCCAGGTAGCTGCGGCCGACGACGCCCTCCTCGGTCTCGAGGTCGATGAGCACCATCGGCCACTCGCGGATGGTGGCGATGCGGGCGACCACCGGGCGCTCTAGGGGCAGCAGCACGGCGCGCGCGGTGAGGCCGCGGACGGTGAGGCGGGGGCCCGGGGCGGTGTCGGTCATCGGTTCTCGGGAGCGGAGGATCGGCGGACGCGCATGCCTCACGCCGCAGCCGGCTCGACGGGCGGCCGGAAACCGGCGACGCATGGCCCGCCGCATTCGACCGGCTCATCCCGTCGGGCGCCCTGCGGCCACCCCGCGGATCTCGGTGCGGCGCGGGACATCATGACGGGCGCTCAGTAGCGGAACAGATACGAGACCTTGCCGAAGAAGGCCCGGTTGGTGCGCTGCAGGGCCATCATCGGGAAGAGCGCGCTGTCGATCTTCATCCCGTCGCGGAAGCGGTCGTCGTAGCCCAGGAACAGGACCGTGCCCGCGTTGATGCGGTAGGTCATCAGCAGGTTGTTGCCCACGGTCACGTCCCAGGTGTTGTGCTCGACGATGTGGCGCAGCAGCAGCCGGTCGGTGAACTGGTACGTCGTCCGGCCCCGGAGGATCTTCACGTCGTAGATCTCCGCGCCGTCGAAGGGGTTGACGAAGCTGCTGAACACGGTCCTGAGCTCGGTGCGCAGCCGCGATGTCGGCTGCACGCGGAAGTTGACGTTGCCCGAGACCGACTGCCCCCGGTACGGATTGACCTCGTCGTAGAGGATGCCGTGGCCCCAGTTGTAGCCGCCGAACAGCGAGAACACCCGCGAGCTGATGCCGCTGAAGAACCCGTAGCCGGTCTTCTTGAAGTCGACCTCCTGGAACCGCTCGAGGTCGTGGTTCACCATTCCCGTGAACGAGATGTTGTTCGTGAACGAGAAGCTCGCCACGCCCTGGATCTGCTCGTCCTGCAGCGTCCCCGCGTGGTCGTAGAGCCGCAGGTAGCTGACCGACGGCCCCCACGTGAGGATCGACGACTCGGGCCACCAGCGGTAGCCGATGTTGCCGCTCGTCTGGCGCAGGTCGACGCGGGGCAGGAACCCGGTCAAGGTCCGGAACCCCGGATCGATGCTGCTGTAGGCGGCGCTGTAGCTCAGGTTGCGGCCCTCGCGCGAGAAGTCCGCCTCGATCGCCGGCCCGGCGTGGGTCCCCAGCTCCCCGTCCACGGTGTCCGACGCCATGGCCAGGAAGTTCGCGCGGTGGTTCCGGCCGAGCCGGAAGCGGCCGTCCACCCCCGCCACCCGGTTGTACTCCTCGCCGAACTCGCGGGCGGTCATGATGCCGCCGACGTACGACTCGGAGTACAGGTCGTAGCGGGCGCGCCCGATCACGGTCTGGGCGGACGTGCCGGCCCGCGGGTCGCCCGCGCCGAGCAGGGCCCCCGGCGTCTCGTCGTCGGCCACGAGGACCCCGACCGTGGACCGGCCGACCTTGCCGGTGAGCTTGCCGCCGAAGAGGGGGTCGACGATGGTGCGGGTGTGGACCAGGGTCAGCGGCGTCGCGGTCTGGAAGATCTCCTGCCCCTCGAGGAAGAACGGCCGCTGCTCGGGGTAGAACAGCGCGAACCGCTGGTTGGTCTCGACCTGCGGGCGGTCCGACTCGATCTGCGAGAAGTCGGGGTTGTAGGTGAAGTCGGCGGTCAGGTTGGGGGTGATGCCGTACTTGACCCCGACGCCGAACGCCCCGTCCGGGTCGGCGTCGGTGAACACGCCGTTGCTGGTGTCGAGCGAGCCGAGGCGGAACCCCGTGACCTCGGGCAGGAACTCGAGGTTGCGGCTCGCCGACAGGTCGGACAGCCCCTCGAGCTGGCCGAACTGGGTGATCTGCCCCGCCACCCCGCGGGAGATCGGCGACCACGACTGCGCCTCGGACTTGCCGCGGATGATGCGGGTGATCTGGAACCCCCACCGGTGGTCGACCCCCGCCGCACGGGACGGGTAGCGGAGGCTCTTGAACGGAATGCGCATCTCGGCGACCCAGCCGTCGTCGACGAGGCGGCCGGCGGTGTCGAAGAGGGCGTTCCACGACTGGTCGCCGCGGATGCCGAACTGCCCCGACACGCTGCTGCTGCTGCGCCCGCGCGAGCCGCCGCCCCCGCCGCGCGTCGCCGACGAGCTGCCGCTCGACCGCGAGAAGCCGGTGCTGCCGTCGGCGTTCACGAGCGAGTCGGCCTGCACGCCGTAGCCGTTGACCTCGAACTGATAGGCCCGCTGCTGGTCGAGGAAGGTGTCGAAGAGGACCGACATGCGGTCGTCGCCGCGGATCTCCTCGCGGTCGGCGCGGTTGACCCGCATGATGCCGGGGTCCGAGTAGTGCGCGTAGAAGGCGAAGTAGAGATGGTCGCTGTCGTAGGCCATCCAGACCTCGGTCGCCTCCGAGCCGGGGGCGCCCTCGACGGGGGCGATCTGCACGAAATCGGTGAGGTACGTGGCGGTCTCCCACACCGAATCGTCCAGCCGGCCGTCGATCTCCGGGGCGATCGCGGTCCGCGCCACCGCGACCGTCGGCCGCGCCAGCAGGCCCGGCGCGAACCCGCCCGCGCGGCCGGACCGCCGCGGCGGGGGGGCGTCGGCGACGCGCGCGTCCCGGGGGCGCGGCCCGGGCAGGGCGAGCGTGCCGGTCACCCCGTTGCCGGACGCGGCCGGGGCGTTGCGGAAGGGATCGCCGGCGCGCCGGGCCGGGGCGCCGGCGGCGGGCGGAAACGCCGACGGCCCCGGGCGCGATGCCGGCCCCGGGCGCGCCGACGGCCCGCCCCGCCCCCCCTCGGCGGCCTCGGCCGGGACTACGCGGGCCGCGCCCGACTCCGGTGCGTTCGGACGCCCAGCGGCGAAAGCCGCGGGCGGCGGCGCCGGTCGTGGCAACGCCGGCGCCGGCCGCGACAAGGGCGCCGCGGACTGTGACGACAGCCAGTCGGCGACGGCGGCGGCCACCCGGTCCTGCGTCTCGAACAGGTCCTGCCACGTGCCGTCGACCCGGGCGTTGAACGCGACGGCCCCCGACGCCACGTCGACCACCCGGGTCGTCACCCGCAGGCGGTCGCCGACCCGCTGCAGGGCACCGTCGACGAGCCAGCTCACGCCCCGGTCGCGCCACGCGGCCATCGCGTCAGGCGCCAGGGCGGCGGCGCCTCCCGGCCCGGGCCCGCCCGCCGCGGTGCCGGCCCGATACCGGTCGGCCGCGCCCCAGCCCACGACCGCCATCCCGACCCGCTGCACGTCGGCCGCGACCGTCTCGGCGATGCCCGCCCCGATCCAGTCGTCAGCGGGCTGCCGGCTGACGTTGGTGAACGGCACGACGGCGGCGACCGGCGGTTGCGCCGCGCCGGAGGCGGCCAACGAGACCACGAGCCCGGCGACGGCGGTGACCGTCCGGATGCGGCGGCCGGCGGAAGCACGGAATCTCATGCGATGGTCGTATCGGCTCTTGGAACGCAGACTGGCCGGGTACGCGGGCCGGCCCGGTACGTAGCCTTTCATTCTAGCAAATCCGTGAGCGTCGGCCGTCCGTGCTACCGTGCGGCGTGATGTCCGCCGTCGGCGGCCCCCGGCTTGGCGCCCCGCCGGTCGGCCGGCATCCGCGGGGCGCGATGCGGCCTGCGATTCGACCACGGGTCCTTCACGAACGGCATCGCCGTGCCTGCGCACCCCCCACCGTCCGGACCCCCGCTGGTCGCCCTGCTCGGCCCGACCAACACCGGCAAGACCCACCGCGCCGTCGAGCGGCTGATCGAGCACCGCAGCGGCATGATCGGGCTCCCCCTGCGCCTGCTCGCCCGGGAGGTCTACGACACCCTGACGGTGCGGGCGGGCGAGCGCGCGGTGGCGCTGGTGACGGGCGAGGAGAAGCGGGTGCCGGCGGCACCGCGCTACTGGGTGTGCACGGTCGAGGCGATGCCCCTCGACCGCGCCGTCGACTTCCTCGCCGTCGACGAGATCCAGCTCGCCGCCCACCCCGAGCGCGGGCACGTGTTCACCGACCGGCTGCTGCACGCCCGCGGCCGCCGCGAGACGTGGTTCCTGGGTTCGAACACGGTGAGGGGGATGGTGACCGCGCTGGTCCCCGGCGTCACCGTCCGCTCGCATACCCGGCTCTCGACCCTGCGCCACCGCGGCCGCCTCAAGGTCGGGGGGCTGCCGCCGCGCACCGCCGTCGTCGCCTTCTCGATGGCGCGGGTGTACGACCTCGCGGAGCGCGTGCGGGCGCGCCGCGGGGGCGCCGCCGTCGTCCTCGGGGCCCTGTCGCCCCGCGCGCGCAACGCCCAGGTCGCCCTGTATCAGAGCGGCGAGGTCGACTATCTGGTGGCCACCGACGCCATCGGCATGGGCCTGAACCTCGACGTCGACCATGTCGCGTTCGCCGAACTCACCAAGTTCGACGGCCGCACGAGCCGCAACCTCGACCTCGTCGAGCTGGGCCAGATCGCGGGCCGCGCCGGCCGCCATCTGAACGACGGCACGTTCGGGGTCCTCGCGCCGGCCGACGACCTCGCCCCCCGCGTGGTCCAGGCCGTCGAGAACCACCGATTCCCCGCCGCCCGCAGCGTGCTGTGGCGCAACCGCGAGCTCGACTTCTCGGGCCTCGACGCCCTCATCGCCTCGCTCCACCGCCCCCCGCCCCGGCCCGGACTGAAGCTGGCGACGCGCGGGGCCGACCGCGACGCCCTGCGCGGCCTCGCCCGCGACCCCGCCGTCCGTGACCGCGCCGGCCGCGAGGCGGGGGTCCGGCTGCTGTGGGACGTCTGCCAGATCCCCGACTACCGGCAGCTCGTGCTGGAGGACCACGCGGCGCTGCTCGGCGACGTCTTCCGCCAGCTCACGGACCCGCCGGGCCGGCTCTCCGAAGACTGGCTGGCGGAGCGCATCGGCCGCCTCGACCGGACCGGCGGCGACCTCGACGACCTGCTGGCCCGGCTCGCGTTCATCCGCACCTGGACGTACATCGCCCACCGCCCCGCGTGGGTCGCGGACGCCGGCCACTGGCAGGCGCGCACGCGGGCCGTCGAAGACCGGCTGAGCGACGCCCTCCACGAGCGGCTCGTCGCGCGGTTCGTCGACCCGCGGCGCAACGCCCCCCGCGCGGCGCGCCCCCGCGGCGACGCCGGGCCGCGCGACGCCGGTCCGTTCGCGGTCCTCGCCCGGCTCGTGCCCGACCCGCCGCCGGCCGGCCCGCGGGCCGCGGGCTGGCTGGAGCAGCTCATCGACGCGCCGCACGAGCGCATCGAGATCGACGCGGAGGCGCGCATCCGGTTCGGGGGGCGGCCCGTCGGGCGGCTGGTGCGGGGGGCCGACCTCCTGCGCCCGAACGTGGTGCCGGCCGACGGGGTGACGACCTCGCGCGGCCTCCGCCACCGCGTCGAGCGGCGCCTCGCGGCGGCGGCCCGCGACCTCGCGGCCGGGGTTCTCGCGCCGCTGCGGACGGAACGGCTCGACGGCCTGGGGGCGGCGGGGCGCGGCGTCGTCTACCAGCTCGAGCAGGGTCTGGGCACCGTCCTCGCCCGCGACGCGCGCGCGCAGCTCCAGGCCCTGACCCCGGCCGAGCGGCGGCTCCTCGAGCAGGCGGGCATCTGCCTGGGGCTGCACGTGGTGTATCTGCGGGGGGCCTTGAAGCCGGGACCGCTCGCGGGCCGGGCGGCCCTGGCGGCGGCGTTCTGGGGCCCGGAGGCCGGGGCCGTCCACCCGCCGCCCTCGGCGGTGTCGATGCCGGCCGAGCCGGACCGGCCCGCCGTGCTGTACGCGGCGGTGGGCTTCCCGGTGGCGGGCGTCCGCGCCGTCCGCGCCGACGTCCTTGAACGGCTCGTCCGCGAACTCCGGCGGCTCGCCCGGCGCGGCCGGTTCGACCCCGCCGAGCCCGTGCGCCGGCGGCTGTCCTGCCCGCACGCCGACATCCGGCCGGTGGTCGAGGCCCTCGGTTACCGCGACGCCGGCGACGGCCAAGTGGCGCGCCCGCGTCCCCGCCGGCGCCGGCCGCCGGCGGCGTGAGCGGCGGAGCTGACCGCAACGGCTCGCCTCGGTGCCGTTTCGCGCCGGCGAGACTCCCGGAGCGAACGCGGAGCGCCGTGCGGCTCCGCGCCATTCCACCAGACCCAAGCCCTTTTTCCGCAGTTGTTTAGCAGCACTCTACGCCTGCTGAGGTACAATGTGGGGGACGGGTGGAACACAAATGAAGATCATCTCAGCGAAGATGCGCGGAGCACTGGTCGAAGCCGGCGCGAGCGAGGAAACCGCCGAGGCGGCAGCGGCCGACATCGGCGAACTCGCCAGCGGGGTGCGGATCATCCGCTGGATGCTTGCGACCCTGCTCGCGGTGGTGATCACCGGTTTCGGCCTGCTTGGTGCCGCCGTAGTGCAGATCCTCCTGCGCCTGCAGTAACCCCGTCATCCCTGACACGCCGACGAACTCTGACGACAAACCTCATGTCTACGGCGCCCCCTCCCCGTGCATCCGCACGCGGACGGCGCCGCGGTCGGCCTCGATGCGCAACGCCGGGCCGCCGCCGTTGACGTCCCCGCGGAAGTCGCCGCCGCGCGACTCGATCGCCCCCGGCAGGTCGATCGAGAAGCCGGACCGGCGGGTGGTGGACACGTCGATGGTCACCCCGGCACCGGCCGCGAGCGCGATGTCGAGGTCGCCGCGGTCCATCTCGACCGCGGAGTCGTCCTCGACGGCGAGGTCGAGCACCGTCACATCGGTGCGGTCGGCTTCGAGCCGCAGGTCGCCCCGCACGCCGTCCAGCATGACCTCGCGGGCGCGGTCGAGCGTGATGGCGATCGACCCGGCGAGGCCGCCCGCCTGGAACCGCCCCCGGTCGAACTGGAGCGTCACCGCCCCTCCGAGGTCGCGGGCGTCGAGGTCGCTGCGGTCGAGGTCGAGCAGCAGCCGTCCCTCGAACCCCTCGATCGTCGTCGCCGCCCGGTCGATCTCGAGGTCGAGGTCGAGCTGCCGCGGAACGCGGATGTCGTAGTGCACGCGCGGCAGCCGCCGGTTCCCGAGCAGGCCGCGCCGCGGCACGCCGCGGTAGTCGGTGCGGATGCGCGCCGAGCGGCGGTTGCCCCGGACCTCGATGGCGGTGCCGTCCACGGCCTGCCGCGCGTAGTCGTCGCCGACGCCGCCGGGCGGCTCGATGCGGGCGACGATCTCCGCCGACGGCCGGTCCCACGAGGTCAGCCGCACGCTCCCGCGGTCGGCTTCGAGTTGGAGCAGGCTGCCCGCCTGGAACTCCATGGTGTGCCGGAACGTGCGTTCCTGGGCGGCGGCGGCGGTGGCGGACACCAAGCCCAGCCCCGCCGCCAGAAGCACTCGATACGCCTGCGGCATGGTCTCCTCCCTACTGCCTCTCTGCACGGATACGCGTCTCCGGGAGATTATATGAACCGATGATGTCTACGACAGCGCGCAGCGTCGCGTTCCCCGCCCCGCCGCGGGACCCCGGCCCGAGGATGCGGCGATGCGGGGCGGCCCCGCTGGTCCTCGCGGCGAGCCTGCTGGCCGGCATCGACCCCGCCGTGGCCGGCGCGGCGACGGCCGCCGGGCGGCAGGACGGGCCGGCCGGCGGGGGAGCGTCCGCCGCGCGGGGCGGGCCGGTCGACGGCGGACGATCCGCCGCGCAGGCTCGGCCCGCGGAGGGCGGAACCCACGCCGCGGCGTCCGCGCCGCGCGAGCGGGGCGACGAGCTGCGGGTCTGGCTGGTGACGGCCGGCCCCGGCGACGCGGTGTGGGAGCACTACGGCCACAACGCCCTCCGGGTGCTCGACACCCGCACCGGCCGCGACGTCTCCTACAACTGGGGCTTCTTCGACTTCCGGCAGTCCGACTTCATCGCGCGCTTCCTGCGGGGCCGCATGCTCTACATGGTGGCGGAGCTGCCCACCGGCGTCATGCTCGACCAGTTCCGCGAGGCCGACCGCGAGGTGGTCCTCCAGGAGCTCGACCTCGCCCCGGCCGAGAAGGCGATGCTGCGCGACGCGGCGCACGAGAACGCCCTGCCGCACAACCGCGACTTCATCTACCAGTACTTCCTCGACAACTGCTCGACGCGCGTCCGCGACCTCCTCGACCGCGCGCTCGGCGGAGCCCTGCGGCGAGGCGTTCGAGGGGCGGGCGACGGACCTCGGCTACCGGGACCACACGCGGCGCCTCACCCAGGTCGCCCCGCTCATCCACGCCGGCACCGACCTGCTCCTCGGGTCGCCCGCCGACCGGCCGATTTCGGCGTGGGACGAGCTGTTCCTGCCCCTGGCGCTCCGCGACCGCCTCCGGTCCGTCCGCATCGCGCGCGACGGCGAGGTCCGGCCCCTCGTGCTCGCCGAGGAGGTCCTGCACCCGTCCCGCCGCCCCCCGGCGCCCGCCGGGCCGCCGGCGTGGCTCGGCCGCTACCTGGTCCTCGGCCTCCTCGCGGGGGCGCTGTTCGCGTCGGCGGGGACCGCCCGGGTCCGGACGTCGACGGGGCTGCGCCGGGGCGTGCTCGCCCTCGCCGCGGGGTGGTCGCTCGCGGCCGGCGGCGTCGGAACCATCCTGGTGCTGATGCTGGCGACCGACCATACGTTCATGTGGTGGAACGAGAACCTGTTCCTCTTCAGCCCCCTGTCGCTGGGTCTCGCCGTCGTGCTGCCGCTGTCGCCGCGCGGCGGGGCCTGGCGGCGCCGCGCCCGCGCCGCCGCCGCCGCCGTCGCCGGGCTGGGGCTGGCCGGCCTGCTCTGGCAGCTCGCGCCGGCCTCGACGCAGGCCAACGCGACGTTCTTCGCCCTCGCCCTCCCCGCGCACCTCGGCATCGCGTGGAGCCTGCTCGACCGCCGGCCGGTTCGGCACCGTGACCCCGCCGCCGTCACCGACGGCGGGCAGGGCGGAAGAAACGGTGCCAGCTCATCGCGAGGCCGGTCCAGACCATGACGGCGGCGCCCAATGACACGACGCCGGCGATCGACTGCCCGACCACGCCGTACACCTCGCCGGTGTGCGCGAACCGAAGCCAGCGGCGGGCCTTGAAGCCGGGGCTGAAGGTGGGATAGCCGGCCCGCCCGACCAGTTCGCCGGTCGTCCGGTCGAACAGCAGGTCCTCGGCCTTCGACGGCTGGCGGCCCGTCCCGCGGTCGACCGCGACCACCACCGGCTCGCGCATCGACTCGGGCAGGTCGACCGTGATCGTCCGCCAGCCGGGCGTTTCGGCCGCGGCCCGCGCGGCCAGCGCCTGCAGCGCGACCGGCGGTGAGGAGGGATCCGGCGGGGAGGACGGGTCCGGCGCGGCGGCCGGGTCCGGCGGAGAGGCCGGGTCCGGCGGGGAGGACGGGTCCGGCGCGGCGGCCGGGTCCGGCGGGGAGGACGGAACGTCCGGCACCGGCGGCCGCGGCGACGCCTGGAACGGCGGCGTGTCGCCGGCCAGCCGGTGGACGATGTCG
>CAXXTG010000294.1:0-4378 GCA_963666855.2 Vicinamibacterales bacterium
TCGTTGTCGTTCCGGTGCACGATGTGCCCGTTGGCGTAGGGCCGGGTGCGACCAGTTCACCTTGCGGTCGAAGCGGCGGCTGGGGCCGAAGCCGGCGTCGCCGGTCGCCTCGATGAGCTTGATGCGGCCGCGCTCGACGTAGCCCTCGGGCGTGAACCGGGCGTCGATGAGGAAGCCGTCGTCGTTCACCACGAAGTAGCGGTCGCCGTGCCTCACCATGAACGCGGTGCCCCAGCGCGCCTGCGCGGTCATCTCGTCGCTCATCCACAGCCGCTCGCCGGTGCGGGCGTCGAGCCCCCGCAGCTCGCCGTAGCTGCCGACCCCGTAGAGGTAGTCGCCCTCGATGAGCGGCGTCGTGATCATCGCGTGCAGCCCGTCGGTCTCTCCCGGCAGCTCGCTCCGGCTCCGGCCTTGCCACAGCAGGGTGGCGTCGGGCCGGTCCTGGTTGAGCTGCATCATCATCGAGCCGCGGTAGAACTGCGACACGAGCAGGTAGTTGCCGCTGCGGACGGGGGTGGCGACGGATACGCCGGCCGCCGCCTCCCACTCCTCGTTCCAGTAGACCTCGCCGGTCTCGGGGTTCAGCGACACCAGGGCCGCCGCGTGCCAGACGATGAGCTGCCGGACCCCGCCCGCCTCGATGATGATGGGCTGGCCGTAGCCCATCTCGCCGACGACGTCGAGGGCGCGCCAGATCTCCTCGCCGGTCCGCTTGTCCCACGCCATGACGAGGCCGCCGGGCTCGCCGCCGACCACCGTGATCAGCCGGTCGCCGTCGACGATGGGCGAACTGGCCACCCCCCAGGTGGGGATGAAGCTGTCGTAGTCGGCGATGTAGTGCTTCTCCCACAGGACGTCGCCGGTCTCGACGTCGAGGCAGTAGAGGTCGCCGGCGGCACCGACCACGTACACGCGGTCGCCGTCGACGGTCGGGGTGGCGCGCGGGCCGATGGCGTAGGAGACCATCAGCATGCGGTAGGTGGTCGGCCACTCCCGGACCCACAGCACGTCGCCGGTCTCCTCGTCGAGGGCGAGGGCCCGCTCGGCGCCGTCCATCGTCCGCGACCCGGGGTCCTCGACCCAGTCGGTGACGAAGACGCGCCCGTCGGCCACCGCGGGGCCCGAGTAGCCCGAGTTGACGGGCACCCGCCACGCCACCTTCAGCTCGTCGGGCAGCGCCTCGACGATGCCGGTCTCGGTCCACTCCCCGCGCCGGTCCTCGCCGCGCCACTGCGGCCAGTCGTCGGCGAAACCGGGGGCGGCCACGAGCAGGGCGAGCCCCGCGAAGGTCAGCGGGCGCAGGGTGCGGCGGGCCGGGTGGTCGACGTCGTGCGATCTCATGCCATGCTCCTCGCGAATCTCGTCCCGCCCGAGGCGGGGTCAAGCCTGTCGTGCATTTCGACCCCTCGACGTTCCCGCCGGTGCGGCCGGCTGGCACCGACCCCGTCACGCCGGGGCCGGCGCACTCCGCCCGTTCGAGCTTCGGTTGCGGCTAGTCCTGGTAGTCGGCCGCGCGCAGCGACACCCGGATGATCTCGTTGTCGTTCCGGTGCACGATGTGTCCGTTGGCGTAGGCCGGGTGCGACCAGTTCACCGGCCGGGCGAACCGCCGGGTGGGGCCGAACGCGGCGTCGCTGGTCGCCTCGATGAGCTTGATGCGGCCGCGCTCGACGTAGCCCTCGGGGGTGAACCGGGCGTCGATGAGGAAGCCGTCGTCGTTCACCACGAAGTAGCGGTCGCCGTGCTTCACCATGAACGCGGTGCCCCAGCGGGCCTGCGCGGTCATCTCGTCGCTCATCCACAGCCGTTCGCCGGTGCGGGCGTCGAGCCCCCGCAGCTCGCCGTAGCTGCCGACCCCGTAGAAGTAGTCGCCCTCGATGAGGGGCGTCGTGATCAGCGCGTGCAGCCCGTCGGTCTCGCCGGGCATCTCGCTGCGGCTCTGGCCGCGCCACAGGAGGGTCGCGTCGGGGCGGTCCTGGTTGAGCTGCATCATCATCGAGCCGCGGTAGAACTGCGACACCAGCAGGTAGTTGTCGCTGACCACGGGGGTCGCGACGGACATGCCGGCCCCGGCCTCCCATTCCTCGTCCCAGTAGACCTCGCCGGTCTCGGGGTTCAGCGACACCAGGGCCGCCGCGTGCCAGACGATGAGCTGCCGGGCGCCGCCCGCCTCGATGATGATGGGCTGGCCGTAGCCCATCTCGCCGACGACGTCGAGGGCGCGCCAGATCTCCTCGCCGGTCCGCTTGTCCCACGCCATGACGAGCCCGCCGGGCTCGCCGCCGACCACCGTGATCAGCCGGTCGCCGTCGACGATGGGCGCGCTGGTCACCCCCCAGGTGGGGATGAAGCTGTCGTAGTCGGCGATGTAGTGCTTCTCCCACAGGACGTCCCCGGTCTCGACGTCGAGGCAGTAGAGGTCGCCGGCGGCGCCGACCACGTACACGCGGTCGCCGTCGACGGTCGGCGTGGCGCGCGGGCCGATGGCGTACGAGAACATCAGCATGCGGTAGGTCGTGGGCCACTCCCGCACCCACAGCACCTCGCCGGTCTCCTCGTCGAGGGCGAGGGCGCGCTCGGTGCCGTCCATCGTCCGCGACTCGGGGTCCTCGGCCCAGTCGGTGATGAAGACGCGCCCGTCGGCCACCGCCGCCCCGGAGTAGCCCGAGTTGATGGGCACCCGCCACGCCACCTTCAGCTCGTCGGGCAGCGCCTCGACGATGCCGGTCTCGGTCCACTCCCCGCGCCGGTCCTCGCCGCGCCACTGCGGCCAGTCGTTGGCGATGCCGGGGGCGGCCACGAGCAGGGCGAGCGCCGCCAAGGCCAGAGTTCGAAGGATGCGGCGGGCCGGACGGTCGACGTCGTGCAGTGTCATTGCATGCTCCTCGCAAGACCCGCCCCGCCAGCGGGGCGGGCTCGGTTGTGCGGTCCGTTTCCGGTGAAAGTTTATACCGAATCCGCCGGGTTGCCGGTGATCGGGCGGTCCCCGATTCGCCCGGGGGCGCTCGGGGTACGATGTCCGTCGAAGAGCGCGGAGGGCCGGCCTCGGCCCCGCGCGGAGACAGACCGATGGCGCTCGGCCCCGTCTTCAGGACCCTCCTCGCCGCAGGCGTGCTGCACGGCGTGTTCACGGTCGGCCTGCCGGCCCTGATCCTCCGGCGCACCGCGGGCCTCTCGATGCTCGGGGCGGACGTCGGCTGGGCCCGTTGGCTGGGGGCGGCGCTGGCAGGTTGCGGCGTCTACCTCTACGCGTGGTCAGCCGCGCGCCTCCTGCGGAGCCGCACATCGGCGATTCCGGGCGGGAAGCCGGCCGTGCTGGTCACGGATGGGTGGTACGCCCTCACCCGGCATCCGCTGCTGCTCGGCGTCGTGATGATCCTGCTCGGCGAGGCGCTGTTCTTCTCGAGCTGGGCGCTGTTGGGGTACGCCGTGACGTACTGGCTCTGGCTCACGGCGTTCGTCTTCATGAAGG
This sequence comes from Vicinamibacterales bacterium, assembly GCA_963666855.2. GTDB lineage: Bacteria > Acidobacteriota > Vicinamibacteria > Vicinamibacterales > UBA8438 > JAJEEA01. Next base: position 3,473 of record CAXXTG010000294.1, read on the forward strand.
AAGAGCCGGACCTGCGGCGGACGTTCGGCGCGCGATTCGACGCGTACTGCCGGGAGGTGCCGCGCTGGGTTCCGCGCGTGTCGCGGGTCGGCAAGGGCAGAGGCGGATAGTCCGGTTTAAGCAGCATTTCCGCTGTTCCGGGCGGGGTGCCGGCTGGTAACGGTGCCGGTGATACGATGGATCGCACAAGCCGCAGCCCGCGATCGACGGCGGGCCGGGAGACCTGGAGGACGGAACGGGATGGGGCGCATCGTCGTACGGACCCGGGTCACCAATGTGTTCGACGAAGACAAGTCGATCGAATGCGGGATGTTCGTCGATACGGGGGCCGGCGCGCTGATCCTCCCCGCGGCGTGGAAGGAGCGGCTCGGCCGGTTCAAGCGCTCCGAAGCCGTCGAGCTGCTGATGGACAACCGGGAGGTCGTGCGCGGAGAGGCGTGCTCGCCGGTGGAGGTGAAGATGGAAGGGTTCCGTTCGGTCTCGAACGAGGTGATCTTCGTGGACATGAAGCCGGAGGAGAACGCGGAGTACGAGCCTCTCCTGGGCTACGTCATCCTGGAGCAGGCGCAGGCGGCGGTGACGGCCAGAGATCGCCGAGGCTGAAGGTGACGGCGTCGAAGGGGCGGATGCGGACAGGAGCGTCGTCCTGGGCGGTGGCGATCAGCACCCATTCGCCCCCGCGCAGCTCGAAGGCCTCGAGGGTGCGGTCGGCGGGGTCGACGAGCCATAGGCGACCCACCTGTTCACGCCCGTAGGCGGCGCGCTTTCCGTGGAGGTCGAGCCTGCGGGTCGAAGGCGAGAGCACTTCGCAAACCCAGTCGGGGGCCAGCGCGGCGTACGGCGCGTCAGGAATGACGGGCATCCGCTCCCGCCGCCAACCGGCGAGGTCGGGCACGAGGATGTCGT
>CAXXTG010000295.1:0-8453 GCA_963666855.2 Vicinamibacterales bacterium
CTCGGGCGGGCGCGCGAGCAGGTCGGCGCCGTCGAACTTGATCGCGCCCGACTGCACCGGGATTAGCCCCATGACGCACTTCAGCAGGGTCGTCTTGCCCATGCCGTTGCGCCCCATCAGGCATAGGCGGGTTCCAGCCGCCACGTCGAGGTCGACGTCCCACAGGGTGCGGCTGCCCCCGTAGGACTGGTCGAGGCCGCGGATCTCCAGCAGGCTCATGCCCCCTCCGCGACCCGCACGAGGGCGGTCGGCGTGCTCCGGCGGTCGAGGCGGATCTCCTGTAGGCTCATGCCCCCAAGTACACCTCGATGACGCGGGGGTCCGACTGCACCGCGTCCATGCCCCCCTCGGCGAGCACCCGCCCCTCGTGCAGCACCGCGACCCGCCGCGCGATCGACCGCACGAACGCCATGTCGTGCTCGACCACGACCACCGAGTGCCGCCCCGCGAGCGAGAGCAGCAGCTCGCCGGTGCGCTCGGTCTCCTGGGGGGTCATGCCCGCGACCGGTTCGTCCACCAGCAGCACCTTCGGTTCCTGCATCAGCAGCATGCCGATTTCGAGCCACTGCTTCTGGCCGTGGGCGAGGGTGCCGGCGGGGGACCGGCGCTTCGACGCCAGCCCGGTGGTCTCGAGCACCTCGTCGATGCGCTCGCGGTCGCGCGGCGTGAGGCGGGCGAAGAACGTGCGCCAGAACGACTTCTCGCCGGCCAAGGCGAGCTCGAGGTTCTCGAAAACGGTGAGGAAGTCGAACACCGTCGGCTTCTGGAACTTGCGGCCGATGCCCGCCTGCGCGATCTCCGGCTCGCTCATCGTCAGCAGGTTGGTCTCGTTCCCGAAGAACACCCGTCCCGCGTCGGGCCGGGTCTTGCCGGTGACGACGTCCATCATCGTGGTCTTGCCGGCGCCGTTGGGGCCGATGACGCAGAGCAGCTCGCCGGGGTCGACGTGCAGCGTCAGGTCGTCGAGGGCCTTGAAGCCGTCGAAGCTCACCGTCACCTGCTGCAGGTAGAGGACGTCGCCGGTCAGCACCGACGGCTGCCGCCGCGCCGCCGCCTCCCGCTTCTCGCGCCACGTGTCGCGCCGGCCCGCGACCGCGTCTGGACGAGGGGCGCCCGCCTGGGGCTCGGCGGTATCGGCGTCGGCAAGACGGGGGTTGTCGTTCATGCGTCCCGGCTCCGCGCCGGCAGGAGGCCGGCCAGCCCGCGGGGCAGGAAGAGGGTGACCCCCACGAACATCGCCCCGAGCGCGTACAGCCACACGTCGGGCAGGGCCCCCGTGAACCAGGTCTTCGCGTAGTTCACGAGCACCGCCCCCGCCGCCGCGCCCCACAGCGTGCCGCGCCCCCCGACCGCCACCCAGATGACGACCTCGATGGAGTTGATGGGCTCGAACTCGCTGGGGTTGATGATGCCCACCTGGGGCACGTACAGCGCCCCCGCCACCCCCGCGAGGACCGCCGAGAGCACGAACACCCACAGCTTGTAGTCCTGCACCCGGTAGCCGAGGAACCGGGTGCGGCTCTCGGCGTCGCGTATCGCGCGCAGCACCCGGCCGGTCCGCGACCCGAGGACCGCCCGGCACACCCAGTAGCTGCCCCCGAGGGCGACCGCGGTCGCCGCGAGCAGCGCCGAGCGCGTGGCGTCGCTCTGCAGGTCGAACCCCAGGATGTCCTTGAAGTCGGTGAACCCGTTGTTGCCGCCGAAGCCCATGTCGTTCCGGAAGAACGCGAGCATCAGGGCGTAGGTCAGGGCCTGGGTGATGATGGAGAGGTAGACGCCGGTGACCCGCGACCGGAACGCGAGCCACCCGAACACGAACGCGAGGGCGCCGGGGGCGATGGCCACCATGACCAGGGCGAACCAGAACTGGTCGAAGCCGTACCAGAACCACGGCAGCTCCTCCCAGTTGAGGAACACCATGAAGTCGGGCAGGACGGGGTGCCCGTACACGCCCCGGGGCCCGATCTGGCGCATGAGGTACATCCCCATGGCGTAGCCGCCGAGGGAGAAGAACGCCGCGTGGCCCAGGCTCAGGATGCCGCAGTAGCCCCAAATGAAGTCGACCGCGAGGGCGAGCATCGCATAGGAGAGGTACTTGCCGATGAGGCCGACCGCGTAGCTCGACAGGTGGAGCGGCGACGACTCCGGCACCGCCAGGTTGAGGAGCGGGGCGGCCACCGCCACCACCGCCAGCGCCGCGAGGAACGCCACGCTGGTGCGGTCCGCGATCACCGCCGGCAGGCGCAGCGCCGGCGCCTTCATCGGGCGCCCGTCGCCGCCCGCCCCGTCCGGGGGAACAGCCGGCGGGGCCGGTTCCGGCGTCGGCGCCTTCATCACACGCTCTCCGCCGCCCGCCCCGTCTGGGGGAACAGCCCGCGGGGACGGCGCTGGATGAAGAGGATCAGCACCACCAGCACCAGGATCTTGCCGAGCACGGCCCCCGCGAACGGCTCGAGCAGCTTGTTGACGATGCCCAGCGACATGCCGCCGATGAGGGTGCCCCAGAGGTTGCCGACCCCGCCGAACACCACGACCATGAACGAGTCGACGATGTAGGACTGGCCGAGGTTGGGGCCGACGTTGGTGAGCTGGGTCAGGGCGACCCCCGCCACCCCCGCGATGCCCGCGCCGAGGCCGAACGTCATCGCGTCGACCCACTCCGTGCGCACCCCCATCGCCCGCGCCATCGTGCGGTTCTGCGACACGGCGCGGATGTCGAGCCCCAGGCGCGTGTACTTCATGACCGCCAGCACCAGGGCGAACACGACGAGGGAGAAGAGGACGATGTACAGCCGGTTGTAGGTCAACGCGAACGCCTCGTTGAACCGCAGCGCCCCGCTCATCCACGCCGGGGTGGTGACGGCGCGGTTGTTGGCCGAGAACACCGTCCGCACGAGCTGCTGCAGCACGAGGCTCACCCCGAACGTCGCGAGCAGGGTCTCCAGGGGCCGCCCGTAGAGGAAGCGGATGACCGTCCGCTCGATGAGCACCCCCGCCGACCCCGCGACCACGAACGCCGCGGGCACCGCCACGATCAGGGAGACGCCGATGTGGTCGGGCATCCACAACTGCACGACGTAGGTCGTATACGCCCCGAGCATCATCAGCTCGCCGTGGGCCATGTTGATGACGCCCATGACCCCGAACGTGATGGCGAGGCCGATGGCCACCAGCACCAGCACCGACCCGAGGCTCAGCCCGAACGCCGCCGTCTCGAGCACCGAGTAGACGTTGCGCCGCGAGTCGATCTGCCAGAGCGCGTCGACGGCGGCGGCGCGGACCGCCTCGTCGGGCTCGGTGAACCCGCCGTCGTCGGTAGTCCCGACGAGGGCCGACAGGCGGTTGTGGACGACGGGGTTCAGCCGGCCCGAGAGCCGCTCGACGGCGCCGAGGCGGACCTGCGGGTCGGGGTCGTCGAGGGCCTCGACCGACAACGCCGTCTCGATCTCGAACGCGACGTCGGGGTCGGTCTCGACCGCCGCGCGCCCGCGGAGCAGGTCGAGGATGGCGTCGTCGAGGCTGCGCAGCAGCTCGCGCACCGCCTCGAGACGGACGTCCGCGTCGGGGCTCGACGCGTCGAACCGGGCGATGCCGGTGCGCAGGAACCGCCGGAGCCGGTTGTTGGTGATGATGCGGCCCAGCCGGTCGGGGGGGAGGGTCCCCGCGTCGGCCAGGGTGGCGGGGTCGAGCAGCCGGAACGCGGTCAGCCCTTCGTCGTTCGACTCGACGACGAAGACCCGCCCGTCGTCCTCGCGCTCGAACAGGCGGTCCTCAAGCAGGGCCGTGAGCACCGCGCGGACGCTGCCGTGCCCCGTGGTGAGCAGCCTGTCCGCGAGCGCCTCCTTCTCGCGGAAGTTGGCGTCGGCGAACTCCCCGACGAGGGCGCGGAACCCGTCGTCGCCGGTCTGCCCCGCCGCCGCCCCGGGCAGGACGGCCAGGCAACCGGCGAGCAGCAGCCGCGCGGCCCGCCGCCCGCCCCGGGTTCTGTTCCCTCCTCGGGAAATCGCCGCCCTGCGGCTCCGGTCGCCGCCCATCCCCTACCCTCCAGTGGTCAGTGCCGTTCCACGGGGCAGGCGGCCGTCCCGGCAATCGCCGCCTGCCGGCTCCGATTATCGCTCATCCGCCCAGCCTCGCCCGAGGATCGGCGCCTGCGGCGGCGGCGGGCGGCAGCGACTGCCGCCCACCGCCCCGTCAGGATTCCCGGGCCGTTCCACGGGCAGGGGAATCTACTCGTAGTTCTGCCCCGAGCACACCTGCGTCTCGGTGTTGTAGTTGCCGCAGTTCAGCTCGACCCAGTCCGCCTCCGTGACCTCGCTCACCGGCAGGTAGTCGGACCACGCGTCGCCGGGCACGGTGCCGTCGGTCTCCCAGACCACGTCGAACTGGCCGTTCGCCTGCACCTCGCCGATGTACACCGGCTTGGTGATGTGGTGGTTCGGCAGGACCCGCGCGATGCCCCCGGTCAGGTTGGGGGTCTCGGTGCCCGGCAGGGCCGCCAGCACCGCGTCGACGTCGGTCGTGCCCGCCGCCTCGACCGCCTGCGCCCACAGGTTGAACCCGATGTAGTGCGCCTCCATGGGGTCGTTGGTGGTGCGGTCCTGATTGTCGACGAACGTCTTCCACTTGGCGATGAACTCGCCGTTCGCCGGCGACTCGACGCTCTGGAAGTAGTTCCACGCCGCGAGGTGCCCGACCAGCGGGGCGGTGTCGAGGCCCGACAGCTCCTCCTCGCCCACCGAGAACGCCACCACGGGGATGTCGTCGGCCGAGACCTCCTGGTTCGCGAGCTCCAGGTAGAACGGCACGTTGGCGTCGCCGTTGATGGTCGACACCACCGCGGTCGGCTTGCCGGCCGAGCCGAAGCGGCGGATGGCGGCCACGCGGGTCTGCCAGTCGGAGTGCCCAAAGGGGGTGTAGTTGATGTCGATGTCCTCGTCCGCCACGCCCTGCTGCTTCAGGTACGCCTCGAGGATGCGGTTGGTGGTGCGGGGATAGACGTAGTCGGTGCCCTCGAGCACCCAGCGCTCGATGCCGACCTCGTTCATCAGGTAGTCGACGGCGGGTATCGCCTGCTGGTTGGGGGCGGCGCCGGTGTAGATGACGTTCTTCGACGACTCCTCGCCCTCGTACTGGACCGGGTAGAAGAGCAGGCCGTTGTTCTCCTCGAACACCGGCAGCACCGACTTCCGCGACACGGAGGTCCAGCAGCCGAACACCACGTCGACCTGCTCCGACTCGAGCAGCTCGCGCGCCCGCTCGGCGAAGAGCGGCCAGTCCGACGCGGGGTCGACGACCACCGCCTCGACCGGCCGGCCGAGCAGCCCGCCCTGCGCGTTCTGCTCGTCGACCATCATCAGGATGGTGTCCTTCAGGGTCGTCTCGCTGATGGCCATGGTGCCCGACAGCGAGTGGAGGACGCCGACCTTGATGGGATCGCCTTCGGCGCCCGTCGCGGATTCGTCCCCCGCACCGCCGCAGGCGGCGAGGACGCCGGCGAGGCCGGCGGAAACGAGTGCGTGCTTCAGTCTCATCGTTTGGCTCCTGTGGGTGAACGGCTCGCTACATCTGCAACTGCAGCCCGAGCCCGACCTGGAAGTCGTCGGGATTGACGTCGGTGTACGCGGTGTCCTTCACGAAGATCATCACGCGCGCGTTGAACTGCCGGATGACGTAGTTGAGGTTGAACTCGGTGGTGGTCTGGTCGTAGTCGGGGGAGATGCCCTCGCGGAACCGGGCCCGGGCGAACTTGCCGAGCAGCTCGAACTGGCCCTCGCCCACCCGCTGCGGGAACAGGTAGGCGGCGAGCAGGTAGCCGCCGTCGTTGGTCATGTACCGCGGGTCGTAGCCGCCGAGCCCGTCGTAGCGGGCCCACTCGGCCTCGAGGGTCGCGGCCCCGCCGTCGCCGACCCTGCGCTCGACGAGGAGGTCGGCCGAGTACGCCGACCCCGCGTCGGCCTGGGTCTGGCCGGCGAGGCCGACGGCGAGGATGTTCCGCTCGCCGTAGTAGGTGCTGTTCAGGTAGTACCCCGGCTCGGCGTCCCAGAAGTCGACCTGGATGCGGCCCGCGCCGATGAGCGACGAGTTGCCGGTCGACGACAGGCCGTCGAACGCGCCCGCCGACAGCTTGACCTTGTCGAACTGCCCCCACCACGCGGCGCCGTTGTCGCGCCCCTGGAAGACGAAGGGGTAGCCGTCCTGCACCCCGTCCGAGTAGACCGCCCAGTGGTGGGCGTAGAACGGGCCGTAGAGGTTGGCCCGGTCGCTCGGGGGCAGGAAGCGGCCCACCCACACGTTGAACGTGTCCGACATCTCGAACTGGGCGACGGCGTCGAGAATCTGGAACGAGGTGTCCTGGGGCCCCGGCGCGCCGAGCGAGCCGCCGTAGGCGATGTCGGTGTTCACCATGAACTTGATCTTGCTGGTGGCCGCCCCGTTCAGGTACATGCGCAGGCTGTTCACCCGGAAGTGCTGCGAGGCGTCGGCGTCGTCCGAGGTCCGGTGCAGGAAGCTGGTCTGCAGGCCGCCCCCTATCGTGACCGGCGGGGGCGGGGGCGGGTCTTCGGCGTCGGCGTCCTGGGCGTGGAGCGGGCCGGCCGCGCCGATCAAGCCGGCCAGGGCCAGCGCGAGCGCCGCCGCCGGCCGGCCGGGCCGCCCGCGCTCGACGCGGCTGCTACGGTCTCCGTGTCTGTGACTGGGCACGAACGATACTCCTCCGTTGCGCGTTCCGGGTTGCCGGGAGGCCGGCGGGCCTCCGATTACGGGGATGTTGCCAAGCAAGGTTCATGCCGTCTCTCGCGCGGCCGTGCCCGCGCCGGGGGCCTTCGGCGCGTTTGGTCCCGCGGGGACGCTGTTTTTTGGGTTCTGTCGGTCGTTGGCGCCCGCCCGGTCGAGCGGCCCGGAATCGACATTGCTGTAGCCGCCGCGGCGTCACGTCGACGTTCTTGTCAGCCTCGACGCGCCCGCCGCCCGAGAACCCGGACGGGCCCGGACGGGCCCCGGCGCGGGTGCCCATCTGCTACTATTACGGTCCCGCCGGCCGTTGGCGGGTTTCGGGAGAGTTCAAGGCAGTAGAAGGGGAAGGGAATGAGAGTCGAAGAACCACGCAAGATCGCCCGGACGTGGCCCGCGGCCCTCGCGCTGGCGGCCGCCGTCGGCCTGCTCGCGCCGGGCGGGCGCGGCGGCCCAGGGGCCGGGCACCGAAGACGGCGGTTGGACCTACCTCGGCGGCGACGCCTGGCACACCCGGTACACGACCGCCGACCAGCTCGATCCGTCGAACTTCGAGCAGCTCGAGGTCATCTGGCAGTGGAACGCGACGAGCTTCGGCCCCGCCACGGCGCGGGCCACGCCGTCCCTGGTCGGCGGCAAGCTGATCACCGTGGCCGGCAACCGGCGCCACGTGGTCGCCCTCGACCCCGCGACCGGCGAGCTGCTGTGGAGCTTCCGCGAGCCCAACACCTACCGCTACGAGTACTCGATGCGCAAGGGCTACGGGAAGGGCGTCGCCTACACCGAGATCGACGGCCGCGGCGTCGTGTTCATCACCTCGCCGGGCTTCTTCCTGCACGCCCTCGACGCCGACACCGGCCTGCCCCTCGAGGGCTGGGGCCGGCCCGTGCCCCTCGAGGGCTTCGGCGACACCGGGGCCGTCGACCTCGTGGAGGACCTCATCGCCGACTGGGGCCCGTGGACGAGCATGGACCGGCCCTACGACCCCTACATCGGCATCCCCCGCGAGATCGGCTACATCACCGCGTCGTCGCCGCCCATCGTGGTCAACGACACCGTGGTCGTCGGCAACTCGGCCGAGCAGGGCTACCTGCAGACCCGCGTCGAGAACGTGCCCGGCGACATCCTCGCCTACGACGTGCGCACCGGCGACTTCAAGTGGAAGTTCCACGTGATTCCCCGGCCCGGCGAATTCGGGCACGAGACCTGGGAGAACGACGCCTGGCAGTGGATCGGCGACGTGTCGTCGTGGGCCCCGATGTCCGCCGACCCCGAGCTCGGGCTCGTCTACATCGTCACCAACGGCGCCACCATCGACTACTACGGCGGTCACCACCCCGGCGACAACCTGTTCAGCACGAGCATCATCGCGCTGGACGCCGACACCGGAGAACGCCGTTGGCACTACCAGATGGTCCACCACGACATCTGGAACTACGACACCCCGACGGCGCCGGTCCTGATGGACGTGACCGTCGACGGGCGCGAGGTCAAGGGGCTGTTCCAGGCCACCAAGCAGGTCTTCCTCTACGCCCTCGACCGCGAGACCGGCGAGCCCATCTGGCCCATCGAGGAGCGCCCCGTCCCGCCGTCCAACATCCCCGGCGAGGTGCTCTCCGAGACCCAGCCGTTCCCGACCCGGCCCGCCCCCTACGACCTCCAGGGGCGGACAGAGGACCACCTGATCGACTACACGCCCGAGATCAAGGAGATGGCGCGTCAGG
>CAXXTG010000296.1:0-12289 GCA_963666855.2 Vicinamibacterales bacterium
GTCGGCCGACGGCGAGGTCGAAGCGGTCTCGTCGAGGTCGATCTGCGCCGACGGGCGGCTCGAGGCGGTGCTGTCGTCGTTCCACCGGGCGGCGCTCGGGTTCGAGGAGATGAACCAGCGGCTGCTCGTCGCCGACGAGGCCAACCGGCAGCGCGCGCGGGTCGCCCACCGCAGGCGGGGGGTCCAGGAGGCGCGGAGGGGGCTCTTCGAGCTCCTGACGGGCTTGCCCCCGGGGGCGTCGCCGCTGTCGCTCGCCCTCGATCTGGTGGGCCGCGCGGAGGGCATCAAGTTCCGCGTAGCGCCGGGGCTCGAGGCCGATGAGGACCCCGAGCCCGCGGTGCGGGCGGCGGCCGCCGCGTCCGGCGTGCGGTGCCGGGACGTGAAGCTGAACATGGGCAGCCTCTGGTGGCGCGGCGACAGCGGGGCGATGCTCGGCTTCCTGCGCGACGGCGGCGCGCCGGTGGCGCTGATCCCGGGCGCCAGGGGGTACCGGATGATCGACCCGGTGTCGGGGCGCGCCACGAGGGTCGACCGGGGGGACGCGCGCCTGCTGTCGCGCACGGGCTGGTCCTTCGTGAGGCCGCTGCCGCACGAACGCGGGGTCGGGGCGGCCGATCTGGCGCGGTGCGCCGGCGGGCGCCTGGCGTTCGACCTCGCGCGCTTCCTGGGGGCAGGCGTCGTCTGCGGCGTCTTCTCCGTCCTGCCGGCGGTGGTGCTCGCGCTCGTCGCGGACTCGGTGCTGCCGTACGGCGACACCCGCGGGCTCCTCCGGTTCACCGCGGTCCTCGTGGTCCTGGCCGTCGCCTCGGGGGTCCTGTCGGTGTTCCAGGGGACCGCCCTCATGCGCATCGAGGGCCGGGTGGCGGCCCGGCTCGCCTCGGCGGTCTGGGACCGCGTTCTGAGGCTCAGGCCCGAGTTCTTCAGGGACTACACGACCGGCGACCTCTCGGCCCGGGTCAGCGTCTTCGATTCGCTCAGGGACAAGATCTCCGGCACGGTGGGCGGGCCGCTCCTCTCGGTGATCTTCCTCGCCCCGACGTTCCTGCTGATCTTCGCCTTCGAGCCCCTGCTCGGTTGGCTCACCCTGGGCTTCGGCGCCGTCGCCCTCGGCCTCGCGCTCGGCTTCGGTTTTTTCCAGTTCCCGCTGCAGCGGCGGCTCCTCAAGGTCGCGAGGGACCTCTCGTCGGAGTTCTTCCAGTTCATCACCGGGATCGCCAAGCTGCGGTCGGGCGGCGCCGAGGAGGCGGCGTTCACGGCCTGGGCGCGGAAGTACCGCGAGCAGCAGGCGGCGGTGCTCGACATCGGCCGGGTGAACGGCCATTTCGTCGCCGTCAGCGCCGCGCTCCCCGGCGTCGTGACGGCCCTGCTCTTCGCGTACTCCCTCCGGCCGGGGGCCGGACTGGGCGTCGCCGCGTTCCTGGCCGCCTACGGCGTGTCGATGACGTTCTTCTCGGCCGTCGCCCGGCTCGGCCACTCGTTCCAGGCCGTCGCCACCCTCGCGCCCGCCGTTATGCAGGTGCGGCCGCTCCTGGCCGAGGTGCCGCCCCCGGTGCCGGAGGTCGGGCCGGGCGGGGAACCGGACGTCAAGCTCGCCGGCGGCGTCCGGTTCGAGGATGTCTCGTTCCGCTACACGGCCGACGGCCCCCTGGTCGTCGACGGCGTGTCGCTCCACGCCGATCCGGGCGACTTCGTCGCCGTCGTCGGCGAGACGGGCTGCGGCAAGAGCACGCTGCTGCGCCTCGCGCTCGGCCTCCACGAGCCGGCGGAGGGCGCGGTCCGCTACGACGGGCGCGACCTCCGGTCGCTCGACGCGAGGTCGGTCCGCCGGCAGGTGGGCGTGGTCATGCAGAACGGCTCCCTGCGCCAGGGGACGATCCTGCAGAACATCCTGGGCGTCTCCCGCCGGGTCGACATCGGCGAGGCCTGGCGGGCGGCCAGGCAGGCGGCGGTCGCCACCGACATCGAGGCGATGCCGATGCAGATGTTCACGCCGGTCGGCGAGAACGACGCCGCGTTCTCCGGCGGACAGGCCCAGCGCATCATGATCGCGTCGGCCCTCGTGCGGGAGCCCCGGATCCTCTTCCTCGACGAGGCCACCAGTTGGCTCGACACGGCCTCCCAGAGCACCGTGATGTCGGCGATACGGCAGCTCACCATCACCCGCTTCGTCATCGCCCACCGCCTCTCGACCATCAGGGACGCCGACCGCATCTACGTGATGCACGCCGGCCGGGTGGTGCAGACGGGAGGCTTCGACGAACTCTTCGACCAGGAGGGGCGCTTCCGTGAACTCATGCTGCGGCAGACGCTCTGATCCGCCCCGCGCCCGCCGGACCCGACGGTCCGCCCCGCCCGCCGGGGGCTCCGTCCGCCGCCCCGGCGCGGTCCGGACCGGACGCCGCGCCGCCCGCGGCGGCCCCCCGCGTATTCCGCGCGCCGGTATCCCGCGCCATGGTTGACGTCTGCATCGTCGGCGGCGGTTTCAGCGCCGTCCCCCTCGTCCGCGAACTCCGACGCACCGGAGCCGATTTCCGCATCGTCTCGGGGGAGGGCGACACCGTCTGGGACCGCCTGAGCGCGGCCGGACGTTTGGACTTCGACCTCGTGTCGAGCGCCCTGACGAGCTTCTATTCGTTCGATCCGGCGGCGGCCCGCCGCCGGGACGCCTATCCCACCGCCGCCCAGTTCCACGCGATGCAGCGGCGCTGGCGGCGGGAGTTCAGCGGCTGGACCGTGCGGGACGTCGTCGTCCGGGTGGAGAACTTCGAGGACCGCAGCGTGGTCGTCACCCGGTCGGGGGGGACGTTCAAGGCGCGGCACGTGGTCTTCTGCACCGGTTTCAGACGGGCCGTCACGGCGGACCTGGCCTCGGTCGACTACTCCGTCTCGAACAGCACGTTCCTCTTCGACACGATGGGGGATTCCGCCAACCTCGTCATCTCGAAGCTGGTCCCGAACAACAACCGGATCATCGTCAGGACGAACGGCTTCTTCCCGATCGACAAAGCGTTCTTCACGCCGGGAGGGAATCCCCCGGCGCTGTTCGCCCTGGACCAGTTGGAGTTCCACAACTTCCGCTACGCGTCCCACGACGACTACGCCTCCATCATCTACGGCGGTCCGCACGCCGACGGGCGGAACCCGATACTCCTGTACGACCGCTTTCCGGCCGCCGCCCGCGGCGGGGGCCCCGCGACGACCCGCTCGTTTCCAGCCAGCGGAAAGGTCGTCGTCAAGTACTGGCCGATCGACATGTACCGCCGCCGCTTCGGCGGGGACCTCGAAGCCGCCGTCGCCCAGGGATACCTCCTGAACGACATCGCCATGTGGCTGGACGCCGGCCGCGTGATACTGGTGCCTAAGGACGCGCCGGTCGACTTCGACCGCCGGACGGTCGTCTGCGCCGGCGTCGAGCGGCGCTTCGACCATTACGTGCGGGGCGGTCCCGAGGAGCCCCGGCTGCCGCCGGTCCTGATCGGCGGCGTCACGCCCTGGCGCTACTGCTACCGCGACAATTTCATGGGCGTCGTTCCCCGCGACCTGAACAACGTCTATCTGATCGGCTACACGCGGCCCATGACCGGGGGTCTCGCGAATATCACCGAGATGCAGGCCCTGTTCGTCCACAAGCTGATCACCCGGCCCGACTTCCGGCGCCGGATCGCCGACGGCCTCAACGGCCGCATCGCCGCGTACGACGCCCACTACTACGGGGACGCGGAACCCCGGGACCATTACGACCACCTGGTCCACTACGGCTTCTACACCGACGACCTCGCCAGGCTGATGGGGATCGACCACGGGCCGGACCGGTGCCGGACGCTCCGGGACCTGGTCTTCTACTACGCGTTTCCGAACAACGCGTTCAAGTACCGGGCGGAGGGGGAGTACGCGGTCGACGGCGTGCCCGACCTGATCCGGGGTGTCAACCGGCAGTACCTCGATTTCGTCATGATGTTCGCCTACATTCTGGCCGGGAGCCTCGTCCCGCCGGATGACCGCGCCGCTTGGCTCCGGACGGCCCAGCGGATGTTCATCAACGACATGCGGCCCAAGGAGGCGCACCGGCCGTTCCTCGCCCGCTACATCGAGGCGTACCGCCGGGTCGCGGACGCGCGCGTCGACGACGCCCGGGACGGCGAGTGGGAGGCGATGGCGCGCGCGGCGCGCGCGGACAGGGACCGGGCGGCGCGCGCCGCCCGCGCGCCGGACCGCTTTCGTTTCGACGAGGACGTCGGCGGTGAGATGGCCCGTCTGAGGCCCCTGCTGGACGTCGACGCCCGGGCGCTCGCCTCGGGCACCGCGCCGGGTTTGGACGCGCCGCGCCGCCGTTTCCTGACGGCCCTGCTCGACCCGCCCGAGTACGACCTCCCGTATCTGCGGCCCTGAGGCCGGACGGTCCCCTTCCCTCCCCCTCCCGCTCCGCGTCGCGGCGGAGCCGCGCGGATCCTGAAAATCGGAGTGGTTGACGAGGAACCGGGGGGCCCCGCCCGGACACCGGGTCCGGGCCGGCGCAGGAAGGCAACTGCGGCGGAAGGCGACGGCGGCCGGAAGGGACGGCGGCCGGGTGGACCTAGCTTAGCCAGGCAGCGAGCTGGCTAGGAGTCTGCGCCGTAGAACGGCGCGGACTCCTGGAGGGTTGGTTGGGCGGCAATCGGAGCCGAAGGCGACGATTTCCGGGCTAGGCGGCACCCACGCCGGGTCGCCGTAGCGCGCCCGGAGTTCCTCCGCCGCCCCGCACCCGCCGGCCGCAAGGATCCGAGCATCCACTCCCCGAGCTTCGGCTTCGCGTCCGCTGACGCCATTAGTTAGTTAGTTAAGGCGGTGGTCGAGGCCGAGGTCGGCATCAAGGATGCCGACCGGGCTGTCTTGTTGTCGAGTTTCACCGAAGCCGCCCAGGCGGTTCGTTGCTCACTCTAACCGCGGTTCGTCGAACGGAACGATCGTCGCCCCCAGGACGCCCGCGGGGTCGAAGCGCTTCTTCCATTCGCAGACGTCGTGCCATCGTCGTCCGTAGTGCCGCCGCCAGGTTTCGCGGTCCCAGCCCAGCCAGCCCGTGAGGTACCGCTTGCCGCCGTGGGCGACCAGGGTGTCCCCGGCCTTCTCGACGGCGGGCAGCAGCTCCTTCCGGTCTTCCCGCGCGATGTAGGGGACCAGTCCGACACCCACGATCCTCGCGTCGCGCGGGGTCATCAGCAGCGGCGGCCCGCCGCCGCCCAGCCGGTCCAGCGGCCGGATCATGACGTTGGTCGTCCGCACCAGCTTCCGGGGCAGCGCCGAGAGTACGGCCTCGACGGCGTCCGCCGCGCGCTCCCACGGCACGTACGCCTCGGTCACGGGGCACACCACCACGCTATTCGGCTGCGGCTCGCCGGGGCCCGCCTCCGGCTGATCGGCGAACGCCGCCATCGGTTGCTCCAGGGGCGGAAAGCGGGCATCCGCCCGCAAGCCGCAGAACGGGCCGGGTGCCTCCCGGCCCCGGTCGGTCTCGATGCCCGCGTGGACCGGAAAGCACCACTCCGAACCCCCGCTGAAGTCCAGATCGCCGCAGACGCTCCGATGCGACCGGTGGCGCGCCCACGCCCGCACGTAGCGGCAGGCGCCGTCGGCGACCAGTTCGTCCGCCGCCGCCATCAGGCCGGCGAGGTCGTGGTACACCAGCCGCTCGGTGCGCACGAGGCGGCCGACCGGCCGGAGGACGAGCCGCGCCCTGGTGATCACGGCGAACTGGCCGAGGCCGCAGCGGACGGCGTCGAAGAGGACCGGGTTCTCCGCCGGGCTGCACCTGGCGGCGACGCCGGAGCCCGTCACGACGTCCAAGCGCTCGACGTTGTCGGCCTGCGTGCCGTAGCGGTGGGAGGCGGTACCGATTCCGCCCGTGGACAGAGTCCCCCCGACGGTGGTGTCGAGATTGTTGGTCAGCACGCGGGGCGCCCGCCCCGCCGGAAGCGTGCTTCGCAGGACATCCCGCCAGGTGGCCCCGGCATCGACCTCGATCGCGCAGTCGCCGCAGGCGTCGACCCGGTTCATGCGGGTCAGGTCGAGCAGCACGCCGCCGTCGGCGAGCCCCTGCCCGCTCTGGCTGTGGCCGAGGCCGTGGGCCGTGACGGGGGTCCGGGTCTCGTTGGCCCAGGCCATGATGGACGCCACCGTGGCGGGGTCGGTAGGAAGGCACACCGCGTCCGGAGCCCGGCGGAGGAGCCGGCCGGAATCGAGCGAGGCGGCGTAGCGGTCCCTCGGGTTCAATGTCGTCTCCACCATCGCCCTCAGCCGCAGATCCCTCGGTTCCATGTCGGAGGTCCCGGTCGCTTTCCCGATTCCTGGACGGCCCAGCCCGGAAAATCGCCGCCTACGGCCGCGATTGCCGCCCACGCTCCTAGCTAGCTATAGCTAGCTAGCGCTGCATCACGGTTGACGCGGGGGCGGCCCGAGATGCGCGACGGCCGACCGGGGACGAGTGCCCGGAGGAACGGCCGCCCTCCGGCGGGCCGGCGGACAGGCGGCGACCGCCGCTAGAGGGCAACGAAGCGCTGTGGCGGCTTTCACGTGATTGCAGATGCGTCACGCGCGCGACTCGGGCGTCCGCGGAAACGGTTTCCGGTCGTCGCGGCGTACCCTGCCGCCGCGCGGCGGTGTGTTATCAGAAACCAATCAAGTGTCACCTATGACTTATCGAGGTGTGTTGTAAGTAACCGCTTGTGTGTCACATGTAACTTTCTGGTCGCCAACCCTATACGGCCCCCGCCGCCCGGCTGATATGATATAGCGTGTTCCGCCCGACCGGCGCGCGGAACCTATCTCGAGGAGTAACGGCGGGGTCCCGTCGACGGCACCGGCGTTACGGAACACGAGGCTGCGCGGGGTCGGGTTCGGATTAGCTGCAAACTCAAGTCCGTCTACCCGAAGACCATAATGTGACGGACCACAGGACGCCGAGCCCGCGGCGGAACCGGCCGGCCCGGCCGACAGGACGCCCTCCGATCATGCCCGACGCCTCCTCTTGGCTCTTCTCCCACGCCTCGGCCCTAGGTGCCCGCGTCCAGGAGGCGTGGGACGCCGTCCACCGGGACGAGAAGGCGCTCCCCGACATCGCCTTCGACGCCCTCGGCCGGTTCGACCCGCCGGCGTTCCGCTTGGACGACGTCTCCCGGTTCCTCCTGACGACGAAGACGCCGCAGCCCGCGGCCGCGCGGGTGTTCTCCGACATGCCCGTCAACGTCTACCGCGGCGACGGTTTCTACGTCGAGGTCCTGATCTGGGTCGACGGAACGACCTCCATCCACCAGCACGCCTTCTCGGGGGCATTCCGCGTCCTGCACGGATCGAGCCTGCACAGCGTCTACCAATTCGAGGAGAAGCGGCGGATCAACAGCCGGACGCGCCTGGGGCGGGTGACGTGCACCGGCATGCGGTACTTGAAGAGGGGCGACCGCCACCGGATCCGCTCCGGCCCCGGCGGGCTGGCGCACGCGCTTTTCCACCTCGAGCGGCCCTCGGTGACGCTGGTCGTGCGCACCGACAACGACCCGGACGCCAATCCTCAGCTCACGCTGCACCCGCCGGCGCTGGCCCTCGACCCCCGAACCTCCGACCGCCTCGAAGAAGCCCTCCGGCGCTGGGTCACCGTTCTCGACTTGCTCGGCGAGCCGGTGGAGATGGCCGGTCCCCTGGTCGACCGGATCTTCGATCTCGACTTCGGACGGTTCGCCCGCTTCGCCCTGGCCTACCCCGACTTCGCGGCCCGCCTCGACGCCCGCACCCCGTGGGAGCGGGCGTTGGGCGCGCCGGGCGCGGGTCGGCGGCGCCTCGACGCGCGGTTCGGACAGAAGGAGGCCGGGGTGTTGATGCGGGCGATCCTCGAGCAGCAGCGGTGCGAATCGCTGAGGCGGACGAGGGGCGACGTCACCGACCCCGAGCTGAGGTTCTTCCTGGCGCTGCTGCTGAACGGCCGGTCCAGGGATCAGGTGTTCGCGGCGCTGCGGGACCGCCGCGCCAGCGACGACCCCGCCCGGTTCTGCTCGGAGGCGCTGCTACGGCTGGCGGGGCTCGCCGGCGATCCGGAGCGTCCTGACATCGGTGAACGCTCGCCGTGGCTCCGCAAGCTGCACGAGATCGTGACGTCCCTCGGCGGCGACGCCCGGGCGGTCGCCCGCCGCGTGGTTACCGGCAGCTTTCCGAAGGACCGGCCCACGCCCGGCGCCGGGGCCGCCGCCGCCGGGAAGGCGGCGTCCGCACTGGCCGCGCTCCCCGCGCTGCGGGCGCTCTCCGGCGACTAACACGCGCGGGGTGGGGGCGGCCCGTGCCGGTTCCGGCGCCCGTGTCCGCCTTGAAGGGTTTCCCGCCCCGCGGTCTCCGGTTCGGCGGCGGCGCCCTCCGGCGCGGTCCGTCGCCGCCACCGTTCGGGTGCCGGATCCTCGGGCACCGCCCGCAGGATGCCGAAAACACGCGGAGAGCCGGACGGCGCTAGCGCCGCCAGCGGCCCAGAAGGCGGACCTGCTGCGGCTCTACGAGGGCGCCATCGGAAACGGACCGCCGGCCGGCGGATGAGGCAGAGAAGATGAACCGATGACTGAGCAGGAGCAAGAGCTGCACCGGAACGTGCAGGGAGCTGGAAACCGGACATGACGCAAACGAAAACCGCGAAAACGCTCGCCGACGTCGTCGCGCCGATCTCCGTCGAAACGTTCATGGAGGAGAACTACCAGAAGAAGCCCCGGCTGATGCCGGGCCCCGAGGAACGGTTCTCGGGACTCTTCAACTGGCGCGACGTGAACGATCTACTGAAGTTCGGCGCGCTCGAAGGCGCGGCGATACGGGTCGTGAAGGGCGGCCGCGATCTGTTGCAGAAGACGTACACGCGCATGGAGACGCGGGGGGGGACGGTGACGAGGGCGCCGGCGCCCCGGATCCGGCCCGGGCGGCTTCAGACCCTCCTCCGCGAAGGCGCGACGCTGGTGCTGAACACCGTGTCGGAGCGGTCGCTCCGGCTGAACGAACTCTGCCGCGAGATGGAGCGGACGCTCCACACCTTTCTGCAGATGAACCTGTACGCCGGCTGGCGCACCGACAACGGCTTCGCGAAGCACTGGGACGACCACGACGTCTTCATCGTGCAGACGCAGGGGCGGAAGCGCTGGGAGGTGTACCCCGACACCCGGCCGAAGCCGATCAAGATCGACGACACGCTCCAGCGGGTCCCCAAGGACCCGATCTGGAAGGGCATCCTCACCGCCGGCGACTGTCTGTACATCCCGCGCGGCTTCTGGCACATCGCCTACCCGATGAACGAGCCGAGCATGCACCTGACGACGGGGACGACCACCATCGCGGGCGACTCGGTGCTGGACTGGCTGAGACGCCGCCTGACCGAGAGCGCGACGTACAGGAGCGACGTGCCGGTAGCGTACGGCGAAGAGGCCGTGAACGGTCACCTCGAACGGCTGCGGGCCGAGATCAACGAACTGCTCAAGGACGGTGCCGACGAATTCATCGCCGACCGCGAACGCAAAGCGCGGAACGCCGGCGATACCGACCTCCCGGGCTCGGCCGCCAGCGGGGAACCGCCGGCTGCGCCCGCGCGCCTCGAGATGGCCTCGGCCCGACCCCGCCGGATCCGCGACATCGCCGGAGGACGCTATGTCACGCTGGACGTCGACGGCCGCACGCGGCCGTACAAGGGCGGGATGCGGGGGATGCTGGTGCACCTGGCGAACGGCGGGCGCGCGACGGTGGACGAACTACTCGCGCGGTGCCCCGGCCAAGCCCAGATGGAGGCGACGGGCGTCATCCGCGACTTGTACCGGGACGGGGTGCTGCGGGCGGTGCCGGATAATCCGGCACCGCCCCGGTGAGCGAGAAGCAGAACCAACGAGGCAAATGGCGTGGGGCGAAACGCGGGACGAGCCCGAGACACTAGAGTCCTTGAACGGGCGTGATCTTCACAGTTGAGTCAAGTTTCGGGTCGCGTCTCGTTCGGCGGCTCCATTCTGGGTGATCGACGGTCACGCCGCCAAGGTTCGACTATGCCAAGCCCGGTCGACCTCGCGATCGTAGAGGGCCACGGCTTCACGCAGACGTGTAGTCGATTCCCCGTCCAGGGTGGCCGACAGCACGGGGCCGAGAACCCGCGCCTGCGTGCGGTGGTAGGCCAGCGCGACGCACAGGCCGGGGGCGGTGAGCCGATACCGTTGCGTGCGGGGAATCCGCTCGATGAGGCCCCGCAGCCGCAGCCGGCGCAGGTCGTACGTCATCCGGCCGGGGCCGTAGCCGCCGGGCGGGAGTCCGCACAGCGACGCCACCGTCCCGCGAAGCTCCCGGTTGCGGAATCCCTGCGGCAACAGGTCGAAGCGCAGCAGGGCCGCGAAGAGAGCCTGAACCCGCCGGTCGCCGAAGCGGAGGGCCGGAGCGCGTTGGCCGTCGACCGTCACCGGGCGGTGCAGTTCGTTGAGCACGTCGGGACCGACGGTGCAGTCGTGGCTGAGGCGTTGGACGCCGAGCAGGCGTCGGTTGGCGGCGAAGCCGATCTTCTTCAGATCATCGAGGTTCCTCAGCCGGCGGCCGACCGCGAAGTCGTACGTGTCGTTGATGACCGTCTCGGTGCGCAGGGCGCGCCCCTCCTTGTGGTACTGCTTGATGCGCGAGTGCTTGTAGTCCACGTGCAGCGACGGGTTGACCCCGTCGGTGATGACGCGGGTGCGATACCGCGAGGGGGTGCGCCGGTTGACGCGCCGGTCGAAGATCAACTGCACGTGGTCGGGCCGACCCATGTCGAGGTTCTCGCGCACCACCTCCTCGAAGAAGACCCGCCCCTGCGCGGGCCGGTCGAAGACCTGGGTCAGAGCGAACTCGGCCTGGAGGATCGAGATGTCGTAGCGGATGCCCCGCTCGCCGTCCGGGCCGCGAAGGGGTGCGGCAGGCGGTCGAGCCACTTCCGCAGCAGGGCGTCGATTTTCTTCGCCGTCAGCCCGTCGGCCAGCCGCCGCATGGCGCCCGGGTCGGCGCAGCGCAGGATGCCGTTGTCGAGCGACTCGTAGGCGATGCCCCGCTTCGTCAACTGGCGCTTGAGGTACTCGTGCCCGTTGATGCAGAGCTTGGCGTTGTAGGGGAAGTACGAGCAGAACTTGATGAAGAACGGGCCGAAGTTGTCGTCGAAGGCGTAGACGTAGTAGTGGTTGACCATGGCCGTCGAGTGGACCAGCCAGGGGTAGGCCGCTCCGGTGGCGGGGTCGTGGCGCCGCTCGGTGCGCAGCACCCGCGCCTTCTCCTGGGCCTTGCCGATGTAGAGGACGCCCTCGCCCGCGTCCCAGTCGTGGAGGTACTGCCGGGCTCCGTAATGGCGTCCGGGGTGCCTCCGACGAGCACCAGGACGTCAACGTCGCTCGCCGGTCCGGCGTCGCGCCGCGCCTTCGAGCCGTCCTGTCCTGTTCCGGCGTCCGGCCGGCCCTTCACCCGGGCGATGAAGATGTCGGTCGTGCCGCCCCCGCCGGACGGCATCTGACCCGGGTGCCGGGCCAGTCTTCTCGCGTCGGCCATCGGGATCGGCCGGTACCCGATCTGCTCCACCCATTATGCCGACATCCGGATTATGCCGAGGTCGGCACCGCCGACGCTGTTGAAAGCGACGTCTGTGCTGAGATTGTCGGCATAATCGTCGCCTGACGGATAGAGAATCTTCTCCTCGCCACACGGGAGAGAGGAGGCTCTCATGAGGGATCCGTCACTCGTCGGCGTCATTGGCCCGCTTGAACCGTTCGCGGCGGGGTTCGCGAACGAGCTTGCGCGGCAGGGCTACACGCCGCGTTCCCTACAGACGCAGTTGCACTTGATGGCGCACGCCAGCCGTTGGCTGCGTGCAGCAGACCTTGACGTCGCCGACCTGCCAAGGTGGACGCCGCAGTTTCTGCTTCTGCGGACCCGGCTGGACGCCGGCTATCAGCATCATCTGACCGACCGGGCGTTGCGTCCATTGCTGGCGTACCTCCAGGACCAGGGCGCGACCCCGATCCCGCCGACACATCTTCCCACCAACCCCGTGGAGGAGACCCTGGCCCGCTACCGACGCTACCTGACCGTGGAACGGGGGTTGGGTGAGGCCACCGCCCGCGGTTACGTCAATGCGGTCCGCCCATTTCTGCAGCGCTGTGTCCCGGTCCGCGGCGTGACATTGGACACCCTGGGACTTCGCGAGGCTGATGTGACGGGGTTCATGGTGGTGCGTTGCGCCGAGCAATCCTGCCGCCCCGCGCAACTGACGGCAACCGCCCTGCGCTCGCTGCTGAACTTCCTCCAT
>CAXXTG010000297.1:0-10347 GCA_963666855.2 Vicinamibacterales bacterium
GGAGACGGCGCTCCCCGCGGCGGGCTACGCCACGCCGATCACCTACGCGGTCGACGGCCGGCAGTACGTGGTCATCGCCGCCGGCGGCGGCAAGATCGGCACCAAGTCGGGCGACGCCTACGTGGCGTTCGCGCTGGGCGGGCGCGGATCAGGACGGCGCTAATCCAACTAACGCTTCGGCGGGTGAACGCCATCGACCTCAACGCGGGCGAGATCGTGTCGTTCTTCGACAACGATCGCTGACAACCAACCTACCGGGAATCCTCCTGGGAATTCTCCCGCGAGCGCAATTGGGCGACGCGGTGTACCATTAGCGTTCCAACGCTGACCGTACCGATCAGAATGAGCGTCATTGCACCAGCCGTTGCAGTGGTGCACAGAGCGCCAACGTAGTCGCCACTGTTCAATTGCGATACGGCATCCTTTACGCCGAAAACCAAGGGTGCTATACAAAAATGGCGCGAAGTCTCCAAAAGTCGCAACAAGCTGTCCGATTTAATCTTGGGACTTTGCCCAAGTGGTATGTCATGCAGGAGGATTTCTTTGGTGAAAGCGTCTATATCACTATCTCTAAACAGTCGTGTCGCCGCACACTGTAAACTGATGTATACTCCTTCAGCGTTAATGTCCGTCACTTCGTATATGCCTTCGGTGCGATATCCATAGTACACCGTCGGCGGCAAGGGTGCCGGCGTGGTCAGGATAGCCATAAAGTCCTCAAAGAACCGTACGGGTGAGGTCGGGCCCGCAAGCACCTCTGAGTCAAACGAAACAGGCCAGTGTGGCGCAACCAGCATTTCGGGGCCGGGCAGTTGTTGTAACACATAGTCATATGCGTTTTGGTCCACTACCGTCTCGCGTGGCACGCCGAGTAGCTGGGCCACTATACCTCTAGTATCGTCGTCACCATGGATCGCAAGATCTTTCAGCGACACAGACGCCACGTTAACGATACTACTTCTCTGGCGACCGATAAACGCACGCTGGCTCACGGTACCGGCAACCGTTGCTCCCATCAAGCCCTCTCCTTGAACATAAAGTCGACCGATGTCACCGACCAAGCCTAGCTTGCTTGGCTCGCTGCGTACGCGGGGTCGGACGAACGCCCGGCTGGCCCGCACCGCCGCCCCCTGGACCCCCCTGGGCACTCCGCGGGACCGACTGCAAGGGCTCGGCAAGGAAGGGCATCCTTCACCCGCCTGTCTGTTTCTGCTGGGCCTTCTCGATCTTGGCCCACGTGTCCCGCAAGGTCACCGTCCGGTTGACCACCAGCCGGCCGTCCGTCGAGTCGGGGTCGACGCAGAAGTAGCCCTGCCGCTCGAACTGATAGCGGCTGCCGGCGGGGGCGCCGCGTAGGGTCGGCTCGACGCGGCAGCCGGTGAGGGTTTCGAGCGAGGCGGGGTTCAGGGCGTCCTTGTAGTCGCCGCCGTCGCCGGCGTCCTCGGGGTTGATGCGCGTGAACAGGTGGTCGTAGAGCCGCACCTCGGCCTCGACGGCATGGGGGGCCGACACCCAGTGGATGGTGCCGCGCACCTTGCGGCCGTCGGGGGCGTAGCCGCCGCGGGTCTCGGGGTCGTAGGTGCAGCGCAGCTCGACGACCTCGCCGGTGGCGGGGTCCTTCACCGCCTCGCGGCAGGTGATGAAGTAGGCGTAGCGCAGCCGCACCTCGCGGCCGGGGGCGAGGCGGAAGTACTTGCGGGGCGGGTCCTCGCGGAAGTCGGTCCGCTCGACGTAGAGCTCGCGCGAGAACGGGACCACCCGCGAGCCCATGCTCTCGTCCTCGGGGTTGTTGACGGCCTCGACCTCCTCGACCTGCCCCTCGGGGTAGTTCTCGATGACCACCTTGAGGGGCCGCAGCACGCCCATCACCCGCAGCGCCCGCTGGTTGAGGTCCTGGCGGACGGCGTCCTCGAGCTGGGCGATCGACACGATGCTGTTGGCCTTGGCGATGCCGATGCGGTTGCAGAACTCGCGGATGGCCTCGGGCGTGTAGCCGCGGCGGCGGAACCCGACGATGGTGGGCATGCGGGGGTCGTCCCACCCCGCCACGTGCTTCTCGGACACGAGCTCGAGCAGCTTGCGCTTGCTGAGCACGGTGTAGCTGAGGTTGAGGCGCGCGAACTCGATCTGGCGCGGCCGGCAGGGGACGTCGATGTTCTCGAGGAACCAGTCGTAGAGCGGGCGGTGGTCCTCGAACTCGAGGGTGCACAGCGAGTGGGTGATGCCCTCGAACGCGTCCGACAGGGGGTGCGTGAAGTCGTACATCGGGTAGATGCACCACGCGTCGCCGCTGCGGTAGTGGGGCACCCGCCGGATGCGGTAGATGGTGGGGTCGCGCATGTTCATGTTGGGCGACGCCATGTCGATGCGGGCCCGCAGGGTGCGCGACCCGTCCTCGAACTCGCCGGCCCGCATGCGGGCGAACAGGTCGAGGTTCTCGGCCACCGGCCGGTCGCGGAAGGGGCTGTTGCGGCCGGGGCGGTTCCACAGACCGCGGTACTCGGAGACCTCGGCCCCCCGCAGGTCGCAGACGTACGCCTTCCCCGCCCTGATCAACTGGACCGCGCAGTCGTGGAGCCGCTCGAAGTAGTCGGCGGCGTGGTAGAAGCGGTCGTCCCAGTCGAACCCGAGCCAGCGCACGTCGTCCTCGATGGCGCGGACGTACTCGACGCTCTCGGTCGTCGGGTTGGTGTCGTCCATGCGGAGGTTGCACAGCCCCCCGTGCTCGGCCGCGAGCCCGAAGTTCAGGCAGATCGACTTGGCGTGCCCGATGTGCAGGTAGCCGTTGGGCTCGGGGGGGAACCGGGTGTGCACGCGGCCGGCGTGCTTCCCGGTCCGCTGGTCGTCGGCCACGATCTGCCGGATGAAGTCGAGCCCGGCCGCGTCCGCGGCGGCGTCCGCCGTGTCTGGTCGTACGTCACTCGTCATTGCCGTTCCATGTTGTTGCGCGGCCCGCCGCGAGGCCCGTTCTACGCCGCGGAGTCCCGCGACGTTCCGAATCTCCGCCAGGGCGCGGTCGATGCGGGCGAGGCAGGCTTCGGGGCCGAGGATGGCCAGCCCCTCGAACAGGCCGAAGCCGACCGCCTTGCCGGTCACCGCGACCCGGACGGCGTGGATGATCCGGCCGATCTTGATGCCCTCGGCCTCGACGAACTCGTGCAGCGCCCGCTCGATGGTTGCCGCGTCGAACGGCCGGGTCGCGGCGAGCCGGTCCCGGAACCGGCCGAGCAGCGGCGCGACCCCGTCCTTGCGCAGCCGCTTGTCGAACGCCTTCCCATCGTACGCCACGTCGCCGTCGGCCTGGAAGAACTCCGGGTAGTCGAGCACGTCGCCGGCGACCTTGATGCGGTCGCCGGCCGCCTGCACGACATCCCGCACGCGCGCATGCTCGGCTTCGGACGGCGGCGTCGCCACGAAGCCGGCGCGCTCGAGGAACGGCGTCGCCCGCGCGACCCGGTCGTCGAGGCTCAGCTCCTGCATCCGCCGCTCCTGGAACGCGGCGAGCTTCCCGGGGTCGAAGCTGGCCGCGGCCCGGTTGATGCGTTCGAGCGAGAAGTGCGCCACCATCTCGTCGCGGGTGAACCGCTCGGTGCGGTCGTCGAGCGACCAGCCGAGCAGCAGCAGGTAGTTGAGCAGCGCGTCGGGCTCGTAGCCGACGGCGCGGTAGAAGTCGACGACGACGGGGTTGAACGTCTCGGGCGACACCGCGAGCCGCGACCGCTCGGCGACGGACAGGCCCCGGTCGTAGACGGCCTTGAACTCGTGGTGCCGCAGGTACCGGTCGAGCTTGCGCTTGCTCAGCTTCTCGGCGCCCCCCGGCGCCGCGACGTACGGCACGTGCGCGAACGCCGGCGGCTCGTAGCCGAGGGCGGTCGTGATGAAGATCTGCCGCGGCGTGTTCGACAGGTGCTCGACGGCGCGGATGACGTGGGTGATGGCGAAGTCGTGGTCGTCGACGGCGCTCGCCAGGTGGTACAGGCACGTCCCGTCGGCCCGCCGCACGACGTGATCCTGCTCGAGGCCCCACTCGAACTCGACGTCGCCCCGCACGAGGTCGCGGAACCGGCAGACCCCCTCGCGCGGCATCTTGAGGCGCACGGCGGCACGCCGACCCTCGGCCTCGAACCGGGCCGCGTCGGCCTCGGTCTCGGCCATCCACCGGCGGCTGTAGAGGAACCGGCGCTTGTCGCGCTGCGCCGCCTCGCGCTCGGCCTGGATCTCGGCGCCGGTGGCGTAGTCGCGGTAGGCGGCGCCGGCGGCCAGCAGCCCCTCGACCGCCTCGGCGTAGCGGGCGTCGCGCTGCGACTGGAAGTACGGCGCGTGCGGCCCGCCGACCTCCGGCCCCTCGTCCCAGTCGAGCCCCAGCCACCGGAAGCCGTCGAGAATCGGCCGCAGGGCGGCGGCGACGTTCCGCTCGGCGTCGGTGTCGTCGACCCGCAGCAGGAACTGTCCGCCGTGCCGCCGGGCGAATAGCCAGTTGAACAGGGCGGTGCGCACCCCGCCGATGTGCAGGTAGCCGGTGGGGCTCGGGGCGAATCGGGTGCGGACGGCCATCGGTCGAGGATTATAATCAGTGCCCCTCCCCGACATCGGGACGGGCGGGAACCCGGGAACCGCCGACGCGACCCCGAGAGGAGACCATGATGCCCTGGCTCTTGACCACCGCCCTGCTCGCGACGCTCGTCCAGTCGCCGCGCGAACCCGGCATGCACAGCGCCGCGCTCGAGGTCGACGGGGTGGGCACGGTCACCTACGGCCTCTGGGTCCCGCGCGACTACGACGCCGCCGAGCCCCGCCCGCTGGTGCTCGCCCTGCACCCGGGCGGATCGCCGGGCCCCGGATACGGCGCGCAGTTCCTCCGCGGGTTCGTCGCCCCGGCGCTCGCCGACTGGGGCGCCGTCGTGGTGTCCCCGGACGCCCCGGGGCGGCGCTGGAACAACGAGACCAGCGAGCGCGGGGTGCTGGCCCTGATCGAGGACGTGCGGGCGAGCTACGCCATCGACCCCGCCCGCATCCTCGTCACCGGCTACAGCATGGGGGGGCGCGGCACCTGGTACATGGCGGCGCGCCATCCCGACCTGTTCACGGCGGCGATCCCCATGGCCGCGCGGTCCGACCCCGACGAGGCCCCCCGCGTCGGCGACATGCCGGTGTTCATCATCCACCCCCGCGAAGACGAGGTGGTGCCGTTCGAGCCGGCGGAGCGGACCGCGCGGGAGATGGAGGCGCGGGGCCAGAACGTGTCGTTCCTGCCCCTCGAGGGCGTGGGCCACTTCCAGATGAGGCCCGACCCGCTGCGCCGCGGCGGCGACTGGGTGCGGCAGCGCTGGGCCGGGCAATAGCGCGCGCCGGCCGCATTGGCGCCGCCGGGCTAAGGTCCGGCCGCCGCGATGAATCGAAACCGCCCCCGATACGTAGTACAACTCGACACCGGCGCGCGCGCCGGTCCCGAGTGACGACGCGGGGGGGACTCGACGGCCGTCTCCGTTCGCATCGCCGTCACCGCCGCCGGCCGGCCGGCGGGGCCGCGGCAACCCGGGTGTTTCAGAAGGAGAACACCGACATGAGCGACAACTTTCGCGTCGTCGACGCCGACGGGTTCAGGGTGCCCAGGCTCCCGTGGCGGAGCATCGGCGCGGGCATCCTCGTCCTCGCCGCCCTCGTCACCGCGGCCGGGGCGGCGTACCAGATCGAGCCGGAGGAGGTCGGGGTGGTGCTCCGGTTCGGCAAGTACGTCCGCACCAGCGAGCCGGGCCTGCACTTCAAGATCCCGTACGTCGAACAGATGGAACGGGTGCCGGTGCAGCGGCAGCTCAAGCAGGAGTTCGGCTTCCGCACCACCGCCGCGGGCATCCGCACCGAGTACGCGGGCCAGCAGCAGGCGCTCGCCGACGAGTCGGTCATGCTGACCGGCGACTTGAACGTCGCGGTGGTCGAGTGGATCGTCCAGTACCGCGTGGACGACCCCTACGAGTACCTGTTCAAGGTGCGCAACCTGGAGGAGACGTTCCGCGCGATGAACGAGGCGGTCATGCGCGAGACGGTCGGCGACCGCACCGTCACCGAGGTCGTCACGGTGGGCCGGCAGGAGATCGAGACCACCGTCGAAGACCGGCTGCAGACGCTGACCGAGCAGTACCAGATGGGCATCGCCATCGACCAGGTGGTGCTGCAGGACGTCAACCCGCCCGACCCCGTCAAGCCGTCGTGGGACGAGGTCAGCCAGGCCCAGCAGCAGCGCGACCGGCTCATCAACGAGGCCCTGGCCGAGTACAACGCGGTCATCCCCCGGGCGCGGGGCGAGGCCGAGCAGACCATCCTGCAGGCCGAGGGGTACGCCCTCGACCGCGTGAACCGCGCGCAGGGCGAGGCCACCCGGTTCGCGGCCATCGAGGCGGCGTACCGGGCCTCGCCCAACGTGACCCGGCGGCGGATGTACCTGGAGACCATGCAGCGCATCCTGCCGGCGGTCGGACGCAAGGTGTTCGTGGACGAGGGCACGACCGGGGTGCTGCCGCTGCTGTCGCTCGACGGCGGGGCGCGGGCCGCCGCCGCGCCCCTGGTCGGGGCCGGCGCCGCGGCGCGGACGGGAGGTGAGCAATGAGGCGTACGCGACCGACGTTGGTGGTGGTGTTGGTGGCCGGCCTGTTCCTGGCGGGCAGCTCGGCCTACATCGTCAGCGAGACCAACCAGGTGGTCATCACCCAGTTCGGCGAGCCCGTCGGCGAGCCGATCACCGAGCCGGGGCTCCACTTCAAGATCCCGTTCATCCAGAACGCCAACATGTTCGAGAAGCGGTTCCTGGAGTGGGACGGGTTCCCCAACCAGGTGCCGACCCGCGACCGGCGGTTCATCTGGGTCGACACCTACGCGCGGTGGCGCATCACCGACCCGCTGCTCTTCTTCCAGCGCCTGCGCGACGAGCGGGGGGCGCAGTCGCGGCTCGACGACATCCTCGACGGCGAGACCCGCAACGCGGTGGCGCGGCACGACCTGATCGAGATCGTCCGCACCAGCAACCGCGATCCGGTCGACACGACCGCCACCGGGCTTGAGGAGCCGGAGACCCTCGAGCCCATCGTGACCGGCCGCGAGCAGATCACCCGCGAGATTCTCGACGCGGCGGCCGCCGCGGTCGGCGAGCTGGGCATCGAGCTGCTCGACCTGCAGTTCAAGCGGATCAACTACATCGCCGACGTTCAGCAGGACGTGTTCGCCCGGATGATCGCCGAGCGGCAGCGCATCGCCTCGGAGTTCCGCTCGGAGGGCGAGGGCGAGTCGGCCCGCATCCAGGGCGAGCGCGAGCGCGACCTGGCGCAGATCCAGTCCGAGGCGTTCCGGGCGGCGGAGGAGATCCGCGGGACCGCCGACGCCGAGGCCATCGACATCTACGCCGACGCGTACGGGCGCGACGCCCAGTTCTACGCGTTCACCAAGTCGCTGGAGACCTACGAGCGGACGATGGACCCGAGCACGTTCTTCATCCTGGGCACCGACAGCGAGCTGCTGCGGTTCCTCGAGACGCCGCGGTAGGCGTCTGCATCCGTAGAACGGCGCGGTCCGCCCGGCGGGCGGGTTGGGGGGCGGGGAGCCGCAGGCGGCGGTTGGCGGGCTGGCCGCAGACCGTCGCCGGCGGCGCCTCAACGCCGCGCCGACCAACCCCGGGAGCCGCGCCGATCCACGGCGCCGGCTGCCGACCGCACGGCCGGCCGCGGGCGCCCGCGCGGCGCCCTCGGAACCGAAGCACCCACCGCGCCCCGGGCCCCTTCCAGCCAGGGCCGGCGGGGGTCGGCGCGCCGGCGGCGGTTGCATCCGGCCGCGGGAAACCCGACCATACGGCATGCTCGAACTCGTCCTCGTCGTCGGCGCGGTGGTGCTGACCTCGGCCGCCTGCTCGTTGTTCGAGGCGGTGCTGTACTCGGTGCCGCCGGCCCACGTCGACACCCTCGAGCGCGCCGGGCAGCCCGCGGGGCCGCTGCTGCGGCGGCTGCGGTCGCAGGTCGACCGGCCCATCGCGGCCATCCTGTCGCTGAACACCGTCGCCAACACCGGGGGCGCGGCCCTCGCCGGGGCCATCGCCACGAGCGTCCTCGAGTCGGTGTGGATCGGCTGGTTCTCCGCCGCCTTCACCCTGGCCATCCTCGTCTTCTCGGAGATCATCCCCAAGACCGCGGGGGTCGTGTACGCGCGGCAGCTCGCCGGCCCCATCGCCGCCCCCCTGCAGGCGCTCGTGGTCGCGTTCGCCCCCGTCATCTGGCTCAGCCGCCGCCTGACGAGCCTCGTCGCCGCGGGCAAGGCGGCCGAGCGGGTCTCCGACGAAGAACTGCTGCTGATGGTGCGGCGGGGCCTCAGCTCGGGCGACCTGAAGCCGCACGAGGCCGACGTCATCAGCAACGTCCTCGCCCTCGAGGCGAAGACGGCGGCCGAGATCATGACCCCGCGGACGGTGCTCTTCACCCTGCCCACGGCGACCGGGGTCGCAGACGCCGCCGCCGACGAGCACCTGCTGCGCCACAGCCGGGTGCCCGTCTACGACGAGGACCCCGACGACATCGTGGGCATCGTGCACCGGCACGACATCCTGAGCGCGGCGGCCCGGGACGAGTTCGGCACGACCCTCGACCAGCTCATGCGCCGGGTCGTCTTCGTCGTCGAGACGGCCAAGCTCGACCACCTGCTCCGCCGCTTCCTGGAGCAGCGCGTGCACCTCATGGTCGTCACCGACGAGTTCGGGAGCGTCGCCGGCATCGTGACCCTCGAGGACGTCCTCGAGGAGATCCTGGGGCGGGAGATCGTGGACGAGTTCGACCACGTCGCCGACCTCCGCGCGTTCGCCCGCCAGCAGCGCGCCGCCCGGCGGACGGCGGCGGCCGCCGCGCCGGGCCGGGAGGCCGACCATGGATGATGCAGCGGTGGCCGTCGACGGCCTGACGTTCAGCTACGGGATGGGCGAGGTCCTGCACGGCATCTCGTTCACCCTGCGGCGGGGCGAGGTGGTCGGGCTGCTCGGACCCAACGGGGCGGGGAAGAGCACCACCATCAAGGTCCTGACCGGCGTGCTCCCGCCCGGCGGCGGGTCCGTCCGCGTCGCCGGGCACGCCCTGCCCGACGAGGCGGTCGAGGCCAAGCGGCGCATGGGCTACGTGCCCGAGGCGGCGGCCCTCTTCGAGAGCCTGACGGGGCAGGAGTTCCTGGAGCTGATGGGCCGCCTGCAGGACGTGCCCGAAGAGCGGCTGCAGTTCCGCATCGGCCGGTTCCTCGAGCAGCTCGGCCTGCGCGGCGACCGGCTCCGCCCCCTCGACGGCTACTCGAAGGGCATGCGCCAGAAGGTGCTGCTGAGCGCGGCCCTCCTCCACAACCCCGACGTGGTGCTGCTCGACGAGCCCCTGTCGGGCCTCGACGTCAACGCCGGCCTCCTGGTCCGCGACCTGATCGCGGCCCTCGCGGCCGAGGGGAAGGCCATCCTCTACAGCTCGCACGTGCTCGACGTGGTCGAGCGCGTCTGCGACCGCGCCCTCATCATCCATGAGGGCCGCCTCATCGCCGACGGCACGCTCGACGCCCTGAAGGCGTCGACCGAGCGGGGCAGCCTCGAGGACGTGTTCCGGCAGCTCACCCGGACCGAGGGGACGATGAGCGGCGTCTCCGGCATCATCGAGGGCCTCCGGTCGTGAGCGGCCTCCGCGCCTTCGCCCGGCGCCTGCTCCGCGGCCCGGCGTCCACCGCGCTGCTCGAGCGGTGCGGCATCGACGTCCGCCGCTTCCAGCTCCTGGTCGACCTGTTCGAGACCCTCGGGGCCCGGCAGGAAGTGGCCGGCATGAGCAACGACTACTCGATGCGCGGCCTCCTGAACATCTGGTTCGCCCTGTCGGCGATAGCCAGCGTCCCCCTCGTGCTCATGGTCGCGGGCACCGGCAGCCCGACGGGCTTCTATCTCGCCGTGTTCCTCGGGTTCACCGCCTTCCAGCTCTCCACCCTCTTGTTCCCCGAGATCGCCGAGAGCCTCGTGAACCCGGTCGACGGGCTGATTCTCGCCCACCAGCCGGTGGACGGCGCCACTTGGTCGGCGGCCAAGGCGGCCCATCTGACGAAGATCGTCGCCTACGCGGTGACGGGGTTGAACGCGGTGCCGGCCCTCGTCGGCATCGCCCTCCCGCACGACGGCACGGCGCTGCGCCTCGTCTACCCCCTCCTCCACTTCCTCGTCGCCCTGGTCGTCGGGATGGTCTTCGCGCTGCTCTGCTGCAGTTTGTTCGGGTGGCTCGTCCGCCTCGTGCCGGTCCGGCGCCTCAAGGCCGCCGCGGCCATGGTGCAGGGCCTCCCGGTGCTGGCGTGGCTCGCGTTCAA
>CAXXTG010000298.1:0-13983 GCA_963666855.2 Vicinamibacterales bacterium
CGTGGCCGAGTGCCAGTAGGCGAACGCGGGGGTCGACGACGTCGTCGAGGCGGACGGGGTTCACGGGGTCGGAGATGTCGAACAGGATGCCGTTGCCCGAGCACGCGCCGGCCGCGAGGCCGAGTTCGGGGAACGCGGTGATGTCGTGGCAGCGGCTGGTCTCGGCCGTGCGCTGGGTGCCCGGCCCGTGGTCGCCGCCGGGCCAGAGGCCCCCGGCCCGCCCCGTCTCGAGATCGCGGAACACGAACGGACGGTTGACCACGGCCGAGTCCTCGGGGTTGGCCAGCGGGACCTGGATGACGTCGATGCGGAAGAGCGCGCTGTCGGGGTTCTCGGCCGGCGACTCGTCCGAGCAGCCCGCCATCTCCTCGCCCGACCGGACGCCGGCGGCCCCCGAGCCGTAGACGTAGATGTTGCCCTCGTCGTCGGGGTCGGTGATCACGGTGTGGGTGTGCGACCCCCGGCAGGTCTGCACCGCCGCGACCTGGCGCGGCATGCGCATGTCGCCGATGTCGAAGATGCGGACGCCGCGGAAGCGCTGGTCGCTGACCGGCTCGGCCACCCCCTGCAGGCCGCAGTCGAGCCGTCCGCGGGTCTGCTCGACCGACATGATGACGAGGTTGCCGACCACCGAGATGTCGCCCTGGCCGCCGGGGCAGACCACCGAGCTGACGAGGGTGGGCGACGCGGGGACCTCGACGCGGTAGGTGTTGAAGCCGTGGTAGTTGCCCACGAAGACCTGGTCGCCGGCGAACGCGAGGTCGGTGTTGCCGAAGTTGAGGAGGCCGCGCCGCTGGGGGCTGTCGTTCTCGTCGTCCTCTTCTTCCGCTTCCTCGCCTCGGCGTCCCCCGCCTTCGTCAGCGTCGGCGTCGTCGCCCTCCTCGGCGCGTCCTCGCCCGCTTCGGCGTCGCCCTCCTCGGCGTCGTCACCGGCCTCTTCGGCTTCCGCCGCCTCGGGCTCGGGGTCCGACGGCACCGGCATGGGCCGCCCCGCGGGGTTGTTCGGGTCGTAGAAGCCCTCGGGCTTGGGCCGCGTCGCGACCAGGGCCATGTTCCACAGCGCCTGCCCGGCGTCGTTGAAGCCGGCCGCGAGCTGCACCCGCGGGTCGGGGGTCAGCTCGGCGAGCATCGCGTCCATGCGGTTGATCTCGGCCGTCTGGTCGGCGGTGATGTCCGAGGTGAACCCGAAGAGCACCGAGTCCTGCGCCGCGCCGGGCTGGCGCAGCAGGTTCTCGACCATGGTGATGGCGCCGCGGTGGTGCTTGATCATCAGATCGAGGAAGAGCCGGTCGAACGCGGCGCCCTCGGCCGCGCCGAGGCTGGCCATCTCGTCGGCCGTCAGCATGCCCGGCATCGGCTGGAAGCCCTCGGCGTGGTGCGCGTCGATGGCGGTGACGTCCTGGCCGCGCTCGCGCAGCCAGTCCTGCATCATCTCGATCTCGTCCTCCTGCGAGAGCTCGATGCGCCGCGCCGTCGCCCGCATGGCGTCGCTGGCGGTGTTGGTGTCGAGCAGCGCGGTCATCTCGAGGGCCTGGGCGTGGTGCGAGATCATGCCCTGCATGAACATCACGTCCGCCCCGCTGAACCGGATGCCGGCGAGGTCGGAGGCCTCGGCGGCCGTGATGGTCCGGCTCGGCGCGCCGGGGGCGCCGGGCTGCACGATGGGGGGCTGCGCCTGCGACGACGCCGCGCCGAACGAGAGGAACGCCATGCCGGCGGCGAGGGCCCCGGCAAACAGCGGGCGAGAAAGATTCTGTCGGGTCATGGGTGTCTCCACCGACCTGGGTCGGTCCGTGTTCCAGAAACTCACATTCTACTGTCAGGATGACGGCGTCAGCCCGCGCGAGGGAGACGGAGAGACGGCGCGGCCTGTCGGCCGTCTTCACCCTTCACACGTCATCGCAGGCGCTCCGCCAGACCCGTCAGCGTCTCCGCCAGCGCGGCCAGCCTCTGCCCGGTCCGCCCGCCGGCCGACGCCGCGTCGTCGCCGAGCGCCGCCGCCGCCGATGTCAGCTCCGCCGCCAGGGCGGGGTCGGGGCCCGCGCCGCCGGCGCGGTCGAGCAGGGCCGACAGCGCGGCGCGGCGGTCGGCGCCGAGGGTGTCGCTGCGCTCGAGCTGGTCGAGGTAGGCGCGCGCGATGACCGGGCCGCACCGGCCACTCGATGGCCCGCTGCTGCTGGGCGTTGAACGCGGCGGGCGCGATCGACGCGGCGGCGGCGAGCTCGTTCTCGGTCAGGTGCTCGCTCGGCAGCAGCTCGAGGACGTCGAGGCCGCGCGCGATCTCGCTGCCGTAGATGTAGCCGCGGTACCAGTAGGCCGACCAGTGGCCGCCCCTGAGTTGCCGCTCGGCGTTCATGGGGCCGCGGTCGAAGAACGCGATCTCGACGGGGTTGGCCGAGTCGGTGAAGTCGAAGACGGAGATGCCGCCCTGGTACCAGGCCTGCGCCATGATGTCGCGGCCCGGCACGGGGACGAGCGAGCCGTTGTGGGCGACGCAGTTCTCGGTCACGGTCTG
Organism: Vicinamibacterales bacterium; assembly: GCA_963666855.2. Lineage (GTDB taxonomy): Bacteria > Acidobacteriota > Vicinamibacteria > Vicinamibacterales > UBA8438 > JAJEEA01. The sequence continues at coordinate 2,515 of CAXXTG010000298.1, forward strand.
CGGGGCGGGCAGCTTGTAGTGGCTGCGGAACTCCATGCGGCCGTCGACGATGTCGTAGATGGCGTTGGCGCCCCACTCGCGCGGGTCGGACGCGCGGCAGCGCGGGCGGCCGCCGCCGCCCCACTCGTCGGTGAACAGGACCTTGGTGCCGTCGTGGTTGAACGTCGCCGAGTGCCAGTACGCGAACGACGGGTCGATGACGTCGTCGAGCCGGACCGGGTTCACGGGGTCGGAGATGTCGAACAGGATGCCGTTGCCCGAGCACGCGCCGGCCGCGAGGCCGAGTTCGGGGAAGGCGGTGATGTCGTGGCAGCGGTTGGTCTCGGCCGTGCGCTGGGTGCCCGGCCCGTGGTCGCCGCCGGGCCAGAGGCCCCCGGCCCGCCCCGTCTCGGGGTCGCGGAACACGAACGGACGGTTGACCACGGCCGAGTCCTCGGGGTTGGCCAGCGGGACCTGGATGACGTCGATGCGGAAGAGCGCGCTGTCGGGGTTCTCGGCCGGCGACTCGTCCGAGCAGCCCGCCATCTCCTCGGCCGAGCGGACGGCGCCGGTGCCCGAGCCGTAGACGTAGATGTTGCCCTCGTCGTCGGGGTCGGTGACCACGGTGTGGGTGTGCGACCCGCGGCAGGTCTGCACCGCCGCGACCTGGCGCGGCATGCGCATGTCGCCGATGTCGAAGATGCGGATGCCGCGGAAGCGCTGGTCGCTCACCGGCTCGGCCACGCCCTGCAGGCCGCAGTCGAGGCGGCCGCGGGTCTGCTCGACCGACATGATGAGCAGGTTGCCGACCACCGACACGTCGCCCTGGCCGCCGGGGCAGACCACCGAGCTGACGAGGGTGGGCGAGGCGGGGACCTCGATGCGGTAGGTGTTGAAGCCGTGGTAGCTGCCCACGAAGACCTGGTCGCCGGCGAACGCGAGGTCGCTGTTGCCGAAGTTGAGGAGGCCGCGACGCTGGGGGCCGTCGTTCTCGTCGTCCTCTTCTTCGGCTTCCTCTTCCTCGGCCTCCTCGGCCGCCTCGCCTTCGTCAGCGTCGGCGTCGTCGCCCTCCTCGGCGCCCTCCTCTGCGTCCTCGCCCTCCTCGGCGTCGTCATCGGCCTCTTCGGCTTCCGGCTCAGGGTCCGGCCGCACCGGCATGGGCCGCCCCGCCGGGTTGTTCGGATCGTAGAACCCCTCGGGCATCGGCCGCGTCGCGACCAGGGCCATGTTCCACAGCGCCTGCCCGGCGTCCTCGAAGCCGGCCGCGAGCTGCACCCGCGGGTCGGGCGACAGCTCGGCCATCATCGCGTCCATGCGGTTGATCTCGGCCGTCTGGTCGGCGGTGATGTCCGACGTGAACCCGAAGAGCACCGAGTCTTGGGCCGCGCCGGGCTGGCGCAGCAGGTTCTCGACCATGGTGATGGCGCCGCGGTGGTGCTCGATCATCAGCTCGAGGAAGAGCCGGTCGAACGCGGCGCCCTCGGCGTCGGCGAGGCTGGCCATCTCCTCGGCCGTCAGCATCCCCGGCATCGGCTGGAAGCCCTCGGCGTGGTGCGCGTCGACGGCGGTAACGTCCTGGCCGCGCTCGCGCAGCCAGTCCTGCATCATCTCGATCTCGTCTTCCTGCGAGAGCTCGATGCGCCGCGCCGTCGCCCGCATGGCGTCGCTGGCCGCGTTCGTGTCGAGCAGCGCGGTCATCTCGAGGGCCTGGGCGTGGTGCGGGATCATGCCCTGCATGAACATCACGTCGGCCTCGGTGAAGCGGATGCCCGCGAGGTCGGAGGCCTCGGCGGCCGTGATGGTCCGGCTCGGCTCGCCGGGTGCCCCCGGCTGCACGATGGGCGGTTGCGCCGGGGCCGACGCCGCGCCGAGCAACAGGAACGCGATGCCGGCGGCGAGAGCCGCGGCGGGCAGCGGGAGCGAGAGATGCTGTCGGGTCATGGGTAGTCTCCGCCGACCTGGGGTCGGTCCGGGTTTCCAGAAGCACACATTCTAGCCGCCGCGGGCGAACCCGCGACCACCCACGGCGGCCGAGTCGATGCGCGCGGCAGCCCGAGGCCGGCTCGCCGCGCGTCCGCCGCCGCGAATCCGGGGGAACCGCCACCGGTTCCCCATGGATCAGGACGGCGCATGCCCGACCGGCGTTTCGTCCGTGACGTGTCGGCGGACCCTCCGGGCCCGGTCGAGCGCGGATGCGGTCCGCAACCACGGCGGTCTTCGCCGCGTTCCCGGGTGCCGATCGCCACAGTCGGCGGCACCCGCCGGGGCACGCGGGGCCGGTCCTCGACGGCGCGGTGCGCGTCTGATTTAAGCGAGAGGCATGGCGCCGTGATCAGCGGCACCCGCCGGGGCCCGGGGTGGCCCGGTCCTTGACGGCGGCGTGCGCGTCTGGTTTAGTGAGAGGCATGGTGCCGTTGAAACGGGCGGCGGCGGTCGCGGCAGCGTTGCTGCTCTTCGCGGCGCTCGCCGCGGCAAGCGTCGTCCCGCACCGACACGGCCCCGACGCGCACGACGCCGCCGACTGCGATGCCTGTCACTTCCGGCACCTGTCGGTGATCGAGACCGACAGGGCTCCCGCGCCTTCCGCGCCGGACCTCGTCGCGCACGCCGCACCGTCCGTCCGCCCGCGGGGCGAACACGGGCCGGCCGTCGTCATCCGGCCCACGCGCGGCCCGCCCGCGTAATCTCCTTCCCGTTCGTTCGCGACTCGCACGTACCTTGAGAAACGCCGTGTCCGGCCGTGGTGTCGGACGCGGGTTCACGGGGTTCACGGGCGGCGTCCATCCGCGGTTGACGCGGCCCTCTGATTCGAGCCGGCCAGAGTTCACTGCCTGCGCCGAGAGCGCAAGCTGATGCGGGGGAGACGTGATGTCGACACCAACGACGTATCGGTCCGCGGCGCGTGCCTCACGAGGCTGGCTCAAGCATTTCGAGCTGTCGTGGCGGGCATTGCGGCGCACGCCTTCGTTCACCGTTCCCGCCGTGGTGACCATCGCCCTGGGCATCGGGGCCGCGACGGCGGTCTTCAGCCTGGTCTACGCGATACTCCTCCGTCCGTTCCCCTATCCCGACGCGGACCGCCTGGTGCGGGTGTTCACCGTGGCGGAGAGCGAGCAGGGGGCGGAGAGAAACGCCTCGCTGCTCGATATCGAAGAGTACAACCGGCGTTCGAGCCTGCTGGAGAACATCGGCGGGTACACGGTTTTCAATTCCCAGATCGAGGGCGACGGTTTGGCGGAGGCCGTCGTCATCGCGCAGCTCAACCAGGAGGCCATGCACGCGGTGGGCGTGCAACCGGTCCTGGGTCGGCTCTTCACCGAAGAGGAGGATCGCCGAGGCGGACCGGTGAACAAGGCGCTGCTCGGCCACGGGCTGTGGCAAAGTCGTTTCGGCGGCGCGCCCGACGCGCTGGGGCAGATGATCCGGCTGCCCATGGGCGAGTTCGAAGTGGTCGGGGTGATGCCCGCGGGATACGGGTACCCTGACCGGGCGACGCTGTGGCTCACGATGGAGAGCTGGTACGCGCTGGGGCTGGAGAGCTATCGCGAGAAGCAGCGCGATCAACGGTGGTACCCGACCGTCGCGCGCCTCGCGCCCGGAGCGTCCCTCGAGCAGGCGCAGGACGAGATGGGCGGGGTGGCCCGGCAGCTCGCGGCGGAGTTTCCCGCCACCAACCGCGACGTCGGCGTTCGCCTCGTGTCTCTGCGCGACGCCGAGGTGGGCGAGGTGCGTCCCTATTTGATGTTGCTGACCGCCGGCGTGTCGTTGGTCCTGCTGATCTGCATCTTCAACGTGGCCAATCTGCTCGTCGCACGGGCCCTCACGCAGCACAAGCAGTACGTGCTGCAGACGGCGCTGGGGGCGGGACGGTTCGAGCTGACGAAGGGATTCCTGGCCGAGAGCCTGCTGCTCGCCGCCGTCGGGGGCGCCGGCGGCGCCGCCATCGCGTGGGTGGCCGTCCGCGCGTTCCAGACGCTGCTGCCCGACTCGCTGCCGATGTGGATGCACTTCGCGGTCGACCCGCAGGTGCTGGCCTTCTGCTTCGCGGCGACGGTGATCAGCGGGCTGGCGCTCGGGCTCGCGCCCACGGTCATGGGCTCGCGGGTGAACCTCGCCGAGGCGCTGAAGGACGGGACGCGGGGAAGCCCGGGCGCTTCATGGGGGCGTTCCGCGCTCGTCGTGGCGGAAGTGGCCGCCTCGCTGCTGCTGTTGCTGGGCGCGGGACTCCTGATGAAGACGTTCGTGCAGATGCAGAACGCCGATCACGGTTTCGAGGCCGAGAATCTGATCGTGGCGAGCGCGCGCAACAGTCTGTTCCCGCAAGCGCCGCGCGCGGAACGGGCCGCGCTGCTCGCGGCGCATCACGAGCGTGTGCTGGCGCGGCTGCGCGCCATCCCCGGGATCGACAGCGCGGCGGTCACCAACGCGCTCCCCTACGCGGGCGGCGCGTTGCGGCAGGGGCGGCTTCGGGTTCAAGGCCGGGCGGAGGAGGAAACCCAGTTTCTGCTGCCGACGGCCGGAGCCGATGTCTCGTGGGACTACTTCGAGGCGATGCGGATTCCCTTGACGGCGGGTCGGTTCTTCGAGCGCACCGACGCGAGCGGCGATGCTCCGGTGGTCATCATCAACGAAGTCGGAGCCAGGGCGCTCTTCGGCGAGCGGAACCCGATCGGGCAGATGGTGCAGTGGGGAGACACCGTGGGGCCGTCGAACCCGTACTGCCGCGTCGTCGGGGTGGTGGGCGACGTCAGACACGGGGGCACGGAGCGCGACGCGATCGAACTGTACTACCCGTTCACGCAATGGCCGGTGGGCGGCGGCTACTACGTCCTGCGCACCCAGCTTGACCGAACCGCGGTAGCGGGCGCGATTCGGGCCGCGGTCTCGCAGGAGGACCGGAACGCGGCCGTCGTCTCGATCCGGAGCATGACGGAACGAATCGACGCCGCGCTGTGGCAGCGCCGGCTGTGGGGGGTCCTGTTCTCGGTGTTCGCGGCGTTGGCGCTGTCGCTGGCCGGCGTCGGGTTGTACGGATTGCTGAGCTACTCCGTTTCGGTGCGCGCGCGGGACATCGGGATCCGGTTGGCGCTCGGGGCGACGCCGGCGGGCGTACGGGCCATGGTCGTTCGACGCGGGATGGCGTTGGTCCTGCTGGGGCTCGCCGTCGGGTTGGTGCTTTCGGCGGGAGCCCTCCGAACCATCGCTCACCTGCTGGTCGATGTCGCGGTGCTCGACTGGGCCGTCTACGCGTCGGTGGCCGGCTGTCTGGCCGCCGCCGGACTTCTGGCGTCGCTGTGGCCGGCCGTCCGGGCTTCGCGGCTCGACCCCGCGCAGTCGCTGAGGAGCGAATAGACGAAGCGCGGGATCCGGTTTCGCCCTCCCGTGGGCGGTTTCGAGATCAGGCCGCCGGCAGGAGTCCGCGCCGGTCACGGCGCGGAACTACTACCGGGCGCCGCCGCCGCCCGTGGTGGTGTCCAGCGAGAACGGATCGGGGGCGCGCCCCTCGGCGAACTCCTGCTCCAGCATCCGGTGGCCGATGAACATCGCGGGCAGCCCGTAGTTGCCCTCGTGGCAGCGGGGCTCGTAGTAGATGCGGTTCTGCACGTCGCTCTGGCGCCTCAGCTCCTGCCGGACGGTCCACGGCGCCGTCCAGGTGGTCGGGTCGGAGATGGTCGCCTCGTAGGTGAGCGTGTCGGCGTCGACCACGGTGTACCGCTCGACGAGCCGCCGGTTCTCGGCCGAGGCGCGATACGGGAACTTCGGGGAGAAGTTGGTGGTCTCGATGACCAGGGTGTCGCCCTCCCAGCGCCCCCGCGAGTCGCCGTGGCGCAGGCGGACCGTGCTCGGCGGGTGAGTCCCGCTCAGGTTGACGACGCGCTGGAAGCCCTGGCCCTGCCCGACGTCGATGGCGATGGCGATGGCGTCCTCGCCCTGGGTGATGCGCCGGTGCCCGTTGAAGTCGGGGGTGGCGCCCAGCATGCACCGGTCGCCGAGGCTCTGGTCCTCGGGTCCGTCGTGGCGGTTCATCCGCAACGTGTTGTAGAAAGGCGGGATGTCGAACCGGCGCGGCGACACCGGCCCGTACTCGCCGCCCTCGCAGCCGGGCGCCTGCTGCTCGCAGGTCGGCGTGTTCCGCATCAGCATCGTCCGCCAGTCGCGCTTGATGTCCTCCCGCCGCTGCGCCTCCGGCGTCAGGGCGGGGATGCGCCCGTCCGGCGGGTCGACGACGAGCGACGTGCGGGGGCCCGCCGGCTTCGCCGAGCTGAAGACGGCGTTGTAGGCCCCCGACACGTCCTGCGCGCTCCCGCGCGGGCCGCGGACGTTGCGCCCGGGGTCGACCTGGCGCGCCAGATCGCGGGCGACGCGCTCTTCGTCGGTGGCGAACTCCCGATCGCCCAGCTCGGGCGACCGCTCGAAGGGAGTGTCCCACACATCGAGCCAGATGCCCGCGAGGTCCGGATGTCCCCATTCGGTCCTGGCGATGTCCTGCCCCGCCGCCGGGGCGGCGGCGAGCTGGAAGACCACCGCGACGGCGGCCGGCGCCGTCGCGACACGGAGTGAACCGAGCAGTCGTCGCTGCATGTCCCGACCTCCTCGAAGCGGCCGTCGGCGGCCCGCGGGATCGACGCGGGCCACGCGGCGAAGTTGACCGCACCATCATAGTGCGCCGCTCCCGGTTCGACAATGGCGCTACTACCGCAGCCGGGCGCGCGAAGACCGGGACATCGGCGGGCTGGCCCGTGCCGCCGCCGCAGCCGGCAACGGTCGGCCCGCGGTCGGGCGCGCGAGACCGGGACGTCGGCGGGGGTCCGCCGGCGGTCCGGCGACGGCGGCCCGCCGCGCAGCGTCCGGCAGGTCGCCGATCTGACGCGCCGCGCGTGGACCGGCCCATCCGGGCCGGCCGAGGAGTGCCGGGTCCCCGTACCGTCTAGAATCCGAACGTCACGCCGATCTGCGGGCTCACCACGTTGACGGACGAGCGCACGGGCTCGAACGTCGCGCCGCCCTCGTCGCGGCGGATGGCGCCCTTCGTGAGGTAGTCGAGGTCGCCGGTCGCGAGATAGCGGAGGCCGAGGTCGAGGCTGAGGTCCGCTTCGCGTCCCGAGACCAGCAGGATCGTGACGCCGCCGCCGACGCCGAGGCTGGGCGCGTAGTCGCCGAGATGCGTGGTCGACTCGCTGTCGTAGCCCAGATCGAATCCGGTGCTGGTATAGGCGTAGCCGAACCCCAACAGTCCGTCGGCGTAGGGGCGCACGCGGCCGGTTCCGGGGCTGGACGCGCACGAGGGCGTGCGCCCAGAAGACGTTGTTGCGGGTGTTGACGTCGCTGACCACCTCGGGCACGCCGGAGAACAGCGCGATCTGCCGGGTTTCCGTGCCGTAGCGCAGGTGCTCGATCGCCGCGCCGACGGAGACGGGCGTGTCGCCGAGGCGCACGCTGAAGTCGAGGCCTCCTCCGTAGCTCGCGCCCGCGTTGTCTCCGAACGCCCCCAGGGGCACCCCGGCCGCGAACCTCGGATCGAGCCGGAAGCGCCGCAGCCCCGGGGCGCCGGCCGCCGGGGGTCCGGCAAGCTGCGCCGCCGCGGGAGCGGATGGATCCCCGCGCAGCTCCTGCGGCGCGCGCCGGGCGCCGTCTGCGCCGCCGCGGGTGACGCGCCCGCGAGCCACAGTCCGCCCGCGGTGATGACGACCGCCACGCCGAGCGTGGCCTGGTCCATTCGCATCGTCGTCTCCTCTCCTCGCAGCGACGAGAGCGGTATCGCGCCCTCCACACGCGCTGCGCGCCTCAGCAGCCTGTACGTGCAAGCCCTGTGCCGTTCGGGGCCCGGAGCACGCGCCCCTTGCCGAAGCAATCGCACATCTGGGAGATGTCTCCAGCGGTGGACGGGCCTTGTCCCCCTCGGGGGACGATTCGCCGCGCCGAGGCGTGACCGCCCACCGACGTCGGCCAAACGGGGGTGCACGACAGACTCGTGAGATGACCGTCGGGTGCGGTCGGCGAAGGCGGTCGGCTGCGGGCCGGAGTCGCGGCTGGCTGCGGAATCCGCGCTTTGTATCGTGCACCCGCCAAACGGCCGGGGGATCGTGTGGATGCACAGACCGCCGTATGATTCACGGATACCGCTTTGCGGAGCCAGACTCCGGCGGAGGGTCGGCAACCGCGGCGCCCGGGCCGTGGGCCATCCGCGCAGCCCGATCGCGGTCCGGAGGGAGGGACAACATGCGTTCTATCCGTGCGACGACGGCGGCGGTCGCCCTGCTCGTCAACGGCGCGGCGACCGCGGCGCAGGAGCGGATCTTCGTCGACCAGTGGAGCCCGACCGAGTCGGTGCTCTACATCGCCGACGCCGACGGGGCGAACCCGCGCAAGCTGGTCGCCGGCTCCGAGCGCGACTACAACGCGTCGTTCTCGTTCGACGACGAGTGGGTGGTGTTCACCTCCGAGCGCCATGGCTCGGCCGACATCTTCCGCGTGCGCGCCGACGGCATGGGGCTCGAGCGGCTGACCGACCACCCCGCCTTCGACGACCAGGCCGCGCTGTCGCCCGACGGCCGGGCGCTGGCCTTCGTCTCGACCCGCGACCGCGGCTCGACCGACATCTACCTCCTCGACGTCCAGACCGGCGAGGTGCGGAACCTGACCGACGCGCCGGGCGGCGACTACCGCCCGAGCTGGTCGCCCGACGGCCGGTGGCTGGCGTTCTCGTCGGAGCGCGGGAAGCCGCCGCGGATGGCGGCGGGGCGCTGGGAGCACATCCACGAGCCGAGCGTGTACGTCATGCGGGCGGACGGCGGCGGGGTGCGCCGGTTGACCGCGGACGGCCAACTCGCGGGGTCGCCCCGGTGGTCGGCGGACGGCCGGCGCGTGGTCTTCTACGAGCTGGCCGTCGAGGACACCTTCCGGGCGCGGGGGCGCGGCGGCCAGGCGAGGGTCGAGTCGCGCGTCGTCTCGGTCGACGCGGCCACCGGCGAGCGCACCGAGCACGCGTCGGGACCGGGGCTGAAGCTGTCGCCGCAGTTCGTCGCGGCCGACCGCGTGGGCTGGCTCGCCAAGTCGGGGCCCGCCGCGACCCTCGCGTTCAGCGACGGCGTGAAGGGCGCCGCCGGCGACATCGGCAACCCCTCGTGGTCGCACGACGGCCGCCGGGTCGTCTATCAGCAGGGGCCGATAGCGACCATCGCGAGGCCGCGCGCGCCCGGCGAAGTCCTGGCCGGCCGCGACCCGGGGTTCGAGCTGCGCTACGCGAGCGGCTTCCCCGCGGTGTCGCCCGACGGCCGGCGGCTCGTGGTCAGCGAGCGGACCGGCCGCGGGCGGCCCGACGACCGGACGCAGCTCGCCGTCTGGGGCGCCGACGGCGCCGACCCCCGGCGCATCTTCCGGGGCGACGGGTCGGTCATGGCCCCGCAGTGGTCGCACGACGGGGAGTGGATCGTCTTCGGGGCCGGCGGCTACTTCGGGGCCCGCCGCACCCGCCCCGGCCGCGTGATGGTGGTACGGCCCGACGGATCCGACCCGCGGGCCGTCACCGAGGGCCCCCTCAACGCGGGGTTCCCGAGCTTCTCGCCCGACGGCGGCGAGGTCGTCTACCGCGTCTGGGGGGACACCGCGGAGGGGCTGCGCATCGTGGACCTCGCGGACGGCGCGGTCCGCACGCTGACCGCCGGCTACGACAACTTCCCGGCGTGGTCGCCGGCGGGCGACCTCATCGTCTTCAGCCGCCTCGCGGACGGCGACTTCGACATCTTCTCCATCCGCCCCGACGGCACCGGCCTGCGGCAACTGACCACGACCCCCGGCGGCGACTCCCACCCCGCGTTCTCTCCCGACGGCGAGCACATCCTGTTCAGCAGCTCGCGATACGGGTTCAAGGACGAGGCCCCGATGCACGACATCCCCCAGCCCTACGGCGAGCTCTTCATCATGCGGGCCGACGGCTCGGAGCAGCGCGCCCTGACCGACAACCGCTGGGAGGAGGGCACCCCGGCGTGGGTGCCGGCGGCGAAGGGGGTGACGGCACCTTGAGTCGCCCACCCTCCAAGGGCACCGCCATCGACCCCGGATCTCGTCCCCTCATCGAGAGTGCCGCTGGGGTTGCGATCACAAATGCGCGCACTTGTCCTTGACCGGTGCCGATGCGGGCTGGCACGATAGGTCCGATGAATGGCCGGCAGTTCATCGCGAGGGTCCGCAAATGGGCACGGAGCCGGAATCTGGCGGTGCGCTTCGTGGCAACGGAGGGACCCGGATCGCACGGAACGCTGTACGCGGGTGATCGGAAGACGACCGTCAAGGACCGGAAGAAGGACATCGGCAAGGGACTGCTCACGAAGATGCTCGACGACCTTGGAATCGACGGGGACGACATCTAGTCGGCGGAATGCCGGAAGTGTCCCGGAGCGAAGAGAATCGGAACTCATGTCTGACACATACAACTATCCCGCCGAGGTTGAGCGCGACGAGGACGGCCGTTACGTCGTCGCATTTCCCGATTTCGGGTGGGGTGCCACGGACGGTGCGACCCGGGACGAGGCGCTGGCCGAAGCCCGGGATCTGCTTCGTGAGCTGATCGCGGCGACGATTCGGGAGGGCAAGGGCCTGCCCGAGCCGTCGCCTGCCACCAAGCGCCGACCGCTCGTCGTGCCGCCCGTGGCGATTGCCCTGAAGGCGGCGCTCTACGGAGCCTTCCGCAAGGCCGGTGTGTCGCAACGCCGTCTCGCCCACGATCTCGGGGTCGCCGAGAGCGAAGTCCGACGCATGCTGAATCCGGACCATGCCACCAAGTCGGCAACGATCGACCGCGCCTTGCGCCGATTGGGCAAGCGGGTCAGCGTGACCGTTGGAGAAGCCGCGTGATGGCGATCCGCGACCTCTTCATCCCGCCGCGAGTTGCACCGGTGCCCCGCCACGTGCCTGCACCGCGGGACCACGGTCCGGGCCGCTCTGCGGCGGTGGCGGCCGGCTGGCCATCGGCCCCGGCGGCGACTTCCACTCCGCGCGGTCTCCCGACGGCGCGTAGGTCCTGGTCATCCTGGTCAGCGGACCGCGCCACGGTTTTCAATGACTGCGTCCGGCCGGGCTTGGTACGACTGAAAAGAGGTTTGCGCATGAAACTCTTCGACGGGTACATGGCGGTCGACTGGTCGGCCAACGGCAAACCGAAGCGGGGCAAAGACAGCATCTGGATCGCGAGCCGGGGCACGGGAGGGACCGACGCACCCGAGAACCCCGCGACGCGCAGGGAGGCAGTCGGGCGCATCGAAGAGCTGCTGCAGAAGGCCACCGCAGCAGGATCACGGCTGCTCGTCGGCTTGGACTTTCCGTTCGGATATCCGGAAGGAACGGCCCGGATGTGGACCGGCCGGCCTGGTTGGGAGGCCATTTGGTCGCGGATCGCTCAAGTGATCGAGGACAATTCGCGCAACGAGAACAACCGCTTCGATGCGGCGGCGCTGCTGAACGCCGCTTTCGTAGTTGAGGGGCCGTTCTGGG
>CAXXTG010000299.1:0-3530 GCA_963666855.2 Vicinamibacterales bacterium
AGGCCCCGCGCGAGGCCCCCCCGGTGGGCGGCGACGGGTCGACCGGCGCGGCCGGCAACGTGGGCGGCTACAACTCGTTCTGGATGGACCGGGGCGCCGCGGGGTTCCAGATCGACGGCGAGTGGCGCACCTCCATCATCACCGACCCGCCCAACGGCCGGCAGCCCCCGTTCACCCCCGAGGCGCAGGCCGCGCGCGCCGCCTACGCCGCCGCCTACGTGCGGCCGAACACCGGGACGGCGTGGTGGCTCGCGGACGACCTCGAGGCGCCGGGCCCCTACGACAACCCCGAGCAGCGCCCCCTCGCCGAGCGGTGCCTGCTGGGCTTCGGCTCGACGGCGGGGCCGCCGATGCTGCCGGTGCTCTACAACAACCTGAAGCGCATCGTGCAGACCGACGACACGGTCCTGATCCTCGTCGAGATGGTCCACGACGCCCGCGTCGTGCGCATGAACCAGGAGCACGCCCCGCCCGAGATCAGGAGCTGGCTCGGCGACTCGGTCGGCCGCTGGGAGGGCGACACGCTCGTCGTCGACACCACCAACTTCACCGACCGCCCCGCCCTCGGCGGCGCGTCGCGGAACCTGCACGTGGTCGAGCGGTTCAGCCGCATCGACGCCGACACCCTGCTGTACCAGTTCACCGTCGACGATCCCGCGGTGTGGACGGCGCCCTGGAGCGGCGAGTACGTATGGCCCGCGAGCGGGGACCGCGTCTACGAGTACGCCTGCCACGAGGCGAACTACTCGTTCGGCGGCATCCTGCGCGGGGCCCGGATCCTCGAAGAGGACGCGCGCGCGGCGGCGCGCTAGCGCGGGCGTCGGCGTGACGTTCGAGCGCTACGCGACCGGCGGGTTCCGGCGGGTTCTACGACGAGCTGTTCCGCGCGGACGGCACGCCCCGGCCCGAGGCGCGCCCGCTCGTCGAGCGCATCGAGCGCCTGGCCGACGGCGAGCTCGCGCGCAGCCAGCAGGCGGCGGCGCGCGCCCTCCTGCGGATGGGCATCACGTTCAACGTCTACGACGACGGGCACGGCACCGAACGCATCTTCCCCTTCGACATCATCCCCCGCATCGTCTCCCGCGGCGCGTGGCACGAGATCGAGCGCGGCCTGCACCAGCGCATCGTCGCCCTGAACCACTTCATCAACGACGTCTACCACGACCGCCGCATCGTCAACGACGGGGTGGTGCCGGCCGACGTGGTCGAGAGCTCGCAGGGGTACCGCCCCCAGTGCGCCGGGCTCGACCCCCCGGGCGGGGTCTGGTGCCACATCACCGGCACCGACCTCGTGCGCGACCGCGACGGCACCGTCTACGTGCTCGAGGACAACCTGCGCTGCCCGTCCGGCGTCTCCTACGTGCTGGAGAACCGGGCGGTCATGAAGCAGACGTTCTCGAAGATCTTCGACGGCCTGTCGGTGCGCCCCGTCAGCGACTATCCGAGCCGCCTGCTCGGCGCCCTCGAAGGGGTGGCCCCCCGCGGCGCGGGGCGGCCGAGCGTCGCGGTGCTGACCCCGGGCATCCACAACTCGGCCTACTTCGAGCACTCGTTCCTCGCGCAGCAGATGGGGGTCGAGCTCGTCGAGGGGCGCGACCTCGTCGTCAACGACGGCGCCCTGTTCATGCGCACCACGCGGGGGCTGGAGCGGGTCGACGTCCTCTACCGGCGCATCGACGACGACTTCCTCGACCCCGACTGCTTCCGCCCCGACTCGGTGCTCGGGGTGCCGGGCCTGATGGACGCGTACCGCAGCGGGCGGCTCACCGTCGTGAACGCGCCGGGGACCGGGGTGGCGGACGACAAGGTTGTCTACGCCTACGTGCCGCAGATGATCCGTTACTATCTCGGCGAGGACCCGATACTGCCGAACGTGCAGACATGGCTGTGCTGGCGCGACAAGGACCGCGGCTACGTGCTCGACCACCTCGACGAGCTGGTGGTGAAGCCGGCCAACGAGTCGGGCGGCTACGGCATGCTGATCGGCCCGCACGCGACGGCGGCCGAGCGGTCCGAGTTCGCCGAACGCATCGCCGCCGCGCCCCGCAACTACATCGCGCAGCCGACCCTCTCGCTGTCGCGCGTGCCCACGCTGGTCGACGGCGGCTTCGAGGGGCGCCACGTCGACCTGCGCCCCTACATCCTCCTGGGGAGCAAGCCCTTCGTCCTGCCCGGCGGGCTCACCCGCGTCGCCCTCACCAAGGGCTCGCTGGTGGTGAACTCGTCCCAGGGCGGGGGCAGCAAGGACACCTGGGTCCTCGGATAGCCGGCCCCATGCTCAGCCGCACCGCCGAGTCGGTCTACTGGATGAGCCGCTACCTCGAGCGCGCGGCCAACGTCGCCCCGCGTCGTCGGGGTGAACCTCAACCTCGAGATCGACCTCGCCGGCCTCGCCGAGGAGCAGTGGTTCCCCATGGTGCAGGTCGGCGGCGACGAGGCCGCGTTCGCCGAGCGGTACGCCGCGCCGACCCGGTCGAACGTCATCGAGTTCCTGACCATCGACCGGACCAACCCGAACTCCATCGCCTCGTGCGTGGCCGCCGCGCGCGAGAACGCGCGGACGGTGCGCGAGATCATCTCGTCGGAGGTGTGGCAGGAGATCAACGAGTTCTACCTCGACGTCACCGCGCCCGAGGCGAGGCGGTTCGCCCTGCACGACGCGGTCCGCTTCTTCGGGTCGGTGACGCGGGCCAGCCACGTCGTCGCCGGCACCAAGAGCGAGACGATGGAGCACGGCGAGGCGTGGAACTTCAGCCGCCTCGGCCGCTTCATCGAGCGCGCCGACCAGACCAGCCGCATCCTCGACGTCAAGTACTTCCTGCTGCTGCCGTCGACCGCCGACGTCGGCCGGCCCGTCGACGACCTGCAGTGGAGCGCCCTGCTGCGCTCGGCGAGCGGCTTCGAGGCCTACCGCCGCACGTGGGGGCTGGTGTCGTCGGAGTCGGTGGTGGCGTTCCTGCTCTTCGACCGCGCCTTCCCGCGCTCGGTGGGCTACTGCGTGTCGCAGGCCGAGGTCTCGCTGCACGCGGTCACCGGCACCCCCATGCGCCGCTTCGCGAACCGGGCCGAGCAGTTGCTGGGCCGGCTCGCGTCCGAGTTCGACTACACCGACGCCGGGGAGGTGATCGGCGGGGGGCTGCACGAGTTCATCGACGTGCTGCAGGACCGTTTCAACCGGATCGGCGACGCGGTCACCGCGACGTTCTTCCGGCGCCGGGCGCCGTACCGCGGGTGCGGGGTTCAGCGGTTCGCCGGCGCGGTGTGCCTAGCAGTCGTGCTGGGCGGCGCGCTCGCCGTCCCCGCGTTCGCCGGCGCGCAGGATGCGGCCCGGGACGCGCAGTTGGCCGTTCGGGTCAAGACGGCCCTGGTGAACGACGTCGAGCTGGGCACGATGCCGATCGACGTCGTGGCGCGCGACGGCGCGGTGACGTTGCGGGGGGCGGTCGGCTCCGCCGCCGATGCGGACCGCGCGGTGGTCCTGGCGCGCGGCGTCGAGGGGGTGGCGGGCGTCCGCTCCGAGCTCGTCGTCG
>CAXXTG010000300.1:0-3454 GCA_963666855.2 Vicinamibacterales bacterium
CGAGCCTCATCTGGCAGCCCGACGCCCGCATCTTCGACCTCGCCCGCGCGTCGGGCCTCACGGTGACCGACTGGCAGGACGTCATCCTCGTCAACCAGCTCGGCCGGCGCTTCTGGAGCGAAACCGACGCGCGCTACGACTTCTTCGCGGCGGCCATGGCCGACACCGGGGACGAGTCGAAGCGCAACGGCGGCGGGCCGATCTGGGCCGTCTTCGACCACGACGCGGTCGAGCGGGAGGAGTGGGACCCGCGACCGCCGAACGTCGACCCGGACGGCTTCTTCTACACCGCCGACACCATCGCGGAGCTGGCCGCGGCCATCGCCAACCCGTTCCAGGCGAAGCCCATGCCGGCGGCCGTCCTAGAGGAGACGGTGGCCCGCTACAACCGTTTCGTCGACGCGGGCGAGGACGCCGACTTCGGGAAGCCCAACCCGCGCTACAAGCTCCAGACGCCCCCGTTCTACGCCGCGTGGTCCACGCCGATCCTGCACGACTCGCTCACCGGGCTGCGGACCAACCCGCGGGCGCAGGTCATCGACATCCACGGCGACGTCATCCCCGGCCTCTACTGCGCCGGCGAGTCGCAGGGCGGGTTCGCGCAGCACGGCCTGGGCCGCTGCCTCGTCTTCGGCCGCATCGCGGGCCGCGACGCGGCGGTGAACGGCGGGAACGCCTGACGGAAAGACGGACGGTGACCGACGAGCCGCCGCCGACGCATCCGACCAGCGTCGCCGTGTGGGGGGCGCCCTCCCCCGTCGCCGCGGGCGGCCGGTTCACGGTGACGGTGGGAGTGAAGTGCGCCGCCGCGTGTCCGCTCGCCGGGCAGGCCGTCGTCATCCGCGACGGGACGGGCCGCGATGTCGGCCATGGAACGCTGGGCGCCGAGCCCAGGGCCGGCACCCGCGCCCTCTACGCGGCGGCGGTGACGCTGACCGCCCCGCGCGAACCGGGGGTGCATACCTGGACGGCAGCGTCGATCCCCATGGAGACCGTGCAGCCCGAGGAGCCCACGGACGGGCCCGAGGCACCCCGGCATGAAGCGGCGGCGAGCACGTTCAGCTTCCGGACCGTTGAACCGCCGGAAAACGCGGTGACCGTCACCGTCGTCGACCGAGACACCGAGTCCCCGCTCGGCAACGCCGACGTGCGCCTGGGCGTCTACCGCGCCTCGACCGACGCCGAGGGAAAGGCGCGCGTCGAGGTGCCGGCGGGCGAGTACGAGCTCTACGTGCGCAGCCCCGGCTACACCCCGTACGCAAAGCCCGTCACCGTGACCGGAGACGGCACCCTGCAAGTCGCCGCCGTCCGCGTCTCCGCCGCCGACTTCGACGACGACCAAGTGTGGATGTGAGGGAAGCGCGCCTCTCCCCCGCCTTGCGCCCGGCACCCGCGGGGGGCAATCCCCCCGTCCCGGCCGCCCGGTGAAGGCGGCCCCGCCTCAGTCCTCCTTCCACGGGTTGTTCGCGAAGATCGCCAGCTCGGGCCAGAGGGCGCGCGACTTCATGGCGAGCGCGGCCATGATCGTCTCGGCGATGTCGGCGGCGTACAGCTTGTTCGGGTTGTTCCGCCCGGTCCGCCCCATCCAGTCCGTCTGCACCTCGGACGGGCAGACGCAGGTGACGTGCACGCCGTGGGGGCGCAGCTCGGCCTGCCAGCACTGGCTGAGGCCGCGCACCGCCCACTTGCTCGCGGCGTACACCGTCCCCGCCTTCGCCCCCTTCATGCCCGAGGTCGAGGCGATGTTGAAGACGTAGCCCGACTGCTGCGCCTTCAGCAGCGGCGCGACCCGGTTCGTGAGGTCGACGAGCCCGAACACGTTGATGTCGAAGAGCGCGCGCATGCGGTCCATGTCGATGTCGCCGACCTCGGCGAGGTAGCCGACCCCGGCGTTGTTGACGAGCACGTCGATGCCGCCCATGCGCCCGACCGCGGCCTCGACGGTGCGCCGGTTGTCGTCGGCCGCCGCCACGTCCGCCTGCAGGCCGAGAGCCCCGCTCTCGGCCGCCACCTGGTCGATGCGCACCCGGTCGCGCCCGGTGAAGACCACCTCGTGGCCCTGCGCGCGGGCCAGCGAGACGAGGGCGGCGCCGATGCCCTGGCTGCCGCCGGTGATGAGGAATCGTCGAGTGTCCATGTCCGCTCCTGGTGGGTCCTGGTATGAATCCGACAATCGCCCCGGTATTCTAGTAGCAGTCGCCGGGCGCGGCGGCGCAACCCCGGAGGAGTCGACGATGGCGATGCGGGACGCGGTACGGAAGGTGGCGGTGGGCGCCCTGCTGCTGCGCGAGCGCTGGCAGAGCGGCGTCAGCTACAACCCCCTGTCGGCCGCGATGGCGCAGGACCCCTACCCCACCTACGCGAGACTCCGCGCCCGCGACCCCGTGCACCGCAGCCGGCTCATGGACGCCTGGGTGTTCACGCGCTTCGCCGACGCCGACGCCATCCTCCGCGATCACCGCCGCTTCTCCAGCGACGCCCGCAAGCGCCCCGCCTCGGGCCGGCGGGGCAGCCTGCCGAGCGTGGCGGAGCCGAGCATGCTCTTCCTCGACCCCCCGGACCACACGCGGCTGCGCGCCCTCGTCAACAAGGCGTTCACGCCGCGGTCGGTCGCCGCCCTCGAGCCCCACATCCGCGAGCTGATGACGACCCTCCTCGACGCGGTCGACGATCCGTCCGGCTTCGACCTCATGCAGGCGGTGGCCAAGCCCCTGCCGGTGATCGTCATCGCCGAGATGCTCGGCATCCCGCCCGAGGACCGCGCGCAGTTCGTGGAGTGGTCGGGCCAGCGCGCCCGCATCCTCGAGCCCACCCTGAGCCCCGAAGAGAGGGAGACCGCCGACGCGGCGATGCGGGCCCTCGACGCCTACCTCGCGCCGATCATCAGCGGGCGGAAGGCCGACCCCCGCGACGACATCATCAGCGCCCTCGCGCGGGCCGAAGAGGAGGGCGACCGCCTGACCGAACGCGAAGTGCTGATCATGCTGCGGCTGCTGCTGGTGGCCGGCAACGAGACCACCACCAACCTCATCGGCAACGGCGTGCTCGCCCTGCTGCGCCACCCCGACCAGCTCGCGGCCCTGCGCGGGGACCCCGCGCTCATCCCGTCGGCGGTCGAGGAGCTGCTGCGCTTCGACGCTCCGGTGCAGGTCGACGTGCGCTACGTGCTCGACGACTGCGAGGTGAACGGCTCTCCGATGCGGCGCGGCGACACCGCGCTCACCCTGCTCGGCGCCGCAAACCGCGACCCCGACCGCTTCGAGGCCCCCGACCGGCTCGACGTGCGCCGCGGCGACCAGCACCACCTCGGATTCGGCCGCGGCATCCACCACTGCATCGGCGCGCCGCTCGCCCGCCTGCAGGGCCGCATCGCCCTCGAGGCCCTGATCGAGCGCTTCGGGTCGATGCGGCTGCTTGAGGACCGCCCGGAGTTCCGCAGCAGCGTCGTCCTGCG